>CAYFMO010000154.1:0-1004 GCA_964344225.1 uncultured Muribaculaceae bacterium | reverse complement strand
AGCATCCTGGGAAATGGGAGTTAATGATGCCGATGGCTTGGAGGTAGGAATAGATAATTGTGGTGCCGACGAACTTCATTCCACGTTTTTTTAGGTCTATGGAAACTGCATCAGAAAGTGGCGAGCTTGTTTTGTCCCATTCGTAGATTACCTCCCCACCTGTAAAACCCCATATATAAGCATCGAAAGAACCGTACTCCTTTTGAATATCCATGAAAACCCGAGCATTTGTGACTGCAGCTGAAATTTTCAACCTATTGCGAATAATTCCTTCATTTTGCATCAGCTCTTCAATCTTACAAGATCTATTCTGAACAGGTTCCTCACCACTGAAACCAGCTGATTTTTCATTAACACCCTGAACAACTTGCTCGGCACCTTCCCGAAGAAAATTTCCACCACTATATGTACTAACTTTCTCATCACGTTCCCGAACAATCTTTCCATCATCATACTGAGCAATCTTCTCATAATCAAACCCATCAAAGGCCACACGAAAAGCCTCACGTTTATTCAGAATAATTTCCCACGATAGCCCTGCCTGAAATGACTCTAAAAGTAAAAGCTCAAATAACTTAGTATCATCGTGAACTGGCACTCCCCACTCCTTATCATGATACTCAACATAAATAGGATTATCAAGATTGCACCAAAAACACCGCGCCCTACCATCCGCCCCCACATTTTGTTTAGTGCGAAGTTCTAATGTTTTTATATATGACATATTCATAGTGATTATTGCATAGCCACCTCAGGCCTTTCAATTGCCCCTGCTTACCTTTCAATTGCCCTTGCAAGTCTCTCTAAAGCTTCTTCAAGTAAAGACCTACGAGTACCGATGTTTAGTCTTAAAAAACCCTCACCGCCTCGACCGAAATCAGTACCATCATTGAGAGCAAGGCCTGCCTGATTTATAAAGAAATCAACAAGGTCTTTTTGAGAAAGACCGAGCCCCCTACAATCAAGCCAAACTAAGAATGATGCCTGCGGCCTCAAAGCCTTAA
>CAYFMO010000153.1:0-1005 GCA_964344225.1 uncultured Muribaculaceae bacterium | reverse complement strand
CATTTTGCTTTTGATATAATGTCACCTGTACAAATTTTCTTATTTATATTTATTTTGGCAAGCGTGGCAGAAGAATTACTATTTCGCGGTTTCCTTCAGAATATCTTAAAACCACTTCAAAGTAAAGGAATAAAATTCTTCAAAAAGCATATTAGCTTACCCGTAATTATAGCAGCTCTGACCTTTTCACTAGCACATTTAATTTTAATTTTATCGGGAGCTGGTGCATATTTTATTTTTAGAACCCTTATTTTTACCTTTATTCTTGGCTTAATCGCAGGTTATTACCAAGAAAAATATGACAATAATGCCTATGCTATAATTGTCCATATGTCAGGAAACTTTATGGGCCTAATCGCATCAATAATATCGACAATTAGTATGTAATAAATTTTATTATATTTGCTTTCATTAGCCTATAGAATTAAATTTAAAAACATAATACTATGTCATTACAAGAAATACTTGAATACCGCCGTTCTGTGCGTTATTTTGATGAGGAGAAAGAGCTAGACACAGAAGTAGTTAAGAAGTGTATAGAGATGGCAACTCTTGCTCCCAATAGTTCAAATATGCAGTTATGGGAATTTTATCATATTACAGACCCAGATGTGATGAAAAAGATTTCCTATGCTTGTTTAAATCAAAGATCAACTAGAACAGCAAAACAAATTGTTGTTTTTGTAACTCGTCGTGATTTGCATCGTAAACGTTCAAAGGCAATTTTGGAGTTTGAAAAAGGAAATATTGCCCGTAATTACCCGAAAAAAGAACAAGAATGGAGGTGGAAAAATCGTAAAGACTATTACAATCGATTGATGCCTTTTATATATAGTAGTTGCTTTGGAGTGCTTGGAGTTTTTAGGAAGCTCCTTGCTCAAACTATTAGTCTTTTCCGTCCAATGACTACAACTGTTTCGGAGCCTGATATGCGTACTGTTGTACATAAGACTTGTGGGCTTGCAGCACAGACTTTTATGCTTGCTATGGCAGAAGTTGGATATG
>CAYFMO010000152.1:0-1011 GCA_964344225.1 uncultured Muribaculaceae bacterium | reverse complement strand
ATAGTCACACAATAATGCTATTGACGAAAACTGTGTAAATACATAAAAATTATCTATAGAATGATATTTGAAAGAAAACATTACATTGAAAAATTGATCAAAAATAAGCACAATCGTTTTATTAAGATTGTGACAGGGCTTCGTCGTGTGGGGAAGTCATTTTTGCTTTCTAATCTATTTAAGGAACACTTGCTGGAAAATGGGGTTGAGGCTAGCCATATTATAGAGTTTCAGCTTGACTCCTTTGCTCATAGAGAATATCGTAAGGCTGAAACTTTGTATGAACATGTAATAAATTTAACTAGTCAGGATAATCAAATGCACTATGTTATAATAGATGAAGTGCAAATGTTAGAAGACTTTGTGGATGTGCTAAACGGGTTTCTTCATATTGATAATCTTGATGTATATGTTACAGGTAGCAATGCAAAATTCCTATCCTCTGATATTGTAACAGAATTTAGAGGCCGTGGAGTTCAGATTCATCTTCAACCGCTATCTTTGAAAGAAATTATAAGTGAGGTAGATGATGATATAAATTCTGTTTGGCGTGATTATAGGTATTATGGTGGCTTACCAATGGTTGTTCTTGAAAAGGATAAAACGCGTAAGGTTGAGATGCTTCAAGATTTCGTGAAAGAGACATATTTGAGTGATATAGTAAATCGGCACAATGTAAGAAATGATGCTGAATTAGAAGAGCTCTTCAGCTTACTAGCATCTAATATAGGTTCATTGATAAATCCAACTAAGTTGTCGAATATATTTAAAAGTGAAAAAAAATCAATATAAGCCACAATACGATAAAAGCTTATATAGATTATTTCATTGACTCTTTTCTTATTAATAAAGCAGTACGTTTTGATATTAAAGGGAATAGATACATAGATTCGCTCTATAAATATTATTTCTCTGACTTGGGACTTCGTAATGCTTTACTAAATTTTCGTCAGTTCGAGCCTACTCACATAATGGAAAACATTGTCTATAATCATTTGATTGGAAATGGTT
>CAYFMO010000151.1:0-1068 GCA_964344225.1 uncultured Muribaculaceae bacterium | reverse complement strand
GAACTTCATTGTTGAAAAAGTTATCTTTTCCTTGTGCTATTGGTCCCCACGCCATAATTTGTGTGCCATTTTCTGCAAACATATTACGCATAAAAGTCTGCTGGCTAAACACATTTGTTTCCAGTTGGACAACGGCAGGAGTTATTTTAGAGTGATGCACTATGTCAATGTAGCGGTCTTTGTAAAAATTACTTAAACCTATAGCTCTGGTTTTCCCCTGCACAATGGCTTTTTCTAAAGCTCTATAAGTTCCGTAGTAGTCTCCATATGGTTGGTGTACAAGAAGTAAATCTACATAGTCAGTGCCCAATCTAGTAAGACTTTCTTCAATAGAAGCAAGCGCGCGTTCTTCTCCAGAATTACTTATCCAAACTTTGGTTACTAAAAATAAATATTCTCTAGGTATGGAACTTTTAGCAATTGCCCTTCCCACGCCTTCCTCATTAGCGTAGAATTGTGCTGTATCAATCATTCTATAACCAACACTAATGGCATCGCTAACGCATCTTTCACACTCCTTAGGGTCTACCTTAAACACCCCATACCCCACAAGCGGCATTTCCACGCCATTATTTAGTATAATACTCTTTTTCATATGTTTGATGCTTAAAAGGTTGCTCGTCTTATCATACGGAAATCGCATTTTTCTTTGCTTAACTTTCCGTCAAGAATCATTTGAGCAGCCATTTCCCCCATTTGTTTAAAGTCAGTTGAAACTGTTGTTAACCCGTTTAGTATTAATTCATTAATAGGAGAGTCATTATATGAAATTAACTTAATATCTTCTCCTATTACTAAACCCATTTCAGAACTCAATCTTGCAAACTTTAGAAGGCCCTCATCGTGCTGAGAATTCAGCATTAAGTAGACTTCGTTTGGTTTTATAACTGATTTATCTAGTTGATTATGGAATTCAACTGGAAATGAGTTTTTAATACAGCACTGCTCTATTGATTTTGTAATTTGTTTGCCATACAAGCTATTCGGCATAGTTACTACGTGAAGACGAGAGTAATCTTTTAGTGCGTCAACTTCTTTTACAAGTGTCTCTGTTATATCATTTGAAAA
>CAYFMO010000150.1:0-1068 GCA_964344225.1 uncultured Muribaculaceae bacterium | reverse complement strand
AACTATACTCTACATTAGCTCCACATTTATCACAAAATTTAGATTCTATTGGCAATTTATTACCACAGTCTCTACAAAACTTAAATTGACTATCTTCGTCATTCTTGGTAGAGTCTTCCTTATTTTCTTCCCCATCCTCTTTTATATTATCTTGCCCTTTCTCATTACTAGGTATTTCTAAGGTGATATTTTCAAACCTTAACTTTTGTAAATCCTTAAAGTCAATATTATATTTAAGTCCTAATTCATCAAGCTCACCATCAAGCTCTTCACTATTTGGATACTTCCACTCCTCTTGCCTAAATCTATCATCATGGTTCCATAGCCCATTTGCATGAAGCAGTTCATGATATATAAGATACTTAACGGCTTTCCTAGAAACATTAGGAGAACTAAGTAAACTATTTACAAATATACTATAGCTTCCATCTGATAGTTTGTAGCATATTGCAAACCATGATTTATATACCTTTTTGCTCCAACTTATTCCATTTAAATTAGTATTAGTCAATTTAGGATATTCATCTATTATTTCAGAATACAATTTATCTAAGTCGTAGAAATCAGGTATAATATTGTACTCTTCTCTATCATCTATAGTTGTTATTTCTGCATCTTTATATTCTTTTAAAGTATCTAATACAGTTTTTTTGAAGGCATAGAAAGTTCTATATAGATTTTCTAATATTGGATTTTTATCATAGTAATCTTTAAGCCAATATTCATAGGGTTCTTCTTCATCTATTTCTTTAATCATTTTATTACTTATTAACTTTGGATCAAATTTATTTCTATGTTCAAAAGTATAGTACTCAGGCATTTTATATTCTTCTTTTATATATTGAGTAATTAACTCTATGTCCCTTATATCTGGCTTTACTTGTGAGTCCTTAAAAAGATTTGTAATTATATTATTTGAATTCAATTTTCCATCTATTATCAATTCAGTAGAATCCTCTAAAAGCTGGTAACCAAGTACTTGGTCATCATAAACTGTAATATTAACATCTATTTCATTCTTTTCATCAAAAACAGTATACCACCCATCTGGAATAATATCTGTATTTA
>CAYFMO010000149.1:0-1068 GCA_964344225.1 uncultured Muribaculaceae bacterium | reverse complement strand
TTTCTGGCAGTAAGTTATTGAATTCCATGCCGATGAGAGTGGCATTTTTCATTTTGTCCTTTGCATAGCCAGGATGTATATTTCTCCCTTTTATATATACGCTGGCAGAAGCAGCATTGAAATTCTCAAACTGTAATTCCCCAATTTGCCCACCATCAATAGTATAAGCGAAGTCTGCTCCAAATTTTTCTACATCAAAGTTTTCCGTTCCCCTACCAATTTCCTCATCGGGAGTGAAAGCCATCTTAATAGTACCATGCTTAATTTCTGGGTTCTTGACTAGGTGTTTTACTGCCGTCATAATTGCAGTAATACCAGCCTTGTCATCTGCGCCCAGTAGTGTTGTGCCATCAGTAGTTATTATTGTTTGACCTTTATATTGTAAAAGTTCTGGAAAATCCCTTGGCGAAAGCTTTAAGCCTGCCACGCCTTTGAGTTCTATTTCCTCGCCATTATAGTTTTTTATGACTTGTGGGTTGGTGCAAGCCCCAGGAGCATCAGGAGATGTATCTACATGGGCAATAAACCCAATAGTAGGAATATCTTTCTCGCAATTAGCTGCTAGAGTAGCCATTAATACCCCCTTTTCTGACAAATCTGTTTCTAACCCAAGATCTTTAAGTTCGCTTTTTAATAAGTTTAGCAAATCAAACTGGCTCTGCGTGCTTGGAGCAGTATCTGAATTAGGGTCAGACTGAGTGTCTATACTAATGTACTTCTTAAATCTTTCTAAAATATTGTTCATTATTTCTATTATTTTCAATTGTTCTTATATTTCAATTTTGCCACTTCTCCTATGTTCTGTTCGGAACCCAGTGCCATGAGCATCTATGCAAAGATACTTATTTTTCCTAATTTCTCCTTTGGAGTACTATTAGTAATATATAAAAGTTCAATTTTGACTATGACTAGTTATTTTGATAAAATGTTAGAAAAAAGATTAGAAAAATTTGCAGGTAAAGAAAAAGTGTGTATCTTTGCAACCCATTTGAGAAATAATGGGTTTAGTTCTTCGACAGTAGGTTGAGATTAATTATTTTAAGATTTTAGTAGTGATTATTAAGTTCT
>CAYFMO010000148.1:0-1115 GCA_964344225.1 uncultured Muribaculaceae bacterium | reverse complement strand
TTAAAACCAGAATTTACCATTATGCCCAGGCAATTAAGGGTAAATTGGGAATGAAGAAATTGTAATCCTATTTTTATAATAAGATATGAGCAAAGAAAGAATAGAATACTTTGATTTTCTAAGAGGTATAGCAATAATATGTGTTGTTGCTATTCACACTTTTGTTGCATTTGAAATAGACCAATCAAACTTATTATCATATCATTTGGCAATTATATGGAGACAAATTATTGGATTTGCTGTACCACTCTTTTTAGCAGTTTCTGGGTATTTTATGTCTAACAAACTACTTAATACAAACAGAGAATATCTCACTTTCTTAAAAAAACAACTACCTAGGGTATATATTCCAATGATTATTTGGAGTTTACCTATATTGCTATTATCAATTTACAAACATGGATTTGCTATTAAGCCAATAATATATTTTTTTATTGGAGGCTTCTCTGTTTATTATTTTATTCCTTTAATTATGCAGTATTATATATTAATACCTACTATGCAAAAAGGGTTCAACAAAATGGGGGGGTAAAATGGTAGTAATCAGCGCATTAACGAGCATGGCATCTTTGATTGTTATATTTTATCTGACCAAGATACTAGATATAGCATTACCACTTATATTGTATGCTGGTCCTTTTCCAGTTTGGGCTCTATTTTTTGTAATTGGCATATATCTAGGCAAAAATAAAGTCAAAATAAAAATGTCCTATCTTGCTGTTTTCACAATATTAGGATTAGCTCTTTCTATAGCAGAAACATATTTCACAATTGCATTCAAAAATGAGTTTACAGGATTAGGAATTAAAATAGGAGCTTTTGCTTATTCACTTGCTATTATAATGATGTTATTTTCTTTTGATTTAAATTATAAGTCAGATTCAATTGTGTGGAAAACGATAACATATTTAGGTAACATAAGTTTCGGGATTTATTTATTACATATGTATTTTTTATCTTATTTAATCAGACCTCTAATCAATCGAATTTCAATCGATGGGTATTTCGCAAATCAGTTTGTTTTAATAACACTGACTTTGCTTTGTTGTATGATTACAATAGTAATAACAAGGAAAATTAGCAAAAAGTATTCAATAAAATATTTAGGATTTTAA
>CAYFMO010000147.1:0-1182 GCA_964344225.1 uncultured Muribaculaceae bacterium | reverse complement strand
GCAATGAAGGAATATTGCGCCAAAAATGGTTATACTGATGTCAGACCGTTGGTGGCTTTTTCTGGAACCGTTTCATATAGTGGTGTTGATTATACAGAACCAGAGTTGAATAGTACTCCAGAATTAAAAATCACTGAAGGAAATCTTCCACTACATTTTAAGTCCGATGCTTTCAATGTTTTGATTGTGGCTAATAAATATCAGACTGGTTTTGATGAGCCTTTACTTCATTCAATGTTTATAGATAAAGGTTTGCGGGGTGTTAAGGCTGTGCAGACATTGTCGCGTCTAAACAGGAGTTGCAAGGGTAAGGTTGATACTTATGTCTTGGATTTTGCAAATACTGCTAAATCCATCAAGGCCTCATTCCAACCTTTCTATGAGGATACTTGGCTCGGTGAGGATATTGACGTGAATATTATATATGATTATGAACAAAAAATGAAGTCTTATCTATCCTCTAACTTGAGTGATGAGTTAGTAGAGAAAGTTTTTGATGTATACTCTAATAGCAAGGATATGGGCAAGTTGACTTCGCTTTTTACCCCTGTTTTGGAAAATTATAACGCGCTGAAAGAGGAGGATAGGCTCCAGGTTCGATATCTTGTCAGAGCTTTTAACCGCTTTTATTCTTATATGGCTCAAATTGTTAGAACCTACGATGTGGAATTATATAAGACCTATATATTTACTGAAATTCTGTTCAAATTGTTGCCTAAAAATCCACGCAAAAAGGTAGACTTAACAAATATGCTAATCCTTGAACATCAAAAATTCAATGAGGGATTTTCGGGTTCCATAACCTTAGATCCAACTCCTGAGGACAAAACCCTTAAAGGCGAAAAGGGAGGAACAGCTTCTCCAGTAGAGGAGAAGAAGGACTTGCTAGACAATATCATCGAAAGAATCAACGGAATGTACCAAGGTGAGTTTACGGAAGCCGACAAAGTCATAATGGAGACAATCTATGGTGCAATGCAAAAAGACAAAAAAGGCCTAACTAAGCAAGCCAAAAGCTCTGACGAAAACATGTTTGTAAAAAATCTCTTCCCTAAAATCTTTGAAAAAGCTGCCCAATCCTGCTTCAAAGACCAAACTGATGCCTTCACAAAACTTTTTGAAGACCCTATTTTCTATGCACACATCGAGGAAGAAATGGGTAAAGCCATCTACTTCAACCTG
>CAYFMO010000145.1:0-1230 GCA_964344225.1 uncultured Muribaculaceae bacterium | reverse complement strand
CAGCAACGAAGTAATGTTATAAAGGTCAAAGACGGAAGTAAGCGAAAAGGTAAAAAATATAGTTCGAAAAAGTAAATAATAAGATATAGGTCGCAATTGTAGAATAATGCGCAATAAACCAAGATGTTCCGGCATAGAATTATGTTTGCGAACCTATATCGGAATTATTTCGCACTTCGGTAATCCTACGTTATAGGAAATCATACGCAAAAGGGAACTACTGTTGGGAGGATATCATGAGAATTATCTTAAACGAACCTAAGGGTGAAAATTATAAAGAGCTTATTCAACTTGCATTTGATAAATGCGACATCTTTCTTTTTATTAAGCACAGTCAACTTACTTACCACCAATCCTTTGATATTCTATTGGGGGAATTAAAGGATGATTTTATTTGCAATAAGGAACAAAGTGCATGGCCTGGTACACTCTCTGTTCCAACGGCAATGGTTTATTATTTCCGTACTTCTGAGAAAAGTAGAGAGATAATTAAAAATATAACCGATTCTCTTTTTAATTGGCAGGCACCTTATCTCCCTGACGACTTATGTTTTTTGAGAAATAATAAAGAATGGCTCGTTACAACTGCCCATGAACAATATTGTCATATCCTAACGGAAAATCAATTTGAAATCGAACAATTACAAAAAATAAAAATAAATAGGCTAATTGAGAGGATAGACTAAAATGAATTCAGGGGACCGACACCCTGTCGGTCTCTGGTTATGAGGGCGTATGGCTTCCTATAACAGAGGAGTTCCGCAACTAAGAGAATGATGAATGTGGTTGGGACGCTGCTGGACACCTCATAACGTTATGCGTATTATTCTTAAAAGACGAATTAAAGGAAGTCAAAGCGGCGAAAAACTGAAATAGCCTAATCGAGAATTATTTCTCGAGAGGACAGGATAGATGTTAAACCAGCACAAATACAGCATTTACACTGTGTTTATGGGAAAGCGCGAAATAGCCTAAAAACTTCACGTGGAGAGCGTAACATTGATGTCACGGGTAAAAGATTGAGAATATAAAAAACCCTGATAAATCAAGGCTTTTGGAACACATGGGTACAAAATCCATTGAGCGAAAAACATGAAAATATCGCTTCGCGGAAACAAGTCTATAAAGGCAGTTTTTTGATAGTCAAGTGGTCAGGTTAGATGTCAGTGCTTGGCGAGTGGTCGGGTTAGATGTTTTTTCGGAGTTTTTTGAGGTTGTATGGTCAGCTTG
>CAYFMO010000144.1:0-1245 GCA_964344225.1 uncultured Muribaculaceae bacterium | reverse complement strand
AAGAGCAAGATTTTACAAAAGATATAGATACGGTAAGTATAGAAAAACTTAGCGAAACACAAAAGCTTAGTATTGAGAAGAAACTTACGCTTGCTGATTCTTTGAGAAAAGAGTATGATTTTGCAAAAGCCTTGGATGTTTACTCTGACCTTCAAAAAGAAGCTGTTGACTCTTTGCTAAAAATTGAAATAGAAACCCAAAAAATTCTTTGTGAAAACGGACTAGCCATGACTGCTTTTGTGGCAACTCCCACTGTAGTTGCAAGACAAAAGTTTAGTTTGGAAGACTTTTATCTTTACTATCCTCTTCCTGACAAGACCTGGCGTAGATATCCTAACATTTTGGATAGTCTCAATAACTGCCATCCTCGAACCGCGACATTTGTTAGAGATGATGACAAAAAGATATTTTTTGCAGCTACTGATGAAAACGGAATAAACAATATATATTTAACGGAAAAACAGGATTCTGTTTGGACTTACCCTACTCTTACACAAGAGAACCTCACAACAGATCGCAATGAGATTTTTCCTATGCTTTCAAAAGAAGGGCAATCTCTTTATTTCTCTTCTGAAGGTCTATATGGAATGGGGGGATATGATTTATTTGTTTCTAACTGGAATGATGATACAGAAGAGTGGAGTGCCCCTATAAATTTAGGCTTCCCTTTTTCTTCACCTGCTAATGATTATCTCTTGGTCCATACTGATGATAGTAAATACACTCTTTTTGCCTCAGATCGGGGTTGCGACAGTGATAGTGTATGGGTGTATGTCCTTGACTATGAGGAATTACCTATTAGAAAGCACGAAACAGATCCTGCTGTTTTAAAAGAATTATCGCAATTGATTCCTACTTCAGACCCATTCAAACTTGATGCAGGAGCCGGAGTTGATTCAGAAATAACCGAAAATAAAGACGTACAGAAATACATGGAAAAAATGAGTGAAGTAAATATGCTCAGGGATTCCATTGATACATATAACCGGAAACTAGATGGTTTAAGAAATGCTTATGCTATCAGTGAAAACGTAGGAGAGAGAGAAAGACTCACAAATGAGATTATTAATAAAGAGCTGAAACTAAACGAGTTTCAAAATTTACATAATGTAGCAAGGATTGAGCTTCATAAAATAGAGATGGACTTCCTATATAGCGGTGTTGTCATAGACCTAGAGTTACTAATGGAGAGGGCTGATAGAGAGATTGTAGGAGAATCTACCAACTACACCTTTGCAAAAAGAA
>CAYFMO010000143.1:0-1256 GCA_964344225.1 uncultured Muribaculaceae bacterium | reverse complement strand
GAATTTGATTTAATTATAGACATTTCAATTCTTCAAAGACGAGGAATTGTAAAAAATGTCATTCCGTTTAATGGCAAAAAGAAAGTCATAATTCGTTCTTCTCATTATGTAAATTCCGCAAGGAAACTTTATACTTCTGATTTTATTGATTACAAACCCATCACGAAGAAATTAGAAAATGAAACTTACGAGGATATTCCCGAAGCCAAAGAAAGTCTAACCTATTTTCTGCAAAACATTTTTAGAAAAGAGAGTTTCAGAGAAGGACAATTGCCTATTTTAAATCGGGCATTACAAGGGAAGAGTGTTATCGGATTATTGCCAACAGGTGGAGGTAAATCGCTGACTTATCAAATCGCTTCACTCTTACAAGCAGGAGTTACAATGGTTATCGACCCGATTAAGTCGCTAATGCAAGACCAATACGATAACCTTGTAAAAAACGGAATTGATAGTTGTAATTTCATCAACTCAAAACTTACTCGTGAAGAAAAAACGATTGCGACCAATCAAGTTACAGAGGGAAAAATTTTATTCACTTTCGTTTCACCAGAGCGTTTACAAATAGAAGAATTTAGACTTTCATTACAGGAAATGCACGAAAATGAAGTGTATTTCAGTTATTGTGTTATTGATGAAGTGCATTGTGTTTCGGAATGGGGTCACGATTTCAGAACTTCATATTTGAGTTTGGGAAGAAACGCTATTGAATATTGCAAAACCAAAAACAAAGAAACGATTCCGATTTTTGGACTTACGGCAACTGCTTCATTTGATGTCCTGTCTGACGTAGAAAGAGAATTATCGGGCAATGGAATTACCAATATTGACACAGATGCAATTGTAAGATTTGAAAATACAAATAGAACAGAATTACAATATCAAATTGTAAATACAACCGCAAACTTTGAAAGAGATGATAATTTCAAATTTATACTTCCCGATAAAACAGAATTAGAACTGCCAATTCAACCAATAAAAGGAGATATTAAACAGCAAACTGCTCTTGAAAAACAATCTGAATTATTAAAAGTAGTTGAGTTAATTCCTGATAAACTTTTAAAATTGAACGAGCAAACAAATTCAATTTTAGAGTGGACACTCAAAACCTTTTATTCAGACCAATATGATGAAAAGAATATTTCAGAATTAGAAAAAAAAGCTTTGATAAAAAAGCTACTTCCTAATATTAAGATTAAAAATTTCGATACAAATACTTTTTATACTTTAAGTGATTATCACAATACATCTATTTA
>CAYFMO010000142.1:0-1259 GCA_964344225.1 uncultured Muribaculaceae bacterium | reverse complement strand
TGGGTGAAGCATTTAAGGAAAGAGGATATAAGGTGGTTTCTGGTGGTACAGATAACCATCTTCTTCTTATTGACCTTCGTACTAAATATCCAGATTTAACAGGAAAAGTTGCAGAGAAGGAGCTAGGTAAAGCTGATATTACTGTTAATAAAAATATGGTACCATTTGATTCTCGCTCTCCATTCCAAACATCTGGAATCCGCGTAGGTACCCCAGCAATTACTTCAAGAGGTTTTGTGGAAAAAGATATGGAATTCATAGTAAACCTTATAGATACAGTTCTTTCTAATGCAGCAAACCATCTAGACTTAATTGAAGAAAAGACTACAGAAGGACAAGAGGACTACGCTAATGTGATTCAAGCTGTGAAAAAGCAGGTTCATATGAAAACAAGTGGAATGCCGCTTAACAAATACTAGAAAATATTCTTAATTTTTAGATATTTGCCTCCTTCTTTGCATTAAGTAAGGAGCCATTTTTTATTATTTTTTATATATTTGTTTAATCATTTCTTAATTCATAGTTATGAAACAATCTACAAAACTTACATTGCTCAATGTCATTTTTCTAATAGGTGTTGTAATTTTAATTATAGTTGTTATTGATGGTATTCTAAAAGGCGAGAAATTTCCGTTTGGACCAATCTTCTTCCTATTTTTTGGTTCATGGGGCTACTTTTATCTTAGAAAAAGAATTAAGAACAAAAATGAGGAATAGTTTCATTATACTTTTATTCTTATTAGCTAGTACTCAAGGGTTTGCGTAAAAGATTAATCAGGAATTGGTTTTAGGACAGGATTATTTCTATATAAATCTTGGCTTACACCCTAAGAAACTACTAATATGGCTTTGCTTATTCAGTGAAACTCCTTTTTGTATTTTAGATGAACCCTTCTCCTATCTCTCTCCATTATATGTAGAAATCATACAGCAACTCATCCAAAAACAAAAAGAAAAAAAAGGGATTGTAATTTCTGATCATAATTACGAATCCCTATTAGAAATTTCTGATGAAGTCCTACTCCTAAATGAGGGTTATGTTTACCTCATCAAAGACCGTAAAGACCTCCTTCGATACGGCTACAGCAAAGTTTAGTAATATCTTCCCATAAATAGGATGATATCTGCATCCTTTTCTCTAATTACAAAATGGAAGGTTTTATCTACTGTAAATTCTACAAAGCTTGGTAATGCTGTAGCATCCATACCAATGGTAATTGCAGTAGCCTTAGTCCCACTTTCATCAACTTCAATTTTAG
>CAYFMO010000141.1:0-1270 GCA_964344225.1 uncultured Muribaculaceae bacterium | reverse complement strand
TTAGGTGTGGGATCATTCGACTATGATAAGGTTGCAGAAGATTATTATAAACATACTGCAGCAGAACAACCTACTTTTGTTGAAAATAGAAATATTAGTTCTGATGGGGAAGAAGTAGATAATGTGCAATATGTATATGTTCAGCGTGGACCATTAGTGTATTCTTATGCCATTCCACAAAGCAAAGTAGAAGATACAAAGGTCTATGAAAACATGTATGGAAGAGTTTCTGGTAATGCTGACTTTAAGTCTTGGTCAATCGAACCAGCAGGTCCGTGGAATTATGCTATAGATCTTAGTTCTGAAATAGTTTTAGAGGCAAATTATAATGAGTCAGTTATTTATCCATTTGAGGTGGGGGCTAATGCAGTAACAATTAAGATTCCAGTTAAAGAAATCGAATGGGACCTTAGAGAGAATCGCTTTACTCCAGAGGTCCCAAGTCCTGAAAATGTTAAGGTTCTCAACAATGAAGTTAAGTATATAGAACTAGTTCCTTATGGTAGTACTGAATTACGTTTAACAGTTTTTCCTATTATCAAATAAATCATTATGAAAAAGATATTTTTTAAATTTAAGACTCTTGTTAGTAGTTTATTGATTTTGAGTCTGTTTTTAGCTTCTTGCGCTTTTAATCAGCAAGATAAGCTTCCAAGAGCTAATGAATCTGAGTTAAACTATGATTTTGATAAGTTTGATCAAGTTTTTTCAGATGTTTGGTCTAATGCATGTAATGAATTGCACAGTATGATGGTCATAAAAGATGGTAAGGTCATATATGAAAAATATGCTACAGGTCACACTCCTGAGGAACTACATATTCTTTGGTCAGCATCCAAAACATTCACAGCCACAGCCATAGGCTTTGCCGTTCAAGATGGGCTTCTTTCCACAGATGATAAGATTGTTCAATTCTTTAAAGAAGAGGAATTACCTTTGGTACGCAGTCCATGGCTTGAAGATATGACTGTTCATGATCTTCTTTGTATGTCATCAGGTTTTAGTTCAGATTTCATTGCAAAGGCTGTTGGTGGACATGATTTTGATTGGGCAAAAGAAACTTTAGCTTGTGATATAAAATTTGAACCAGGTACTTGGTTTTCATATAATAGTATGGATACATACTTGCTTTCTGTTATTTTTTCTCGTGTAACTGGGCAGAGAGTTGATGAATATTTGGATACTCATTTATTCAAACCACTGGGCATAAAAGAGTGGCATTGGGATGTTTCTCCACAAGGTTATACTGCAGGTGGTTGGGGATTATTTT
>CAYFMO010000140.1:0-1308 GCA_964344225.1 uncultured Muribaculaceae bacterium | reverse complement strand
TTGGACTAAGTGACTTAAAACAATCTGTAGCTATTCTCAGGGATATGAATATTCCATTTGGAATAATTATTAATAGGGCAGATATTGGTACAGATGAAACTAAAAAGTATCTTGAAGAAGAAAATATTCCTTTATTGATGTCAGTCCCATTTGATAGAGATATAGCTGTAACTTATTCTAAAGGAGAATTGGTAACAAACCTAAATCAAGCTTGGAAGCTTAAGTTTAAGGACTTATACAATAAACTTGAAGAGCAACTAAAAGTAAATAATTTATTAAAATAGCTTATGGAACTAGCAATTATTAGCGGAAAAGGCGGTACTGGCAAGAGTAGTATAAGCGCAGCATTTGCTACTTTAGGCAAAGAAATAGTCTTAGCTGATTGTGATGTTGATGCTGCTAATCTTTACTTACTTTTTAGCCCAAGTACAGATGAAGAGTATGTATTTATTTCTGGTTATAAGGCAGTTTTAGATGAGGATAAATGTATTGATTGTGGCCTCTGCGTAGATTACTGCAGGTTCGGTGCTATTGTTGAGGATAAAAATGGAGTTTCAATCTTGGAAACTTTATGTGAAGGTTGCCTGCTGTGTTCTCGCATTTGTCCCCAAGGAGCCATTGCTATTGAGGAAGAGGATGGAAGTCGTTACTATGCTGGACGATTTAAAAATGGCAGGATGGTCTATGGTAGACTTGCCCCAGGTGAAGAAAATTCTGGTAAATTAGTGGCTAAAGTTCGGGAGAAAGCAAAGGAAATAGCACGGGAAGCTAATTTAGAACATATTATCATTGATGGACCTCCTGGTATTGGCTGTGCAGTCATTAGTGCAATTACTGGTGTGGATGCTGTACTTGTTGTTACTGAACCTTCTATGTCAGGTCTTCATGATTTAAAGCGCACACTTGAGTTAACAGCGAGTTTCAAATTACCAACTAGCGTAATCATAAATAAATATGATATCAATGAAGAGGTTTCTTCCGATATAGAAAAATACTGTAATCAGAATGGTGTAGAAGTAATAGCAAAACTTCCGTTCGATTCAATTGTAGTGGACTCAATGGTAAATTGTAGTTCAATTACGGACTATGCTTCTGATTCAGAAATTAGTAATCTTTTAAAACAAGCTTATTTAAAAGTTTTTAACCATAGATAAAATAGGAATAATATTTATCTTTCCTCTATAAATCCTATACACATATTCTTCTGGCGTATCTACACACCGTAATCAATATATTAAACTGCATAGTTTATCTCCCCTGATTCAATCAGAGCACTTGTTTAATATTAAAATTTCCTCTACGAGTATT
>CAYFMO010000139.1:0-1308 GCA_964344225.1 uncultured Muribaculaceae bacterium | reverse complement strand
GGAACAATCCTTATAGATATTATAATTATTGGGATTATTATAGTTGGAGATATGATCCTTGGTATGGATGGGGTGATTCTTGGTACTACTATAGGTATGACCCTTGGTATAGACACCATTACTATAGTTACAGATGGCATGATCCATGGTACAGACATCACTATTATGGCTGGAGTAGTCCATGGTATGGACATTATTACCGCAACTCATATTATAGTGGCTTCTATCATGGTTTCTATCATGGCTATTACTATAATAACTACTATAACTCAGGTTGGTATTACCCAGGATCAACAAAAGTTAAGTATGGAAGAGATAGATACTATGGATCTCGTAACTCTGTTGCAGTTGGAAATGGTGTAAGAGGAGAAGGGTTACAAGCACAAAAAAATGCAACTGCAAGCAATACTCGTTCTTTGACAACTAGAACACGTACATCTTCACTCAGTCGTCAAGATGCTACTGCAGGAAGAACAGCAACATTACAATCGCCTGCAGCAAGAGGAACTCAGAGAACTGGAGTATCTACTGGCAGAAGCACAAGTTCAAGTACTTCAAGAGTAGCAACTGGAACTTCTAGAACAGCAACTAGTTCTTCAAGAACAGCAACTAGTACTTCAAGCTCAAGGACTACTACTAGCTCTTCAAGAACAGCAGCTACTGCTCCTAGAAGTACAACTAGTACATCTAGAAATAGTAGCACTACTTCAAGATCAGCTGTAACTCCTGGCACTTCAAGTTCAAGAACAACCAGTACAGTAAGAACTCCTAGTACTTCAAGTAGCAGGTCAGGTGGAACAACAAGAACAACTGGTAGTACTACATATAGAAGACCTAGTGGAACTAGCTCAAGTTCAAGTGGTAGTTCATACAATGGTGGCAGTAGATCATCATCTGGCAGATCATACGACTATAGTCCTAGCAGCAGCGGAAGCTCATCAAGTAGGTCTTCATATAGTGGTGGCTCTAGCAGATCTTCTTATAGTAGTGGCTCAAGTAGTAGGTCTTCTTACAGTGGCAGCTCGAGTAGCTCAAGCAGGTCCTCATATAGTGGTAGTTCGAGCTCATCAAGTAGTAGAAGTAGTTCTTCTAGAGGCGGAAGATAAATTATTTAGAATATGAAACTGTATATTAAAAAAATAGCATTAGCATTTTTCGCTACTGGAATAGCCTTAGTAGCATCGTCACAAACAATGGACGATGCTATAAGGTTTAGCGAAAACAATTATGAGGGAACAGCAAGAACAGTTGCTATGGGTAATGCTTTTACAGCTCTGGGAGGAGATCTTGGAGCTGTAGATATTAACC
>CAYFMO010000138.1:0-1321 GCA_964344225.1 uncultured Muribaculaceae bacterium | reverse complement strand
TTAGGTGTGGGATCATTCGACTATGATAAGGTTGCAGAAGATTATTATAAACATAAGTCCTGAAAATGTTAAGGTTCTCAACAATGAAGTTAAGTATATAGAACTAGTTCCTTATGGTAGTACTGAATTACGTTTAACAGTTTTTCCTATTATCAAATAAATCATTATGAAAAAGATATTTTTTAAATTTAAGACTCTTGTTAGTAGTTTATTGATTTTGAGTCTGTTTTTAGCTTCTTGCGCTTTTAATCAGCAAGATAAGCTTCCAAGAGCTAATGAATCTGAGTTAAACTATGATTTTGATAAGTTTGATCAAGTTTTTTCAGATGTTTGGTCTAATGCATGTAATGAATTGCACAGTATGATGGTCATAAAAGATGGTAAGGTCATATATGAAAAATATGCTACAGGTCACACTCCTGAGGAACTACATATTCTTTGGTCAGCATCCAAAACATTCACAGCCACAGCCATAGGCTTTGCCGTTCAAGATGGGCTTCTTTCCACAGATGATAAGATTGTTCAATTCTTTAAAGAAGAGGAATTACCTTTGGTACGCAGTCCATGGCTTGAAGATATGACTGTTCATGATCTTCTTTGTATGTCATCAGGTTTTAGTTCAGACTTTATTTCAGAGGCTGTTGGAGGACAGAATTTTAATTGGGCAAAAGAAACTCTAGCTTCCGAGATAAAATTTGAGCCAGGTACTTGGTTTTCATATAATAGTATGGATACATACTTACTTTCTGTTATTTTTTCTCGTGTAACTGGACAGAGAGTTGATGAATATTTGGATACTCATTTATTTAAACCTCTGGGCATAAAAGAATGGCATTGGGATATGTCACCTCAAGGATATACTGCTGGTGGTTGGGGTCTTTATCTAACATTAGAGTCATTTGCGAAAATGGGACAGTTCATTCTGCAAAAAGGTGAGTGGAATGGTAAACAACTTTTAGACTCTACGTGGTTTGATAAAGCAACAGCTCCACATACTTATGATTATGATAGGGCTAATGCCCCCGAAGAAGAAATTAAGGAGAAGGATGACAGTGATGGAAAAGCGGGTTATGCCTATCAAATGTGGAGAGGACGCTTTAATAGTGTGAGATTGGATGGTGCTCACGGTCAGTTATGTATAATCATTCCTGATAAAAATACAGTGATTGCTGTCTTCCAATATAACCGCAAGCAAAAAGACTTCTATGACTCAATGTGGGAAAACATCTACCCTCAGCTATAATCTTTTGTATTAGAATAAGGGCAAAAACACCAAAAACAGCCAGTCTTTTCATCTTTTTTATTTGTTGATTATAAATAT
>CAYFMO010000137.1:0-1334 GCA_964344225.1 uncultured Muribaculaceae bacterium | reverse complement strand
ATTATTGTTACCTCCCTTTGAGTAAATCTTTTTTAACTCCTCTTTATTATTTAGGACTTTCTCTAATTTTCCTAATTTACTTAGACTTACAAATATTGCTGCTGACCTTGCCTGACAGTTAATCGATTTTTCTTGATTGAATTCAATATCTGTAAATGCATTAAATTCAAGTATCTTTTTAGACAAACTTTCATTTCTATATAAAGAACTAATATAAATCCAATCATAAAACATTGTTTTAGGCTCTCTTTCCCAGATTGTGTCTTTGTAATTAAAATGAATTAGATTACCTGAGGATTTAAGCCTTTCATCTCTTTTGGCATCTTTAGGATGAACATTGAGTAAATCTCTGTAAGGTCCTCCTCTTTCAAAAACTTTTGAAGATTGAAATATATTTTCAAGTGGGTATTCCATATCTGTGTTTATTTCATAAAATTTTAAATTAAAGGCGCTTAATGCAACACCAGTAGGGTTAGTTGATTTTGTAGAAACTTCAAGTATCTGCAAGGACTTATCCATTTTAGTAACACTCTCATGCATTGATCTGATTGATTTTTGTTTCTGTGAAACAGCAAAACCATTAAAGTATTCAAACTCAACTTCAATCTCTTTGTATATTGGATATTCAGATGGTGTTGAAATGAAGCAAATTCTTTTTGCCATAGTTAGCTCTCCTTTTTCCAAAACATATAGTCTTTCCTGGCATCAAAGAAGCCTGGAACAACTTGATAATCATATTTTTCCAATAACTCTTTTCCATACCTTGTAATATACTCATCAATGTCAGGCTGCTTTTGAAAACAAATACAACCTATATACTTCTTATCAATAGCGTCACTTATTAATATTTCCGCTTGTGGATCGGTTGTTATGTAATCGCTTATTTGCAGGGATGCCCTTTGTATCACCTTATTCTCTTTTGTTGTAAGAGAATCACAAAACATATTTTCAAAAGCCGTTGCCGTACATAACTCTTTTGCACTTGAAATTCGTGGAAACACACCCGCTGCATTGGTTTGACAGTAATATGTTATATTTGACGGTGAAAACAAAACATCTTTATCAAGTACTATTACTACCCAGCTTGATCCAGGAAACTTATACTCCCTAAATGTGTAGAACAGCTTATAATTTGGAAAAACTATAGAACAACTTGTACAATCAAGTTTAGAATCAATACGCTGGTCATCATTACGGATCGAAGGTATTTTCATTTTTTGCTGCATACTTACAGGAATTAACCCGTTCTTTAGTATACTATTTAGGTTATCGATACGAGTAAAATGCACTAAATACTCAATTTTTCTACGCGTAACTATTTCCTTAATTTTATT
>CAYFMO010000136.1:0-1385 GCA_964344225.1 uncultured Muribaculaceae bacterium | reverse complement strand
GTCTGTAAGAGGTAGATTTATAGAAGGAATTATGTGATTTTCTTCGCTCTCACAGACGAATCCTGTAATTATTCTGTATCGACAGTGACTTTTTTAAAGTGAATGGAAACTATTTTACCTTTGTATAATCAGGAAGACATCTTGCAATTTGACTTTCAGGAAGATTATAAGATTGATACAAAATATTAAGAACTTTATCGTATGTCGACTTTGATAACTCGTAAACAGAATCAATATTAAATTTTGGCAGAATAACCTTATCTATTTCATAGCAAAGCTCAATATCTGATATAGCATTATAATTTGCTCTACCATATTCATTACTGAGCATTGTTTTAATGTTATGCAAATAAACACCTTTTTCTATTTCCCCGAGAGTTATAGGAGCGGAAGCTGTTTTATCTTGTAATTGTTCCTCTTTCCAAGCGTCATTGGATAGACGATTCATATAAAACATAAAATGTCTGGCACTACTAAATTGATGTTCTACATCTGATACATCTATAACCGATTCTGGCAAAATGAGTCCTTCAATATTCATCATGTAATTCGAAGGAAGATTAGCCCTATCTGGTAAATAAAGATATTGTTTATTCTTTGGTAAAATATCAAGATTAGGTTTTCTACCAAATTCTTTACTAAAAATAGACGAGATAGATGAATATTCATATCCAAAAGGAGTAGCAGATACACCATGGTGGAGAGGATTTCTCAATATATACGCAAGAGCTGCCAACAAATGATAATGCCCTTCAATTTCAAGTTGAAAGAAACTATTTTCTCCGAGTCTACCTATTCTTTTATATTTTTGATTAAAGTATTTGGTATATGAATATCGAAAGATTTTCATAAATTTCTTAGGGTCTTCACATCTAACTCCAATATGCACATGATTTGACATAAAACTATAGGCGAGCAAAGACGCTTCTGCCTTATATGCTGCGACACATAGACAATTAATGCCACGAATATAATCTTCATTATGGCGAAACATAACTTTTGTAGAACTTGATATGCAGAGATGAAAAGTTTTTTTCATTGTAACTATGTCTTTATTTATTATTACTAGAGTTAATAGCACTAGTTCTTAGTACTTTGACAAAGTTACCGTATAAAAAACTACAGAAGGATAAGAAAAAGAAAAACATTTGTAAAGAAAAAGCAATTCCTTATAAAAAGAGAAAAACTTAATCTTTTCTTATATGCAATATGCTCTATTTTGAGATTATGTTTTCGAAAAGTTGATGACATACTCAATACAAATTCGGATACATCCACACATTACTGTTTATGGCATATGACACAGACAGAATGCTCATTTCATCTGTGAGAGAGGCATATTATGATAGGTAATTGCATATTTCTGTACTTGACACAGAAGAATT
>CAYFMO010000135.1:0-1465 GCA_964344225.1 uncultured Muribaculaceae bacterium | reverse complement strand
ATAAACAATTCATATATATTCATGAGCGCAAAGGTAGTGAATTTTTGAAACTTTTATGAATGTTATCTTTTTTGTCACAGAACATCTTAAAACTGCATCTATATAATCGTACGAATAATTCAAATCATTAATAGCATAATTATGAAAAGAATCTTTACTTCAATTTTATTTCTATGTGCTCTGGTGTCACTCACAGGTTGTGAAGGTGGACTAAATCCAAGAAATGTCAAAAAGGTCGTTTTTAAAGCCAATGAGCTAGAACATACTAAGTCTTTATCTACTTATTCTTTTGATGTTTATAACAAAGAGGTACTTAAGCAATATAATGACAAATCTGTAGTCTTTTCACCAATAAGTCATCATCTAACTTTAGGAATGATGCTTAATTCAGAAAACAATGGTCAAGGACTCTTTGAGGGAATTAGTATTGAAGAATCTAATGCATTGTGTAAGAAAATCTTAGAACGACTTTCCTATAGAGAAAAGGACATAGTAAAATCATTTTATAACTGCTATATCTATAATACGCTATGCGACGATCCTAATGTTGAAGCGCCTATTCTTTCTGAATGGTTTTACGCTGATACGTATGAAGAAGATTTTACTAATACAGGTAAGGTTACAAATCTATTTTTAAAGTGGATAAATTCGCATAGTAAAGAAATTAAGCTTAAAGAATTGCCTATTTTAATCACGCCAAGTACAGAGCGGCTCTATTCTAACGTAACAAATTTTGATGGAAAATGGTCTAAGCCATTTGAAGAAAAGTTCACCAAGAAAATGGATTTTACTTCTATAAATAAGTCCACACGCAAGGTAGATATGATGAATAAAAAAGAAAATTTACCATATTATGAGGGCGAAGGAATTAAAGCGGCTGAACTTCCATATGGTGAAAATAAATATTCTATGGTAGTAGTTATGACTGAGGATGGCGAATTAAGCTATGAGGATTGGCAGCTTGTACAAAATGGTTTGAGTTATGAACCCATAGATTTATACCTCCCAAAATTTACAATTGAAACTGAGTGGATGGATTTTCAAGTGCCATTAGCAAATGCCTTCCTCCTTCAAGTAGCTAAAATCGAAGTTGATGAAAGTGGAACAAAGGCTACAGCTATAACTATCGGAGGAAAATATACGGATGCAGGTCCTCCTGAATATAAAGAGTTCAAAGTAGACAAGACCTTCCACTACATTATTAGAGAAAAAGAGACTAATGTAATCTTATTTATGGGAAGGTATTATTAATATAATATTGACTGATTGACAAAAGAGGCTAAACAATGGCCTCTTTTTTATTTAAACTTTAGGAATAAATCTGTACATTTATAGCCTCAATAGCTGTATATGATTAGGAAATTTGGGATAACCATATCTTTAATGCTCATTGGGATCATTACTACTGCTCAGGAAACGCAGAGAGATATCCCAATGAGAGTGGACACATTAAAGGCAGCAAAGG
>CAYFMO010000134.1:0-1646 GCA_964344225.1 uncultured Muribaculaceae bacterium | reverse complement strand
ATGTGCTGCCATAATCTACCCTCCTTATTGGATTTAGAGTTTCAACATAGAAAGGTCAAGTTTTCTTCCTGATAAATAACTTTCGTATGCCATCGTAGCTGGAAGGAATCGCACTTTTATACTTTCCAGTCCAAGTTTAGAAAGCATCTGCAGGGATACCGATTCTTTGTCCACGGTAACAGCTTCTTCTGTTGGCATTAAAAAGCAATTTTTAACCACAGAAAACTTATGCTCGCCTATGAATTCTTGATATGCTAATTGATATAAATATTGCTTTGTAACCGATTCGATGCCGGGTTGACCTTTAGGTGCATTACCAGGTTCCAACTTAGCATTATAATATTTGGCATCAAAAATAATAAAATGCCAGTCCCCATTAACCATAGAGATAGTAACAATATCCGGAATCAAAGTATCGGCTGCTGTTTTTCCTGTTACTGTCCATAATGGTTTTTCAATTACATCAATCAATTTTTCCTGCCTATTATACTTATCCCTTAACGGGATAGGCAACCTTAATGCCCCCAATCGTGTATCAAGCTGATTGTCCATGATTTCAGCACAGACTTTTTCCCACACAAGATTAAAACTGTTGGTTCCAAAAAGTGACAGGCAATCTACATCATATAGGCTTCCGCTGTGGTCAAGGTAAGTATAAATAGTTTTCAAAACAAGCTGTTTTCTTGTATTGAACTGGGTACCTAATTCTTTTTCGATATTATACAGAATGACTTCTTTGTCGCCAAAGTCGTCCAAAGTTTCTTCCGTGAGGTCGACACCCATAAGTTCAAATAAATTCAACAATCCTGCATCCTCAAGTTCTTTTGATGCAATCGTAAGTACGCATTCATGCAGGCGTTTAAAATAATCGTGGTCGTCAGAAATTCTTTTCCTCGTTTGTAAATCCACATAATACGGACGATTATTAGAAATCATCGCAAAGGTCTCGTTAATCGTCTTATCCCAAATTATTTCTCCCGAACCATTACTCTCAACTATATCATCCGTATTTTCGTATATGCCATTTTCGTAGTAGTCCTGCATCAAAAACAAAAGCACCGCCAATAAATTAAATGACCTGCTTTCGCTGCTATCATTAAACATTCGGATAATCTGTTCCTTGGAATTATATTTCTCAAGAACCTTAATAACCTGTGTTAATTCCTGCTCAGGATGTGTGGCAGTTAACAAATACTTAGGGTAGCATTTCAAAACAATCCCTGACACAACGATAACTCCAACAAAAGTAAAAACATAAAGGTATTCGTTTTCTCCTATTTCAACGTCAGAAACCTCTATATCCTCATCAATCAGTTCTGACATATCTCGCTGTTTTTCTTCTGCTTTTACAGCCTTTAAGACTCCGAATTCCTTGAGTTTACGGATAATCGAAACCGTTTTTTCTTCTGAACAAGAAAAGATTTTGCAGAGTTCTTTCTGCGTATATCTTTTTTGTTCTCTTACAAATTCAGAGTGCATCTGTGTACCTCCTCTTACTCGTCATCGGCAGGAGATACACTGGCCAAGTCTTCTGGCTCTGCCTCAAGCTGAATATCATGATGGAAGATTCCAATTCCTTTTTTCTCAAATTCTCGACAAATATCTGAGTAGCGACTACTGTTTTCGAAGCAACCTTCAAACAATTT
>CAYFMO010000133.1:0-1675 GCA_964344225.1 uncultured Muribaculaceae bacterium | reverse complement strand
GGATGAAGATATGAGTAAACTCAAAGAACTCAACACCTTAGATATGGGAACTAGGGACTATACAGACCCAGATTATGCGAGTAGAATTATATCACAAGTGTTTTAGTCCTTACAAATGAGCCTCTAATAATGCCCTTAAATCACTGCCTGGCTCATAATATATAGCGGGAAGACCTGCATCAATGGACGCTTGTACATTTAGCATAGAGTCATCAATGAAAAGCATTTCAGAAGGATCTAAGCCAATTTCTTTAATTACCTTATGGTAAATTTCTGGACTTGGCTTTAACATTTTCATTTCATGGGATAAAAAGCTTCTCTTAAAAGTTGTATTAAGTGGAACTCCTGCCTCTTCCAAAATTTCTGCACAGCGGACTATGCTTATCGCATTATTATTACTTAAAATGTAGAGATCATAATCCTTTGATAATTCTTTTAACAAGTCTGCTTTATAATCATCGATACCCACAAGAAGTTGATGTACAGCCTTATCTACATCAGCTTTGGTAGTTCCCGGCTTTGATTCAGATATTACTGAATTTCTAAACTCATCAGCTGTTATAAGTCCAGCTTCCATATCGCCATATATTCCCATCTGGTGGAATGGATCTAGAATTTCATCAATTTTATAATATTCTAAATTTTCCTTGTAATACCTTTTACAAACCTCCATATCTAAATCCACAAGCACTCCGCCCATGTCAAAAATTACTGCTTTTATCTTACTCATTTTATCATATTTTACTCAAGCATCAAAGATAGGCAAAATGCGATAATTACAATAAATTTAACAACTTGTAAAACTATTTTCTTATATTTGTTTGAATCTGAAAATGATTTACAATGGAAAAAGTTGAAATAATAATTATAGGAGGAGGCGCAGCAGGACTAATGGCAGCAGTTGGTGCAGCTGAAACATTAGAAGCTGGTCGAGTTCTAGTATTAGAAAAAATGAACCGTCCTGGTAGAAAAATTATGATAACAGGAAAAGGTCGTTGCAACTTTACCAATTTAAAAAACTGGAATGATTTTTCAACTCACATTCATCCTAAAGCAAATTTTCTTAAGCCATCATTTTATAATTTTCCACCTGAAAAAGCCATAGAGTTTTTTGAGAAAAATGGTATGCCTACGATTGTGGAAAGAGGAGACAGAGCTTATCCTGCATCCTATTTAGCAAGTGATATCGTAGATACTTTAGTAAAAGCTGCCACAAACTCTGGATCTGAGATTTTATACAATAAAGAAGTCATCAACATATCAATCGACAAGAACAATGACATCCAACCTTGTGTAAATAAATTTAAAATAGACTGTGCTGATGGTTCCCAGTATGAAAGCCAAAAACTCATAATATGTACTGGTGGGCTTTCTTATCCAGGTACTGGTTCAACTGGTGATGGCTACACCTGGGCAAAAGACACTGGACATTCAGTGAAATCGTGTTTCCCTTCTCTCACAGCATTAGTTCCAAAGGATTATAAAAAGGATATTGTACCAGGAGACCTTAAAGGACATATAAATAGAGCAAGTCCCCTATCTGAATTAGGAGCCAGCCTATGTGGAAACAAACTTAAAAACGTAGGACTAACTTTAAGTATTGATGGTAATAAAGTGGCTTATGAATTTGGTGACTTAGACTTTACTGATGGTGGCATTGAAGGTCCTATAGGAT
>CAYFMO010000132.1:0-1704 GCA_964344225.1 uncultured Muribaculaceae bacterium | reverse complement strand
CCCATTATAAATAGGCCAAACATTAGTTTAAAATTAATCTTTTTCATAGTTCTTTAGTTTATGACTATAAATATAGTCCATGTCTACAAATGTAATTAATATTTTAGGATTTTTAATAAGAATTTGAAAATCACTTAATTAATCCACGCTTTTTTATATCGTTTTTTATAGCTAATTTTGTATGATTTCTTAAGACCACGAAGGAGACGATATAAATTCGTGATACAAAAACGATAATTTAATAACACAATAATAATGAAAAAAGCAATTCAATTTGGTGCGGGTAATATTGGCCGCGGTTTTATCGGTGCTGTTCTAGCAGAAAATGGTTATCATGTAGTTTTTGCCGATGTAAATGAAACAGTAGTTAACAAAATCAATGAGGACAAAGAGTACACTGTGAAAATTATGGACACAGAATGTACTGAAACTAAGATTACTAATATCTCAGCAGTAGATTCTCGTAGTCCACAAATGGCTAAAGAGATAGCAGAAGCTGAAATAGTTACAACGGCTGTAGGTCTTACAATACTTCCTTATATTGCAGGAGCAATTGCCTCAGGTATTGCACTCCGTCATGAACAGGGCAAAAAAGAATATCTAAATGTCATTGCTTGTGAGAATGGACTTCGTGCTTCGACTCAATTGAAAGACCACGTTTTAACCCATCTAAGTGATGAGCAAAAGAAATACTGTGAAGAATATATTGGTTTCCCAGATTGTTCTGTAGACCGTATTGTTCCACCAATTAAGAGTGAAAATCCAATTGATGTAGTTGTTGAAAAGTTCTTTGAGTGGAATGTGGAGCGTGCTTCAATCAAAGGTAAACTTCTAAAGATTGAGGGTATGAACCTAGCTGATAATCTTATAGCTTATGTTGAACGAAAATTATTTACTCTAAATACAGGACACGCAATTACTGCATATCTTGGTCGTATGAAAGGCATACCAACTATTGCAGAAAGTATAAATGACGAAGAGATTTTAGGTATTGTACGAGCAGCAATGCGTGAAAGCGGTGAAGGCTTAATTAAGCGTTATGGATTTGACCATGAAGTGCATTTTGCATATATTGAAAAAATCATTAGCCGTTTTAAAAACCCGTATCTTCAAGATGATGTAACACGTGTAGGTCGCGAGCCACTCCGGAAGCTTTCTATAAATGACCGTCTTATAAAACCTACGCTAACAGCACGCGAAGGCGGATTTACAACTCCAAATTTACTCTTAGGTATAGGTGCGGCATTACATTATAATAATCCAGAAGATCCGCAAAGTGTTAAGATGCACGAACTAATTGCAGAAAAAGGTATGGAGCAAGCCCTAGTGGAAATTACTTCTCTTAAGACAGGAAATCCGCTGATTGCTGAAATTTTAGATGCATATAGAGAAATTGAAAAACTAATAATTAAATAAATATGAAACAAACACTCATTATTTTAGCTACAGTATTTTTATTTGGTTCGTGTGTACAAGCGCCGAAATCAGAACCATTCAAGGTAAATGCAGACAATACGGTAACTATTAATTCTATTGAAGACCTACAGGCTTATTTTACATATCATCCAGATAGAGATATTATTATTTCTGGCCATAGAGGTGGTATGATGGATGGTTATCCCGAGAACTGCATCGAGTCTTGCGAACACACACTTTCGATGATGCACTCTTTCTTTGAGGTTGACTTTAGTTTTACAAAAGACA
>CAYFMO010000131.1:0-1860 GCA_964344225.1 uncultured Muribaculaceae bacterium | reverse complement strand
CCACAACAACTGGTATTAAAGGCTTAATAATACCTGCCTTTTCAAATGCTATTTCTGGAAGAGTTTCACCTAGAAGATTACAGTGGTCAAGACCTATATTAGTTATTACACTCAAAATTGGACTTACAATATTTGTACTATCTAGACGTCCCCCTAAACCTGTTTCAAGAACCACAATATCTACCTTCATTTTTGAGAACCAATCTAGGGCCATCATCGTGGTAATTTCAAAAAAAGAGAGATTTAGATGTCCAAATGTATCAAACCATGTCTGAACAAAGGACCAAACATCTTCTTTTGATATCATTTTCATTTTACCATCCTCGCTAACTTTCATTCTTTCGCGAAAATCTAATATATGAGGAGATGTATATAAGCCAACTTTATAGTTAGAAGAAACTAGTACTGATGATAGCATATTTGAAACAGAACCCTTTCCATTAGTTCCAGCTATGTGTATTACCTTATAATTCTTATGCGGCTCACCTACTAGTTTATCAAAGAACACCATTCTATCTATGCCTGGTTTATACGCAGATACACCTTCTTTTTGAAAAGTAGGAAACCTGTTGAATAGATTTTCAAGCATTTTTTGATAGGATTCTTCGCTAAATTTCTCTTTCATATGGCTTAAAGAATTTGAACTGATGGCAAAATTACTTAAATTTACCGAGTTATTTAGCAAAAACATGAGGATAAACGAGAAGTTTCTACATTCGGAATACATCATTGATGGTGTAGCTCAAGAAGCGACTGCTTTTGAGCTATTAGAAGATTCAATGGTAAGTGAGCTAAAGCAAAAAATCCAGAAACATGAGGCTCTGAATAGTATAGTTGATGAATCTATAGATCCATCACCTCGCTCTATGATTTTTTTGGATGAAGACATCCCTCTATATTTTCAAACACTTCAAAACACAAAAAAACTTTCTCTTGTTTTTGCAGATATACATACAAAACAAAAATTGGCCAATGCATTGCTAAAAATGATCTGGGAAAATGGTTCTTTTAAACTTGCTAATCTTTGCTTAAACGCGAAATGGGCTTGGAACGAGAATAAGCTAGGCAATATGGCTGCACTCTACAATTCTTTTGCTGCTTTTGGGGATTACATTTATGATTTAGGTGTGAAAATAAGCGATATTAAATGTGAAGTATCAGATAATTGCGCAATTGAGATAAAAGCAGAATTAAATAAAGAATGTGGGGCTGATTCTGAAGATATAAATTTTAAAGATTTACCATATGAAGTAGATGCTTGGTCTGATGGAAAAAGAAAATGTCCTGAAACTGCCATAGATGAAGGAAATACTTGGTTACTTTATATACCATTTGATACCTGCGAACCTAGATTGGGTGGTTCCGTCCTATCTCAAGAATATGACGAAACAGGTGGGACTTCACTACAACTTCAACATCCTGAATATTTTGTTGATTGTTATGAGGTTATAAGGGAATTAGTGGAAGATGGTATTGCCATAGCAGGTACAGAAGCCGGAGATGGAGGATTAGCAAGAGCTGTTCAAAAGATGGGCTGTGGCATTGAAATTCAGCTGGGTGGTTTAACATCTTCTTTTCCACAAAGTAGTAAAACACAAATTTTATTTTCTGAAATACCTGGTGTTCTTATCCAAATTAAGGACATAGACTATGATTATGTAGATAGTCAGTTTTTACTACAAGACGTGGCATATTATCCACTTGGTCATCCTAAGTTTGATACAAAAGACATTAGTTTTACCTCTGAAAAAGACCTTTGCATTACCTCAATTTTGGATGCTTTATTTTCTCAAGCAAGCGAAGGAGAAGATTAGCTTTCATTTATGGCATTTTTTTATTATTTTTGCGTGCGTTTGAAAG
>CAYFMO010000130.1:0-1976 GCA_964344225.1 uncultured Muribaculaceae bacterium | reverse complement strand
ATCTTCTGTCTTCTTCATTTTTACCTGCAATGAAAATAAGAGCATTACCTCCTTGTACAAAAAGAAGAAAAACCAGAAGACCTGCCAATAAAGCTATAATAAACCACCAATAGTGTTGTAAAAATTCATATGTAATCATAAACCAAAGATTTTAAAGTTGTTCCTCTATTTGTGGGCCTTTCTTTATTGCTTTAAATAGAATTCCTACCTCAACAGCTAAGAATAAAACAAAGATTCCCAAGAAAATAAAAAATGTGGTTTTAACTGTTGCCACACTTAGGCTTGATACTGCTGCAGAAACAGGCAATAAGTCTTGAATAGCCCATGGTTGACGTCCAACCTCAGCTACAATCCACCCTGCTTGACCTGCAATATAAACCAATGGGATTGAAAATATCGCAACCCAGTGGAGCCAAGTCATATTTTCTAACTTGCCCTTACGGCCAAACCATAGGACTGCCACCATTAGGGCTAGTAGGAAGAAACCTAAGCCCACCATAATTCTAAATGGCCAATATACCATCCAAACAGTAGGTACTGCTTCCTTATCTTCCTTTAAATAACCATACCCAAAATATTCCACATTCTCATCCAAGCTTTCTCTTGCCTGAGCTGCAAGTTCTGGGTTTTCTTCCCTATTTTCACGATATGTCTTAAAATCAGCAAGTGCTTGGGTCCCCCTATCCATTTTTTCTTGTACTGAGATAACCTCATTGCCTTCATTATCGGTATAGCCCTCAAGTATATCATTAATTCCTGGGACAAAGCCATCTAAATCGTGAGTTGCTAAAATTGATAAAACTCCTGGAACTTCAACTCCAGGAACAATAGAAAATGGAGCACGTGTACCACCTCTTTCAAGTCCTTCAGTTGCCGCGAATTTCATTGGCTGATGTTTTGCCAAATGTATACCTGAGCTATCTCCAGAGAATATCACTGCTATAGTTCCCACAATGCCTACGATTGCTGCAACCTTCATACTTGCCTTTGCAAACTTAACTTCTCTTTTCTTTAATAAATACCAAGAACTAACTCCTATGACGAAAATAGCTCCTGTCATCCAACCACTGAAAACAGAGTGAAAAAACTTAGATATTGCTATAGGATTAGTGACAACTGCCCAGAAGTCCACCATCTCATGGCGCACCGTATCAGGATTAAACTCCATACCCACAGGATTTTGCATCCAAGCGTTAGCAATTAATATCCAAATAGCAGAAATAGATGCTCCTATTCCAACTAGCCAAGTTGAAGCAAGATGGAATCTCTTACTTACCTTATCCCAGCCAAAAAACATTACTGCGATAAAAGTAGCCTCCATAAAGAATGCTAAGATACCTTCAATTGCAAGTGGAGCACCAAAGATGTCTCCGACGAACCAAGAGTAATTACTCCAGTTCGTACCAAATTCAAATTCTAGAATTAGACCAGTAGCAACTCCCACTGCGAAGTTAATTCCGAAGATTTTCATCCAGAACTGGGCTGTTTTCTTCCAGAACTCGTCTCCAGTCTTATAATAAATTGTTTCCATAACTGCCATAATAACAGCTAACCCTAAAGTTAAAGGAACGAAAATCCAATGGAAACCTGCTGTAAGAGCAAACTGCGCTCTTGACCAGCCAACTAAACCTGCTTCAATCATACAGTATTTCTTTAGTATTTAAATAGATTACTTTTATATTTTGTTTCTAATAATTATTAGGCGACATGGTTATACAATTACTCTACACCTTCTATAGTCTGAATATTTATGCTACTTGGTTTTTCTATGAGTTCAGTACCAACAAACTCACTCTTTTCTTCATCCGTTTTTCCTTTTAAGACTGGTTGAAAGAAAAATACCCTAAGAATTCCAAACATAATTATTAATTTGACAATAATTATAGCCCAAAGAACCTTTCCAAGCTTCATATTTTTGAAACCTTCGATGTAAAAATTCCACACGTTAACTATTGCATCGACCACTTTCATCCTTA
>CAYFMO010000129.1:0-2031 GCA_964344225.1 uncultured Muribaculaceae bacterium | reverse complement strand
CAGACTGGCTCTTTATGCTGGCAGCTATGGCTGGAGCGGGGGAGCTATTAAAGAATTTGAAGAGATAATGAAAAGAAACATGATGAAGTGGGACGTGCTCCATGCTATGGAATACAATGGAACCCCTTTAGAGGAAGATAGGAAGGAATTTACTGAGGCTGTCCGTGGACTATGCAGGGCTATTAGAGAAAAGGTAGCTGGATAAACTGATAAAGGAAGCTGCTAGGTAATTTTCTAATTATAGCCTTTTGTCCTTTATTAAAAACAACCCTGGCATTTTAAGACTTTAAAAGCTTCTTAGGATGGGAAGGGTTGTTTAATTTAGGATTATGAAACTGGAATTCCACTTCAAATTTCCAGCTGTTTTTGTTGATTTCTGTAAATAATAAGCTAATAAGCTGCAGTGTAATTTCCTCCTTATCTACTGCAGTGTAATTTCCTCCTTATCTCACTTGTTTACATCTGCACTTTGTGATAATATAAGCCGTTCAATAAGGTCAAAAACCATATATAAAATGGAGGCACCATGCTTTTTTCCAGCAATATTTTTCTTTTCCTTTTTTTACCTGTAACACTTTTAATTTACAATCTTTTAAATAAAAAGTTTAAAAATATTTTTCTATTAGTTATGAGCCTGGGTTTTTATGCCTGGGGCGAGCCAAAATTTGTTTTCATAATGATTATTTCTATAGTATTTAATTATCTTATGGCACTTTTGGTGGTTTTTTTAAATGAATCAATATTTTTGAAAAGAATTGCTTTAATAGTAACCATTGTTATAAATCTAGGGCTATTATTTGTATTCAAATACTTGGATTTCTTTATAGTAAATATAAATAAACTGGGATTTAATTATGAGTTAAAGCACATTGCACTTCCTATAGGAATATCTTTTTTTACATTTCAAGCTATGTCCTATGTAATTGATGCCTACAGAGGTGATGTTGAGGTGCAAAGGAAATTACATAATGTTGGCTTATACATTTCTTTTTTCCCCCAACTTATAGCTGGTCCTATTGTTCGGTATAAGGATATAGCCCAACAGATGGAAGATAGAGAGGAAAACTTTCAGAAATTTTCAGAAGGAGTGGAAAGATTTATTATCGGTTTTTCAAAGAAAGTACTACTTTCAAACAATATGGCAATTATTGCAGATGATGTTTTTGCTCTTTCAGATGTAAATAGGGCTATTTCGCTTGCCTGGTTGGGAGCAATAGCCTATTCCTTTCAAATATTATTTGACTTTTCTGGCTATTCTGATATGGCCATTGGTCTGGGAAAAATGTTTGGGTTTGAGTTTCTTGAAAATTTTAATTACCCTTATATATCCAAGTCGATTTCTGAGTTTTGGAGAAGATGGCATATGTCTTTAGGGCAATGGTTTAGAGACTATTTATACTTTCCCTTGGGAGGATCGAGGGTTAAAAGTAAATCGAGATTATTTTTTAATTTATTTATAGTTTGGTTTTTAACAGGTGTTTGGCACGGTGCCAGTTGGAATTTTATCCTATGGGGTCTATTATATTTTGTTTTGATTAGTATAGAAAAGTTTACTGGTTACCCAGAAAAATTTAAGTCAAAGGTGAGTCAAAATATCTATAGGGGCTTTACACTTCTATCTGTTCTATTTGGCTGGGTACTTTTTAGAGCCAACGGCCTTGATGGAGCAACTGGATATATGAAATCAATGATGGGGCTAGCTAACAACAAACCTCATTCAATTGAGACAAGCTTTTACTTTAAAGAGTACTGGCTCTTCTTTCTATTCTCATTCTTTGCGTCAACTAGAATATTTAAAAATATAAATGAGCAATACTCAAAGAATAATAAATCTTTAAAAATAGCTTATGAAATGTTCCATCTGTCCTTTTACCTACTGACCTTTCTGTGGTCAATATCCTATATAATTTTAGGATCCCACAACCCCTTTATCTACTTTAATTTTTAAGGAGAAAGAACCAATCCACAACAATATGTGGTTAGGGTGTCAAAAGTAAACTGACTCCCATATTTAATAATTGATAAGGCTCA
>CAYFMO010000128.1:0-2089 GCA_964344225.1 uncultured Muribaculaceae bacterium | reverse complement strand
ATTATTTCTTTTTGATGGCCCTTTTTTAGGACTCACAAAGATAATAAAAATTTCTATAGTGGTCTCATTAAGTTTCGGTATCTTTGTACGATTTATATATAAGGGATGAAATTTAAGATAATATCAGATTATAAGCCTGCGGGTGACCAGCCAGAAGCTATTGAAGGCATAAGTAACGCACTAAAATCGGGTGTGGATGCTGTGACTTTATTGGGCGTAACTGGTTCAGGTAAAACTTTTACAATGGCCAATGTAATCGAAAAGTTACAAAGACCAGCCTTAATCTTAAGTCACAACAAAACCCTTGCAGCCCAACTTTATGGAGAATTTAAATCATTCTTCCCTAATAATGCGGTTGAGTATTTTGTATCATACTATGATTATTATCAACCTGAAGCCTATCTACCTGTAACTGACACATATATAGAAAAAGACCTAAGTATCAATGACGAAATTGAAAAACTTAGACTTAGTGCAACCTCTGCTCTACTTTCTGGTAGAAGAGATGTAATTGTAATATCTAGCGTATCTTGTATCTATGGAATTGGCAATCCTGAAGACTTTCATAATCAAACAGTTGTAGTTCGTAAGGGAGAAACTAGAAGTATGACAAGATTGCTATATCAGTTGGTAGATGCACTATACTCTCGTACTGAAGATGAATTTAAAAGAGGTACATTTAGAGTCAAAGGAGATACGGTTGATATTTGTATTGGCTATGGCGAAAATGCTGTGAGAATAGAGTTTTTTGGAGATGAGGTAGATGGAATTTCTGTTATTGACCCACAAACGGGAGCCTATATAACTGATTTAGAAGAAATTTCTATCTATCCTGCTAATAACTTTGTGACAACAAAAGAGAAAACAACACAGGCTATTAGCAAAATTCAAGATGATTTGGTTATCCAAGTTGAATATTTCAAAGAAATAGGCAAACATTTGGAAGCCAAGCGACTACAACAAAGAGTTGAATATGACCTCGAGTTTATAAAGGAAATGGGATATTGTCCTGGAATTGAGAATTATTCAAGGTATTTTGACGGACGTTCTCCTGGTATGAGACCTTTCTGCCTTTTGGATTATTTCCCAAAGGATTTTATTACATTTATAGATGAAAGCCATGTGACTGTACCGCAAATTCGTGCAATGTATGGTGGAGACCATTCCAGAAAATCTGTTCTTATTGAATATGGATTTAGACTCCCAGCTGCAGCAGATAATAGGCCCCTAAAGTTTGACGAATTTGAAGAAATAACTGGACAAACAGTGTTTGTCAGCGCAACCCCTGCAGATTATGAGTTAGAAAAATCTGAAGGCTTAGTTGTAGAGCAAGTAGTTAGACCTACTGGGCTACTTGACCCGCCAATAGAGGTGAGACCTACTGAAAATCAAATAGACGACTTATTAGAAGAAATACAAACCCGTGCCGAACAAGATGAAAGAGTTCTTGTCACAACCTTAACCAAGAGAATGGCAGAAGAGTTGGAGAAATATTTTACAAATATTGGAGTGAGATGCCGTTACATCCATTCTGATGTGGACACATTAGAAAGAGTTCAGATTATTGAAGATTTTAAGAATGGATTATTTGATGTATTAGTAGGCGTTAATCTCCTTAGAGAGGGACTTGATTTACCAACCGTTTCTCTAGTTGCAATCCTAGATGCTGATAAAGAAGGCTTCTTACGCTCTGGTCGCGCACTAACCCAAACTGCTGGAAGGGCTGCAAGAAATGTTAATGGTCTAGTCATTATGTATGCTGACACAATAACTAAATCAATGCAGGAGACTATCTATGAAACAGATAGAAGGCGTAGCAAACAAATGGAGTACAATAAGTTACATAACATAACTCCAACCCAAATAAGAGTCAAGAAGAATATTCTTTCTGAGACTACAGATGGAGGAAAGTCATATGGAAGGATTTCTGCAGCAACATCTTACGACGATCCTACTTTCATTCCTGACCCAAGTTCACTCGGAAAAGGAAAGATAAGCGTTGGGCTTGGTCACGATGCTAAAAGAGCAACGAACTCTGCATATGTGGATGGTTATCTTCAAGCTGACCTTGCTGCTGTACTTCAAGACC
>CAYFMO010000127.1:0-2093 GCA_964344225.1 uncultured Muribaculaceae bacterium | reverse complement strand
CGCTAGACTAGCTGCTGCTCAAGCTGCTATCAAAGCTGGAGACATTAAGAAATAACAAGTTTTTAAATACAAAATTTAAGCGGTAGGTCACAATTGACTTACCGCTTATTTTATCTCTGGGAGAAATTAAGAACACCTATTGTGGCATCCTTAATGTGGTATTTTGATTAGTAGTTATTCAAAACTTCGATAGCCTTTGAAAGATATTCTTGCCATGGAAGAGAGCCATCTAGGATATCATTGTCTAGGAATGGCTGGAGGGCTTTATCAAGTTCAGTAAGGTCAAGACTTGGATCTGCACGAAGTATGCGGATCTTCTCAGCAGCTTCAATACCGTCAATCATTCTCTCGAAGCGAAGGCTTGAACGTCCATAAGGATATGGGAAATAAGTGTCTCCAGATGCGAAGTTACTAAAACGAGAATCTACTTCGGGATTTTCTGGCCAAGAGTTGTAAGCCCATCTAAGCATTCCATCATAATCCATTGCCACTCCAAACCAAATAAGTAGTTCAGATTCATATGGTTGCGAGAATGTAAATGTATTAGGGAAATGTGTCGAGCAACAAACATAGAAAGTTGAATTATCACCGTTTTCTCTGCGTTCCCTAATCTCTTCAAATGTCATATTCTGTTTTATGCCAACACAAACGTCTTTCATCATCGAAAAGTTTTTATATGAACGATGATTATCGGCAAAAGCAAAACCTAAATCAGGAGCATATTTTGTTAGTAAATCTGCAGCTACTTGCATGGTCTCTGGAGAACGCTCATCCATCGCGATATTTGTAATTTGCAACCATCCCTTTTGCACAAGATGAGCCGAAAAATCCTTTAAAAATGGTCCCCACATTTTTTCAAATTCTGGAGTCATAGGATCTGCCATCACATCTTGTGTAGAATTTGTGTTTTCATCGAAATAATGGAGATTATATCCCCACGGAAGCATAGAATAGCAATTTATCATCTTATTTATGCCTAAAGACAGCATTAAATCCACCCATTTATCAAAAACAGTATAATCATAATCCCAGCTACCATCTGCCTTAAAAGTCCATTTAATCATATCATCATAAGCATCATAACATTGATGATTCCACGGATCTTTATTTAAGGTACAAGTAATTACTTTTTGGCCAGCTTTTGCTAATGGTTCCATTTCTTCTTTAAGAGCTGCAAAATGTGCTTCTGACCAAAGTTCTACATTTCTAATTCTAGCAACTGCTGCTGGATGCTGCCATAAATCTAGATGGTATCCCCATTTATCATAAGAAGGAAGAACTCTATCTACAACCTCCAATTCTAGTGGTAAACTTAACTTTTGAGAATTTTTCTTATAAACTTGCAATTCAGCACGATATAAGCCTGCTTTGATATCTTCAGGGACTTCTATTGTAAGCCAAATTGGGCGAACAGTATTAGCTTCTAATGCTAAATAAGTCAATGAGTCTAACATATCTGCTGCTAAAATCACTGGTTGATCTTCAGTTCTTCTACACTTACATTCTGGTTGACTATCATCCGATAGAGTATATCTTACAAAACGAGTTTGTGCAATTTCAGAAGATACTGTCATATCATTTGACACAAAATCTGTGACCTTTGTATTAATACCTTCTAAGTCTGAAGTGGTCCAAAGCAAGACTTGGGCAGAAACTCTTTCTCCCCTCCAGGCTTTTAGCATATTAACTTCTATTTCTTCTATTTTAGGAACTCTAGTCTTTGAATACTTATAATCAGTTGACACCCATGCACCTTCAAAAACATTATCTCCTAAAGCCTTCCACTCTGCTGTTTCTTCCTCAGTAAGTAGCTGCGGGTCATTTGCCTCAACAAAAGTTACTTCACTATAAGATTTACATCCAAAAACTATCAGTAACAAAAAGGATAAAACATAAGCTATTCGTTTCATACTATTTAAATTTTATAGTGGTTATTTATTAGTCTTTCATATATTTTTTCACTTCAAATTCACCTGCCAAGACACCGTAGCCATTTTCTGCAAGTGAACCTAGTTCATCTTCTCCTGGATAAACCTCAACAGGAGCAATGAATTGAACTTTGCGAGCGATTTCATTAGTAACATATTCACTAT
>CAYFMO010000126.1:0-2109 GCA_964344225.1 uncultured Muribaculaceae bacterium | reverse complement strand
TAAAGTGACGATAGTGATGAGTAATAAACTGTGAAATAGGTCCTTTCTGCATTTTATTATATTTTATTTGTTAAATAATTCTATTCTAAATCCCTAATGAACTTATCCAAAATAAAGATTGCACGTTTTAACAGACTTATTAAGATAAGTAACACTGTATTTCTCTAGCATTTCAAAAGAGATTGCACATATCCTGCGAAAATAACAAATTTTTCGCTATTTTTGCAAAGTTTTGCCTTAAGTTTTGGTCAAACCTCAATTGAGCTTAATGATTTTTGAACTTTAAATATCATTAAATAAGTATACGGTTCAAAAACTATTAATAATAAAAACTGGAAGATATAATATGATAGATATCAAAACCATAGAGAAATTAGAAAAGATTCAAACTCCTTTCTATTACTATGACATGGAACTACTTAAAAAGACGGTAGACCAAGTAGATGAACTTTCTAAAAAATACGGAATACTTGTACACTATGCTATTAAGGCCAATGTGGACGAAAGAATACTTCAATATATTAGTTCTAAGGGAATTGGAGCTGACTGTGTAAGTGGCAATGAGGTAAAACATGCTATAAAATGCGGTTTCAAGCCAGAGGGTGTCTTATTTGCGGGCGTCGGAAAAACAGATGATGAATTGTACGACTCTATGAATCTTGGAGTAGGTATCAACTGCGAATCTCTGCAAGAAATTTTTGTAATTAATGAGATGGCTCGCATCCATAATAAGCGTGTAGACATATCAGTTCGTATTAATCCAAATATTGATGCTCATACCCATAGATATGTGACAACTGGTTTATATGAGAATAAATTTGGGATTTCCAGCCATGAATTTGATTCTCTTATTGAGCTCATTAAAAAAAGCGAATATGTCAATTTTGTGGGCTTACATTTCCACATTGGTTCACAAATTACCAGAATTGAAGATGTCTTTAAACTAGAGTGTGAAAGGGTAAATAATATTGTAAAATATTTTGAAGGCAGGGATTTAGAAGTAAAATCTATTGACTTAGGTGGTGGTCTAGGTGTGGATTATGAACATCCAGACGAGGAGGCTATACCTCCGTTTGAACCATGGTTTAAGACTATTAGAGAGAACCTCATAGTAAGAGATGACCAGACAATACATGTTGAGCCAGGTCGTTCTATAGTGGCTCAATGTGGCACTTTAATGACTAGGATACTATATGTTAAAAGTGGAGAGACTAAAAACTTCTTAATCCTAGATGCTGGTATGAATGACTTAATTAGACCCGCTCTTTACGGTGCTTATCATAAAATTGAAAACTTATCAGCCAGAGAAAGACCGTTTTTCCCTGATAATCAAGCCTATGACATTGTAGGACCAGTTTGTGAATCTGGTGACACTTGGGGAGCTGGTAGGTTTTTACCGTTGAGTGTTAGAGGTGATTTAATGGCAATTAGAAGTGCTGGTGCCTATGGTCAAGTAATGTCAAGTCGTTATAATTTAAAGGATTACGCACAGACAGTATACTCTGACAGGTTACAAGATGCTAAACTTCGTGTTGACCATTTTGAAGACATAGGGTACTAAGACATTTTACTGCCACGAAAGGTACAATGTAACCTGTACAATCCTTTTGTGACAAGATTTTTACTAAAATGTCCTTTTTACTGCCACGAAAAGCACATTTTGTATTGTACATGCCTTTCGTGACAAAATGAACAAAATGAAGAAGAAAAATAATTAAAAAGTTAAGAATATGTTTGAGAATTTATCGGAAAGACTCGAAAGATCATTTAAACTCTTAAGGGGTGAAGGAAAAATTACAGAAAATAACATATCAGAAGCGCTTAAAGACGTAAGAAGAGCTTTGGTAGATGCTGACGTTAGTTATAAGATAGCTAAGCAGTTCTGTGATGATGTGAAGGAGAAAGCAATTGGGCAGGATGTTCTGACTGCGGTTAGACCACAACAAATGATTGTTAAAATCGTACATGATGAACTTGCGGCTTTGATGGGTAGTGAGTCAAGCGATATTAATATCAAGGGAAATCCAGGGGTGGTCCTAGTAGCTGGTCTTAACGGTTCTGGTAAAACTACTTTTTCAGCAAAACTAGCATTGAATATAAAAAGCAAAA
>CAYFMO010000125.1:0-2110 GCA_964344225.1 uncultured Muribaculaceae bacterium | reverse complement strand
AATCTAGAGAGGAGCCATTTATAGTTGAAGCAATAGAAATAGACCAAGTTTCAGCCGAAGAAGCAAAGCAAAATTTTGAAGCATCTCAGTGGGCAGAAAACTTGAAAGTCTTCCCATTAGGACTATCTGATTTTGAAAATTTATTATCGGATTTAGTTTTAAATGAGCGCAGCTTAGATATATCGGAGCGAGAATCAGAAATATCAGAACTCGGGCAAGGAAAATCAAAAACAGAATTAAACTTCAATAACATAAACTCAGAAGTATCTCAGCAATTGCGAGGTAGAAAATACGACCTCATTGTTTCCAATCCGCCATATTTCGAGAATTCAATCTTAGCTCCAAACCAAAGACGTTCAACAGCAAGACATACAACTGATTTATCCTATCGTGAACTTGTAGAATTTGCCTCAAAACACCTAGCTGAAAGTGGTCGCCTGGCTATGATTCTTCCAGCAGAGCAAGAAAAAGATGTCCTAAGATATGGCAGGATGAATAGTCTCCACCTTCATTCAATCCTAAGAGTCCGAACAGTCGAAAGAAAACCAGCAACTCGTATAATCATAGAGCTATCAAGGCAAAAGCAGCCCAACCCCAAAGACTCAATCTTAACCATACAAAAAGAGGGACAGTATTCCGCAGAATATCTATCCCTCACTAAAGATTTTTATCTTTTTGCCTAAGTTTAATTGGTTACTACTATAATTTTTATAAGAGGATTATCATCATTCTCGGAATAGAGAACAAATAATTGATTATTCGCATTCCTTTTTCTTACAACTTCAACTTTAGAGCCATTTGTTATATTTATATCGTTACGAACTACTTCAGTCGCAGAGTTTCCATTCATATACTTATAAAATTAGTACCGTCAAACTCTAAATCGTATTCTTAGGCTGGCCTTATTTGCATTTCAAACACAAAGGTATTTTAATATAATAAATAATCAAGGGTTTATCCAAAAAGAAACCGTGCGCAAAAACCATTGTTTCACGCACGGGAAGTCAATCTATTTTCTTGTGAGGACTTTTTTGACAGCTGTGACAATATGTTCTGCATCTAAGCCATAGGCCTTCATTAATACTGTAGGAGTACCGCTTTGACCAAACTTGTCGCCACCATTTACAAATTCGATAGGAGTTGGTAGGGCACCAGCTAGAGTTCCTGCGATTAGTTCGCCAAGACCGCCACACATATTATGCTCTTCTGCGCATACGACAGCACCAGTTTTCTTTGCAGAAGCCACAACTGCATCAACATCAAGTGGTTTAAGAGTCGCTATATTTATAACTTCCACGGAAACACCCTCTGCCTCAAGTGCGGAAGCTGCCTCAAGAGCTTCCCAAACAAGATGACCAGTAGCAAAAATGGTAACATCACGCCCTTCAAGCAAATGAACAGCCTTCCCAATTTCAAATTTCTGGTCTGGGTCAGTAAAATTCGGAACAGAAGGTCTACCAAAACGAAGATAAACGGGACCTACATGTTCAGCTGCAGCTATAGTTGCTGCTTTAGTCTGATTAAAGTCACAAGGATTAATAACTACCATATTAGGAAGAGCCCTCATTAGTGCAATATCTTCCATAGTTTGATGGGTGGCACCATCTTCTCCCAGAGTTACACCTGCGTGAGAAGCAGCGATTTTAACATTTGTATCTCCATAAGCAACAGCTTGACGTACTTGGTCATATACACGACCAGTTACAAACTCAGCAAATGAACCAACAAAAGGAATTTTGCCTGTAATTGCTAGGCCTGCTGCAGTCCCCACCATATTTGCCTCAGCAATACCGCATTGAATATATCTCTCAGGAAAATCTTTAGCAAAAGCATCCATTTTAAGTGAACCCTTAAGGTCAGCCGTCATAGCAATAACCTTATCATTTGTTTTTCCAAGCTCATGAAGTCCAACTCCAAAACCGCTTCTTGTATCTTTATTCCCGCTATTTATATATTTTTTCATAATCTCAAAATTAAAAATCTCCTAATGTTTCTTCTAATTGTGCAAGTGCTTTTTCGCATTCTTCAGTTGAAGGCGCTTTGCCATGCCAAGCGCAAGTGCCAGACATAAAATCGACTCCGTGTCCCATATCGGTCTTAAAGAGAATCA
>CAYFMO010000124.1:0-2177 GCA_964344225.1 uncultured Muribaculaceae bacterium | reverse complement strand
TTTTTGAAGCATTTACAAAGTTAATATTTTTATAATATAAATCTTATATGTATTAATTTATAATTATGATTTTTTTAAAAAATAAGGATTTCTATTAATCTAGTTAAAACACGATTAATATTCTTTTCTAAAAACTTCATTAAAACGTTTTTATTCTTATATTTGCATGATATAATAGTTAAAATCAATAAAATGAACTCTCAAGAAAGAATAGCAAAAGCACTTTCTATTTCAACAGACACAAAGGTTTTTGAAATGGGAAGAGGAGTCGCTGAAAAAACTCCTGAAATTTTTAAAGAATGTTTTCCTGGAAGAAAGGCTATTATTGTTGCAGATATAAATACATGGCCAGTTTTAGGAGAGAAAGTTTATAACCAATTTAAAGAGGCTGACATTGAAACTGAAAAGTACATAATTGATAAAAAGACATTTCATGCAGATTGGAAATATGTTGAAATGACGGATTACTTGATTGAAGGCGATTTAAAATCAGCCAAAATTATTGAGGACAACAAAAATCATAATGAGTCAGATGCTACGAAAGCATTTAAAGATCCTTCAAATGATTATTATATACTTATATCTGTAGGTTCAGGTGTGATTAATGATTTATGTAAGCTTTCGTCTTATCATTATGGGCAATCATATATTTCAGTTGCAACAGCAGCATCTGTTGATGGATATTCTTCTTTTGGTGCATCGATTTCATATCGCGGTGAAAAACAAACCTTCAACTGTCCAGCGCCAATGGCAATTGTGGCTGATATTGATATTATTGCAGCAGCACCACATTTTTTAACAGCAGCGGGATATGCGGACCTTGCTTCAAAAGTCCCTGCTGGAGCAGAGTGGATAATTGCGGATTTTGTAGGTGCTGACCCAATTCATAAGGAAGCTTGGCATATAACACAAGATTATCTTGATGATTTCCTTGCAAATCCAGAAGCTGTTGCCAAGGGAGACCCAGAAGCAATAGCGGGTCTTTTTGAGGGGTTAACTCTCTCAGGGTTTGCAATGCAAGCTGCCCGTTCTTCACGCCCAGCTTCAGGTTGTGAGCATCTTATGAGTCATATAATGGATATGACAGAACATAGATATAAAGGTGAGTTACAATCCCACGGTTATCAAGTTGGGGTAGGAACAATAACTATGTGTGCATTGTTTGATGAGCTATTTAAGTTAGAACTAGATAAAATAGATGTAGATGCCTGCGTAGAGGCATGGCCATCTCTTGAAGAAGAACAAAAAAGAGCTTTGGAAGTCTTTAAAGGATTTCCATCTCCAAAGCTTGGATATAATATGATAACTGGAAAGTATGGAGATAAGGAGGTTGTGCGCAAAGAACTTACAAGGCTTAAAAATGAGTGGCCAGAGCTAAAAGCAAAATTACAAGCTCAAGTTTATAGCTTTGAAAAAATGCAAGATCTTTTGAAGAAAGTTGGCGCTCCACATGATCCTAGCCATATAGGTTTGGGCCGCAAAGAGCTTAAGGCTATGTTTCCAATAATTCAAATGATGCGTGCACGATACAACGTTTTAGACCTTGCAAAACGAGGTGGATTCTACGATGATATTGTAGAGCCGATCTTCGCTAAAGGTGGCACATTGGAAATTTAATTGCAAACTTACCATTTTTCCACGTCCCAGCAAGATTCACCATATAAGGTGACTAATCAGTCCGTAAAAGACGTTATAGTTATTTACAGTTAAATCATTGAATCTAAACAAAAAAGGGATGACAAAATAAAAGTCATCCCTTTTCAGTTTTTATAGGCCTGTATGTTATTGCTCATCAACAGTTTGCTCGTCAACTCCTGTTCCTGTGTCCTGAGCACCTGCACCTGGTTGAGCTTGTCCAGCTTGTTGTGCCTTTGCCATATCTTCTGAAGCCGCATGCCAAGCCTTCTCTAATTCACTGTTATATGTGTCAATATCAGCTATATTTTGAGCCTTAACAGCTTCTTTTAGTTTCTCAAGTGCAGACTCGATTGCAGTTTTCTTTTCTGCAGGAATCTTGTCACCGTATTCCTTAAGATTTTTCTCTGACTGGAAGCACATTGCATCAGCATTGTTAATCTTATCAATTCTTTCCTTTTCTGCCTTGTCAGCAGCTTCGTTAGCCTTAGCCTCATCTCTCATTCTTTGGATTTCAGCCTCGCTAAGTCCTGAAGAAGCCT
>CAYFMO010000123.1:0-2192 GCA_964344225.1 uncultured Muribaculaceae bacterium | reverse complement strand
TTTGGGGTGCCTATGCGCGTTCTAAAGCTCAGTTAGTAGATACATCAAAACACTATGTGCTTGAAGCAGCTCATCCTTCTCCTTTAGCAAGGGGAGCATTTTTTGGATGTAAACATTTTTCGAAAACAAATGATATTTTAGCCTCTCAAGGCAAAAAGCCCATAGATTGGCAGTTATAATTAGTAAAAATAGTATGAAAAAAGTTGCAGTGTTTCCAGGATCATTTGATCCATTTACAGCAGGTCATTTAAATATTTTAACAAGGGCCTTAACAATGTTTGATGAGGTTGTTGTAGCAATTGGAGAAAATATTGATAAGAGGTCCTATTTCTCAGATGAGAGAAAGGTTGAGATTATTAAAGAAGCAACGGCAGGTTTAGAAGGGGTAAAAGTGGTAGTATATAATAACTTAACGATTGATTTGTGTCGTAAGTTAGGTGTTAGACATATCATTAGGGGTGTGCGTAATATGATTGATTTTGAGACAGAAAGGTCAATTGCAGATGCTAATAGAAAGATAGCACCAGAAATTGAAACTATTATTATCCCTACTGCCCAAGAATTTGCTCATATATCTTCTACTGCAGTAAGAGACTTGCTAAAACACGGTGGTGATATCTCACAATTTGTTCCAGATAACGTAAAACTCTAATTTTTAATATAATGTAGATATGAAGATATTGCGACCTATATTCCTGACTATTGCTTTTATTTGTCTGAGTTTTACTTCTTCTGCGCAAAATAAAGGCTTGATTAGTAAGTTGGAAGAGTATGTGGCAGTCTTAAAAAATGAAAGTTTAGAGTCCCAAAAGCAAGAATGTGACTTTTTAATAGAGACCTGTACGGATACCCTTATAAAAAAGGAGGTTGCACTTTGGCTATATGATTATTATGCAAAATCTCCCATAATGGGTTTTGAGGCCGTTGCAATTCATATTTACGATAACTGGTTTGTGACAGAGAGGGTATTACTTGATGATGCAAGCCTTTTCGGAGCTAAGATATTTGCAGATTTTAACAGACAATCCTTGCTGGGTTGTAAGGCTCCTGAGTTGAAACTTAGAGATATTAATGGCGTTGAGGAGACCTTATTTGTTGGTAAGCCAGACAAATATCAAGTGCTTTATTTTTATGATAGTTCCTGTCCAAAATGTGAGTTAGAGACACTCTTGTTGAATAGGTTTTTACAAAGAAAAGGAGAAAATCTTGATCTTTACGCTATCTATATGGGGGATAATAGGGGGACTTGGCAGTCTTATGTAGATGCAAAATTTTCCAATACCTCCAAAGTTAAGGATTTGACTATTCAACATTTTTGGGATCCTTCATTTGAATCTGATTATCAAAGGAAGTACGGAGTGTTGCAATCACCGAAAATGTTTCTTATTGACAAACAAGGGATTATCGTTGGTCGTGGGTTAGATACTGCTGCCTTAGAACAACTCTTGAGTCATCTTGAAGAACAAGAAAACTATGCTTATGGTTCAGAAGAGTCTACAAAGTTTTATGAGAAGTATTTTTCATCCTTCGGCAAAGAGTTGCGAGCTAAAGATATTACTGATTTTGCTTTTAGTATTGAAAAGCAAACCCTACCAGGCAATGTGCAGGCATACAAGCAGTTGATGGGGGATCTTTTATATTATCTAGTTGGGCAAAGCGGAGAACAATATAAATTGGCCTTGGGGGAGATTTCGAAGAAGTGGATACTTGCAAGAGGGGATATATGGACAACTCAGGCCGATAGCTTGAAGGTCATAGGTATGGCAGAAATGATGACAGAGCTACTATCCCTACCACCATATGATTCTAAAATAAAGGCTCCTAGGCTTCCCGGCACTCTTTTAAAGAGGGGTAAAGTAAGAGAAGTGAAAAGATATCTACATAGATTGTGGGGTAAAGAGAATTACATCCTTTTCTATACAGAAGGTTGTCATATTTGTAACCAAGAAAAAGAAGCCGCAAAGCTTTTATCAAAAACTCGCGGCATTCAAATATTTATGGTTAACGTTGATCAACTATTAGAAGATGAGCTAGAACTTGCAGATGTTTTATTTGAGACATTTGACTTCTCATCCCTCCCTTTCATTATTCAAACCAATCGCAAAGGCATTGTTCAACGTAAGTATCTTAGTTTAGTACCAACTGCTTAGTTATTTTTACTCTTTAACACAGCGAACAGATAATCCACTTAC
>CAYFMO010000122.1:0-2196 GCA_964344225.1 uncultured Muribaculaceae bacterium | reverse complement strand
TCATATTCAGGGCTACCATCGCAAGACCACTTAACAGCCTCTGCGCCCTCCTGCCAAGAAAGCGTATCAATTGTTACTTTCTTAGACACCATAAATGCTGAATAAAATCCTAAACCAAAATGCCCAATTATGCTTTCAAGCTGGTCCTTATATTTTTCAAGAAATTCTCCTGCACTTGAGAAAGCAATCTGATTGATATACTTATCAACCTCTTCTGCAGTCATACCTATACCCTTATCGATAATCTTAAGAGTCTTCTTCTTTTCATCTAGTTCTATACGAACATCCAACTCTCCTAACTCTCCCTTAAAATCTCCAGACAATGCCAGAGCCTTCATTTTTTGACTTGCATCGACAGCATTTGCTACTAATTCACGCAAGAAAATCTCATGATCCGAATACAAAAATTTCTTAATAACGGGAAATATATTCTCCGTCGTTACTCCAATTTTTCCTTTTACTGACATAGATTATTTTTTTATTGTTTATACATATTTGAATTTCATCACAACCATAAATGAAAAATGGTCTGCTGGATAATTCCAACAAACCATTAAGACCAAAATATGTTCCAACAAGATTTTTATGACAAATAGTCAGTCTTTTGGTACTATACTGACAATCTACTGGTCTCTACTTGTTTCGTACTTAGTAGTAAACCCTGGAATAAAAGTTATATAGCAATAATCTAACCTTCTTTCTCTTTTACATACTTCCACATTAAAAGCACCACCATAAGCATTACCTCTATATGTAGAATCTTCGCGCCTTACCAACTCCTTTACAGTAAGCTCATTAGGAGTAATAAATTTTGTCACTAATCCATTATCTGCTTTTTCAGTGCCTTGAGTATGGACTTTCCACATATCGCGTCCACTGTCTTCACCCTCATAAGTCATTTTAGTTGTAAAATAATCTCCAAACATTGACCACTCACTATCTGCTGTATTTATAATTACAAAATCCTCTGAATATCGCACTGAGACACTTTCTTCCAAAGTAAAATCATAACCACTCACCTCTAAAGATCTTACTATCCATTCTGCTTCGTAATCTTGTAGCGAAACTCCATTTGTTTTTACAATACAACTAATCTTGTACTCTTCTCCATCATTCAACTCAAATACATCATCATAAATTTGATTCACTACCCCATAAAATCTAAGGTCTTTTTCCTTATCTTCTTGAGAAAGCTGAAGATACTTATCAAATTCAAGAATTAACTCTACCGTTTCTACAGGAATGGCAACATAGGATACCATCGTTTTTTTAGATAATTTATACAGCTCATAAGGCTGTATTCCTACATTATAAGTTCCACTAACTTTACATGAAGTTAAAGCAATAAAAGCTGTTATAATTAGAATAATATATTTTTTCATAATATTAATATTTTTAAAATCTATAACCTACACCAAAATTTCCTCCCATTGAAGCCGTCCCTACGGATGTTTCTGCAAAGAAAAAAACTTTCCTTCCTAAAGTTATACCAATTGGGGTCAACTTAAAAGAAGGATAAAACTCATAGTCACCATCATAATAGCCTGTATATAATCCAAAGCCCACTCCCGAATATAATCTAACTACTGGTTTATTAAGATAATAGAACCGAGCAATTGGAGTAAGCTGGAAAGAAGCACCTTTTTCAACAATTTTTCCAGAAACAGGATCTTCCACATTACTCCATATACCATTTGCAGCAAGATTAAAAGCTAAAGAAAACCAGCGCTTATAATGAATACTAAACTCTGCCGAAAATACTCCTGTAACATACTCACTCGTTGTTCGTGGTCTATATAGATCGTCTACTGTATACTCTGGCATTCTTGGGTCTACTCTACAGCCTGGACCACAATAACTTAAATAATTACTAATGTCTAAGGATGGACTACCTCCATAACCAACTCGTACTTCATACTTCCAGGGGAAGTCACTTCTAAACTTTAACTCTTTTTCAGATATATTTTGAGCAAAAACTGATATTACACTGGCAATAAGTACAAGAAAGGTGATTAGTAATCTTTTCATATATGTTTAATTTTTAAGATAAGGCATAAAAAATCATAGCATCCTCGGTTAAGAAGATGCTATGAAATATAAAATTGTTGCTTGAAACTTATTATTTATACAAGAATTTTTTGATACTCATTTTTGGTGTTTTCTCAAATGGAGCATCAACAATTTCAACTAAATTAA
>CAYFMO010000121.1:0-2207 GCA_964344225.1 uncultured Muribaculaceae bacterium | reverse complement strand
AAGGTCTATGGGCTTATTCATACATCGTTTCGGAACTTACAAAGGATAGCGTAAAGTTTACTGCAAAGGATGATAATAACTACGTTCAAATCTTCCATCGGCTAAATTAGTTTTGTAACGCGAACAGTCCACTCAATATTTCTTCAGAATACTTAATTTTCAAAGTAAATGATTATATTTGCAATCCGTTCGATTTTAAACTAACACAATATGTTGACAATTAAATTACTCCGTGAAAACCCAGAATTCGTAATTGAGAAGCTTAAGGTTAAGAATTTTGATGCAAAGGAGATAGTTGAAGAAATAAATAAGCTTGATGAAAATCGTAGAGCTTTACAAAAAGAGTCTGACGATTCTTTAGCTATTCAGAAACAAAAGGCTGCACAAATAGGTGCTCTACTAAAGTCTGGTAAAAAAGATGAAGCAGAGGCAGTTAAAGCTGAAGTTGCAGAGCTAAAAGCTAAGTCTACAGAACTTCTAGCACAAGCGGAAGTAAACAATGCGGAACTTGAAAGATTAATAGTAGAGCTTCCTAATATTCCTTCCGATAAAGTTCAGCCAGGCAAAACTGCAGAAGACAATGTCGTTGTAAAAACAGGCAACACGATTCCTGAGCTTGCAGATCCGGTTCCACATTGGGACCTTGCAAAGAATTTTGATATTATTGACTTTGACCTAGGAGTTAAGCTGACAGGGTCAGGTTTCCCTGTGTATAAAGGCAAGGGTGCAAAATTGCAAAGAGCATTGATAAATTATTTCCTTGACTGTAATACAAAGGCAGGCTACCTAGAAGTTGAGCCGCCAGTAATGGTTAATGAGGCTTCTGGTTTTGGCACAGGACAACTTCCTGATAAAGAAGGGCAAATGTATCACGCTACTATTGATAATTTCTACTTGGTCCCAACTGCAGAGGTTCCTGTCACTAATATATTCCGTGATGTAATTTTAGCAGACACTGATTTCCCTGCAAAGCTTACTGCTTATACTCCTTGTTTTCGTCGTGAAGCAGGCTCTTATGGGAAAGATGTGAGAGGGCTAAACCGTCTTCATCAGTTTGATAAGGTTGAGATTGTCCGTATTGAAAAACCAGAAAACTCTTATGCGGCATTGGATGAGATGCTTAATCATGTTGAGAATATAGTTAAATCATTAGGTCTTCCATATAGAATTCTTAGACTTTGTGGTGGAGATATGAGCTTTACTTCTGCTCTTACTTATGACTTTGAAGTATATTCAGCAGCACAAGGTAGGTGGTTGGAAATATCATCAGTATCTAACTTTGAGTCATTCCAAGCAAATCGTCTAAAGGCTCGTTATAAGAATGAAGAAGGTAAAACAGAGTTAGTTCATACGCTAAATGGTAGTTCATTAGCGCTTCCGCGTGTCGTTGCTGCTCTTTTGGAAAATAATTACAAGGATGGTAAGATTCATATCCCAGAAGTTCTTCGTCCTTACACTGGTTTTGATTATATTGACTAAGACAAAAACAATACTTGGAATAGATCCCGGAACTAACATACTTGGTTTCGGGGTTATTTCTATAGATAAATCAGGACCACATTATGTTGAAATGGGGACTTTTGATTTGAGAAAAATCAAAGACCCTTTTGAAAAATTAGCAAATATATTCTCTGGAGTTGGAGAACTTATTGATGAATATCAGCCTTCTGCCTTAGCTGTGGAGGCTCCATTTTACGGAAAAAACGCTCAAGTCATTCTAAAACTTGGTCGTGCACAAGGAGCTGCAATTATAGCGGCAATAATGCGTGGCATACCCGTTGCGGAGTATGCACCGCGAAGAGCAAAAATTGCAATTTGTGGAAATGGTGCAGCTTCTAAAGAACAAGTGGCTCTAATGCTTTCTAAAACCTTAAAAACCGAACTTAACACTAAATCACTTGATGCTACAGATGCTCTAGCTATTGCACTTTGTCATTATTACCAAGAAAATAATCCTCTTGCTGATAATGGTAAAAATAGTGATTGGAAAAAATTTATCGAATCTAATCCAGAAAGAATAAAGCAAATTAAACCTTTGTAAAAACGAAGTGTCAAAGTATACGTTTTTAATGAATAACATACGATGAAATTTATATTTAAACTACTATTAACTCTTTTTTTTGTGGCTACTCCACTAAATCTTTTTGCCCAGGGAGGCTTTACTATAAGCTTAAAACTAGTTGATGAGAAAAGCCAAGAAGCAGTGG
>CAYFMO010000120.1:0-2223 GCA_964344225.1 uncultured Muribaculaceae bacterium | reverse complement strand
AGGACCCTCTGATTAACAGTCAGATGCTCTAACCAACTGAGCTATTCAGGAATATTTCCCATTTTGAATTGGGACTGCAAATATATGCATAATTTTTAATTCATCAAATATTTTTCATTTTTTTTGTGGTGAAAAATTAAAAAAATAATTTTTTGCCTACGATTATAAGGAATATGTTATCTTTGTATGTTTATTTGAACCCTAAAATACAGATACTATGAATATAGATTTGTTATCAAAAATGGTAAAAGAATTAATCCTTGAAAATGATAGGGTAGTCCTTCCTGGATTAGGTTGTTTTGTGGCAGAGCTGGAGCCAGCGTCGTTTTCGGATAAGGGTTTTACTATAAATCCGCCGTATAGAAGATTGTTTTTTCGCTCTAAGCCAGATGAGGGAACAGAGCTTATTAGTTTTTATGCTCTAAATAATAAGCTAGAAGAGGATATTGCTGAAAAAATATTAATCGACTTTTTAGATGATCTAAAATCTGTATTGGAGACTAAGAAAGTTGTGATTTTTCCTGGTCTGGGTAGGCTAAGAGCTACTAAAGAAAATAACTTCTTTTTTGTAGCAGATGAGAATTTGGATATATATGAAGATGGCTTTGCCTTAGAAACTATTTCCTTGAAGTCCCACGAGGAAACTCCAGAGGCGATTTCTGTTAAAGTAAATGATCTTACTACTAATTTACCTTCAACAAAAAAAGTAGAAGTAACAGAACCAGACCTAGAACCAAGACCAAAACCAAAAGTTGCGGACGAAGAAGTGGTTGAAAAAGTAGAGAAGAAAAAGCTTAAACCTGCTATTAAAGCGTTGATTATTATATCAGTGATTATAGTAGTAATAATATTAGCACTAATAATTTTTGTTTTGCTTGCAAGGGAGTATCCTGATATAATGGACCAATATTTATATACAAAAGAGGAATTAGAAATAATTAATACTTTTATATAGACTCTTACTTCGCCCTATTGGTGCATAAGAGAGTGACAGAGAGAGAAAGTAATTAATATGAAGAAATTAACAAAAAAACTAAAGATAGTTAGTTACGATACAGATGCGGCAAGTAGAATGAAGCCTTCAGCTTTTATGAACCATGCCCAAGAGGCTGCTAATGTTCACGCAGATATACTTGGATTTGGTTATGAAGACCTAATGCGTACACGGGTGGTATGGGTTTTATCAAGGATGCATATTAAGTTTTATGAGTATCCAAAATGGAGAGATGAGGTGCTTTTATCCACTTGGCATAAGGGGCCAGAAAGATTGTTTTATTTGAGAGACTTCTTGGTCACTTCTGAAGAAGGAAGTACTTTAATCGCAGCTACAACATCTTGGCTCATCCTTAATATTGATACAAGGAGACTAGCGAGAGATTCAGGAGTTGAAATGGGGCACGGAAACTTCAATGAGCATGCAATTGAAGAACCTTGTGAAAAAATACAAATTCCAAAAGAATTAGAGGGAGAGTTTGTGTTAGACCATAAGGTTTCATATTCGGATGTGGATGTGAATGAACATACTAATAATGCTATGTATTCAGTTTGGGCGTTGGATGCAGCTGGATATGATCTTATGATGGAGAAAGAATTATCTGAGTTCATTATAAACTTTAATCATGAGTCAAAGCCAGGTGAGGTTGTATCTATTTATAAATATACTACAGAAGAAAAAGGTAGATTAGTTGTGTATGTAGAGGGTAAGATTGGTGATGTATCCTCATTTATTGTAAAAATGATTTTTTAAAATGGAAGATTTGTTTTTTGGCCTAGGTGTGGGACATTCAATAATGTTGGTGTCGTTTGTTATAGCGATAGGCCTTTGGTTAGCAAAATTTAAGTTTAAGGGGGTTTCAATTGGGGCAACGTGGATTTTATTCGTAGGAATCCTTTTGGGACATTTGGGTTTTAAGATTGATCCAGAGTTATTGCACTTTATCAAAGAGTTTGGTTTAATCCTATTTGTATTTTCAATTGGTTTGCAAGTTGGTCCTGGTTTCTTTCAATCTTTCAAAAAAGGTGGACTTACAATGAATCTCCTAGCGATAGGCATTGTTCTATTAGGTGCACTTACTACTTATTTAATTTCTCTAATTTCAGGTGAGGAGCTTACAACAATGGTAGGTGTAATGTCTGGTGCAGTTACAAACACACCTGGTCTAGGTGCAGCTCAACAAACATTGACAGATATAACAAAAGATACTAGTGCAGCTGCACATCTTG
>CAYFMO010000119.1:0-2237 GCA_964344225.1 uncultured Muribaculaceae bacterium | reverse complement strand
GCTGCTTCTCAATCTTAACTGTAGAGCTTTTTGATTTGAGAGGTATCAAGTAGTATAGACCAATTGCTCGTGTATTTCTCTTCTGCAAGAAATATGGGAACAAAAGCATCAGAAATAATAAAATGCCAGACCAGATAGTATTAAGCGAAATCCCTTGGGTATTCCTATAAGTGTCTTTTAAACCTTGCAAACCTTCAAGGGCTTGGTCGTAGGAATTTTGCTCACTGTTGAATAGTTGAATATTGTCAGGCTCATTGCTCATTTTAAATTCAGATACATGAATTAGTGTGTTATTCCATGATTTGATTGCATCTGAAATCTTATCAATATTTCCTATAAGGAAAGCATTCCAAACACTTGCTCCTTGATTGGCACTTTCAATCCATTTTAGCGCAAGAGTCTGCAAACTATCCGTGTTTTGAGACAATAATTGAAGTTGAAGAGTATGAATATAGTTCTCCTTTTGAAGTGCATCGTTGTTGCTAGAGAACCCAGCATTCTTGTATTGTAAGGGATTTGTATTTCTATTATTGATAATAGTCGTTAAATGCTGACTATAATTGTTGATACGATTATTAGCATACGAATTATAATCAGTAAACATCGTTTTTGATTTTTCTATAGAGGTACTAAACATTTCTTCTATATGTGTTCGTTCTGAATACACATTCCAATAATGGTTGTATGGAATCATACTCCACATAAAGGCAATGGGACATAAACCAATCAATATCCTCTCGATAATTATTGAACGATTAAATTTACCATCTGTTCCTTTTAAAATTTGTGCTCCAATAAAAGTTATTAATAAGATTATATCTATAATGAATACTTTTATTGCGGCAGCAGAGAAGTCACCACCATTAGAATAAAAGTCACCCATGTAAGTAACATAACTGATGAAAATCAAAGCAACAAAGGCTATGATATGTCCCCACGAAAATTTTAAAGTTTCGTTCCACGAATAATTATTTGTACTCATATTATTGAATTTTCTTTTCTAAGTCATTTATTTTTTTATTCAATGCGTCACGCTGCTCTTTTAATTGTTTAAGCAAATCTTTCAATGCACTATAGTCATCTGTTGGATTCTTGATTTCGGTAGAATTTTGTTCCTTATTTGGTGACTGATCTGTTGGAGCAATCTTATCATTGTGTTCTATAGATCCTGTATCCAGTATTTGCGTCCATATTGGTTCTTCTGGTATATCACCATTCTTAACCGCAGTGAGAACTTTATCTATAAGTACCATTGGTGGGATAAACTTATCCAAGTCTTTTCCCGTTTTTTGGATAACAGCAATACATTGTTTTACATTTATGTCCGGCTTGATCGTTTTCATTAAAGCGATAGTTCCACTTATAATTGGGGCGGCCATACTTGTTCCGTCAAACATTTTGAAGGAGTTAGTCGGGTAAGCACTATATATTCCTTCTCCTGGCGCTGACACGTTTGTACCCAGTGAATAATTTGTAAAAACAGATGATTTATATTCATGTGTACATGCTGCTACATTTACTGTATTATTTGTCAGACGGCATTCTGGTAGAATTGCTGTCACGATATTATCATTACCTGCTGCAAAAACTAGAATAACATTCTTTTCATTTGCAGTATTAATAATGTGCTTATACACTTTTTCTTCATTCTTAAAATACTGTTGAGCAACTTTAATCTGCTCTTCAACTGGTAATTGATCGAGACCAGGAAAACTTGGACCAACTGAGATATTCACAACGTCAGCACCATTATGAATTGCATACATAATACCACTCGCAAGAGAAGAGAATGTACACATCCCATTGTCAAACACTTGGACTGGCATAATCTTACAATTTGGGGCGACTCCAGCAGCTCCTTCAGAATAAAACTCAGTAGAACCTACTGCTAAACCGGCAACATGAGTTCCGTGGCCTTGTCCAGGACTCAATGCTCTATTTTGAGTAAAAACATTATATGCTTTAAAAAATCTGTCCTTAAACATACTATGATTTACATCAATTCCATCATCAATTATTGCAACAACAAGATTGGGATCTCCCTTTGTTATCTCCCAACCCTCTTTTACATGTGCTGCCTTTAAATGCCACCCTTTATTTCCGGTTGATTGACTTTTATTGCCATGTAAAACCATTATAGATTCATCTACAATGAAAAATTTTTGATCGGAAATTTTTAAAGGTAATTCCTCACGGATATTATCGCGTTGTCCTTCGGGTATTTGGATTTGAATCAT
>CAYFMO010000118.1:0-2253 GCA_964344225.1 uncultured Muribaculaceae bacterium | reverse complement strand
CAAAGGTAATAAATATTTCGAAAACCCCAAATTTTTAGAACAAATTCTTTAGTTTATCAAAGAAACTCTTATCCTCTTTAGTTGGATTTGGTTCAAAACTACCCTTTTTCTTCAATGTCTCAAGTAATTCCTTCTCGGTTTTATCAACTTTCTTAGGAATCCAAACAGCATATTTTACATAAAGATCGCCTGTTCCATAACCATTTATAGTTGGTAAACCTTTGCCTTTTAGTCTTACCATAGTTCCAGACTGAGTTCCTGGCTCAATCTTCACTTTATAATTACCATCTAAACAAGGTATTTCAGTTTCTGCACCAAGGATGGCGTCTGGAATAGAAATTATTTTAGTATAAAGAAGGTCCTTACCCTCACGTATGAAATCTTTATGTTCTATTTCCTCAATAACAACCAGTAAATCTCCATTGATACCATTATTTTTAGCAGCATGGCCACCGCTGCGTACAGTTAATTGCATACCACCTTCAACACCTGCAGGGATTTTCACTTTAACAGTCTCTTTCTGTCTAACCAAACCACTTCCATTACAAGTTGGACAAGGCTTTGTAATAACCTTTCCTTCACCCTTACACTGTGTACACGTGCTGTAGGTAACAGTTTGACCTAAGAAAGTATTCATCACTCTTTGGGTCTGACCAGAACCATTACAAGCTGAACAAGTTTGAATATCTGCCTCATTTCTGGCACCCTTACCCTTACAATCAGGACAAGGAACATTTTTCTCTATTGTGATCTCTTTATCAACTCCTTTAGCTATTTCTTCAAGAGTAAGCTTGACTCTAACCCTAATATCTCTACCCCTATTCACTCTTTGTTGCTTTCTAGTACCACCACCGAAGCCACCGAAGCCTCCAAATCCTCCGAATCCACCTCCAAATAAATCATTTAGAATATCATTTAGGTCTCCAAAGCCCTGGCTAAAGTCAGGACCAGCATAGCCACCCATTCCAGCATGACCAAATTGGTCATATTTAGCCTTCTTTTCTGGGTCACTTAAAACGGAATAAGCCTCAGCTACTTCTTTAAATTTTTCTTCTGAGGCCTTATCACCAGGGTTTTTGTCGGGGTGATATTTAATAGCTTTTTTTCTATAAGCTGATTTTATTTCGTCTTCTGAAGCCCCCTTGGCAACACCAAGTACTTCATAATAATCTCTCTTTTCTGCCATAATACTGATTTTAAATTCCGACTACCACTTTTGCATAACGGATAACACTTCCATTTAGAGTATAGCCAGTCTGAACAACATCGAAAACCTTTCCCTTCATCTCTTCATCTGTAACCTGGAATTGTGCTACAGCCTCATGTAAATCAGTGCTAAATACCTCATTTTTAGCCTCAATAATCTCTAGACCTTTTGTCTTTAAATAAGCCATTAACTTGTTGTATATAAGCTCTGTACCTTCTTTTGCTGCCTCGGAATCAGCCGAATCCATTAGTGCAATCAAGGCTCTTTCAAAATCATCTAAAATGGGAAGAAGCCCCTTGATTGTATCTTTTGCAGCTGAATTGATAAGCTCTAATTTTTCCTCAGAAGTGCGTCTACGATAATTATCAAACTCGGCCATCAGGCGTAGATAATCATCTTTTTCCTTCTCAAGTTTTGCTTTAGTAAGCTCAAGCTCCTTTTCAAATTCTTCTAGCTTATCTTTCTTAGCATCCTTTTTAAAGCCTGCTTTCTTTTTTGTTTCTTTCGTAATTTCCTCGTTTTGAATGATATCATTTTCATTCATCTCCTTTTCAAAATTCTTCTCTTTCGACATATTGATATTTTTAAAATTTCATCCCTAAGATTGTTACTTCTTTTAGATCCCCACATTGTTTTCGCTCTAAAGAATGATATTCATTGATGTAACAAATCCTGTCATATTATATCAAATAATCTGCCATTGTAGTTTTTATGACATTATGGCAGAAAACCGCGCAAAAATATGAAATTATTTCTAATTATGGCAGTAAATAATTTATTTCAGTTACGAAACTAGGCGAGTAGATTTATGCTAAAATTCTGTAGCAATGTTTCGAAATGAAAGCAAAAATCTTACATATTATATAAAAATTATCTTCAAATCTAAGAAAAACGCTTGAAATTCGTAAAAATACAACTATATTTGTATTATTTGTATGAATTTAGACCAGATTAATATACTAACGAAATAAAAATAATTTAATACTAAAACAAATGGCGAGATTTTTTGATCCTCCACAGGCAAAGCCACTTTTGCCAAAAGACAA
>CAYFMO010000117.1:0-2259 GCA_964344225.1 uncultured Muribaculaceae bacterium | reverse complement strand
AGTGGGATCCTTATTATTCAATTGAAGAAGAGGATGCTAGGGATATTCATGTGGGAGTACGAGTGAGAGTAAAGTTTAGTAATAGAAATTATGTAGGAGTTGTTAGTGAAATTGATGTTAACCCTAATATTGAGCCAGATAAGATATTGCCGATAACATCGATTGAGGATGGCTTTGAGGAAATCACCCAAAAAGAGTTAAGACTTTGGAGGCAAGTAGCTGAATACTATATGTGCAGCATAGGAGAAGTCTATAAAGCAGCCTATCCCGTTTCAACTATTTCATCCGAAGAAACCCAACTTAGACTGAAGAAACAGAGGGATAAAAGACTAGTTCAACTTAGGGAAAGACTCAAGAAAGCAAAGACCAGTCTTGCTAATGCAAAGTCAGAAGCTGGAAAAAGATTACATTCTGGGAGAATTGAAAAAATCTTAGAGGAAATCACACTGGTTGAAAAAGAAGAGGAAAGAGACGTTTCACTACCAGAGACTAGTAAAATAGTGCTTTCTAATGCACAATATAGGGTTTATAAAGAAATTCAAACAAGTTTTAATGAAGATAAACCCTGCCTTTTGCATGGAGTTACTAGTTCGGGAAAGACTGAGATTTACCTAAAATTGGCTCATGATATTCTTAAATCAGGCAAAAATGTACTTTACCTTGTACCTGAAATCGCTATGAGTAGACAGCTGGAAGCTAGGGTAAAAGAGCATTTTGGTGATTTAGTACTTTACTTCCATTCAAGAGAAAATGAGCTTAGCAGAAGACAAACTGCAGAGACTTTAAGGGAAAACAAGCCTTATATTTTATTAGGAACAAGATCATCTATATTCCTGCCACACAACAATTTAGGACTTGTGATAATTGATGAAGAGCATGACCCTTCATATAAACAAGAGGACCCAGCACCAAGATACAATGGACGCGATACTGCACTCATGCTTGCAAATATCCATTCCAGCAAGGTAGTACTGGGTTCTGCAACTCCTTCATTAGAATCATTATATAATTGCCAAACAAATAAGTTTAACTACAGCGAGCTTACTGAAAAGTATTATAAATCAATACCTTCTGAGATCGAACTAATTGACACCAAAGCCGAAAGGAAAAAGAATGGAATGATTGGTAATTTTTCACGTATTCTCATTACAGAGATTAAAAAAAGGCTTGAAGCAAAGGAACAAATTATGCTTATAAGACCTAGAAAGGCCTACTCTACCTTACTCCAATGCGAAAGTTGCGGGGATATTCTGAAGTGCCCACATTGTCATGTTAGCTTAAGTCATAATAAGGTTAGCAATACACTTGTTTGCCATTATTGTGGTTATAGGACAAAGTTTGATAACAAGTGTAAATGCGGCGGACATTATAAAGAGTTAGGAGCTGGTACTCAAAAGATTGAGGAGGAAGCTCGCACCTTATTTCCTAAAGCAAGTATTGCTCGTTTGGACAGCGACTCTATGCAAAGTAAAACTTATGAGAGAAACACAATTCAAGGCTTTGCAAAGGGCGAAATAGACATACTCATAGGCACTCAAATTTTAGCAAAGGGCTTTGATTTTAATAATCTAACTCTAGTGGCATTGATTAATGGGGACTCCGTGCTGGGGCTTCAAGATTTCCGAGCTGACGAAAAAGCTATACAACTAATTGAGCAGCTTAGGGGTCGTAGCGGGAGAAGAGAGGTGCAGGGAAAAATTATCATCCAAACTGCGCAGCCAGAACATCCCGTATACCACAATCTTGCAAAAAATAACACCAAGACTCTATACCAAACCTTATTAGGAGAAAGACGAGATTTTTCATTCCCACCATATTCAAGAATTATTAAGATTGAACTGAAAGATAAGTATGAAGAAAGGGTTCAAAGAATGAGCCATAAATTAGCTGGGCTCCTAGAAGACAAATTTGAGATTACTGGTCCATACTCTCCTATTATCGACAAGATTTCCAACCATTACATTAGGCATATTCGTATTAATATGAAAAAGAATAGAGCTGCTACTGCTAAAAAGGAAGAGCTTAGGAAACTCCTTGATGATTTTGCTAAGTCAGAAAACTATATCAACAACCTAATCATCAATGTCGATCCGTTATAACCTCTTTGTGAAACGGACTAAATGGAACAAGTTTTTGTTTCGTTAACAATTGGAAATAGTAGACCCAACAAAGCAAGTTATTTCCCAGATAAAACATTGATCTGGTCGGGAAGAACTTCGAAAACTGCTGGGGCAAGACCTACAATTTCACCGTCAACCT
>CAYFMO010000116.1:0-2294 GCA_964344225.1 uncultured Muribaculaceae bacterium | reverse complement strand
AATTCAAACCGGTTACACCCGGACAGAGAAATAAGGTAATTAGTGCTTTTGACGATATTACCTGTAAGACTCCTGAAAAGTCTCTTTTGGCTCCTCTTAAGAAGTCAGGTGGACGTAATAATCAGGGTAGAATGACTATGCGTTATATCGGTGGTGGTCACAAGAGAAGATATCGTATCATCGACTTCCTTCGTGATAAAGATGATTGCACAGCTACCGTTATGACTATCGAATATGACCCAAATCGCAGTGCTCGTATTGCATTAGTACAATATGAAGATGGTGAGAAGAGATATATAATCGCACCAAACGGTTTAAAGGTTGGACAAAAAATCGCTTCAGGTTCAGGGATTCAGCCTGAATTAGGTAATACATTACCTCTAGCAGAAATTCCACTTGGTACACAAGTGCATAATATTGAGCTTCGTCCTGGTCAAGGTGCTGCAATGGCACGTTCTGCAGGAGCACACGCTCAGTTAACTGCTCGTGAAGGGAATCATGCAATTCTTCGCTTGCCTTCAGGTGAGACAAGAATGGTATTGATTACTTGTCGCGCTACAATCGGAGCTGTATCTAATCCAGATCACGGCTTGGAGTCACATGGTAAGGCAGGACGCAAGAGATGGTTAGGTCGTAGACCTCGTACTCGTGGTGTTGTAATGAACCCAGTTGATCACCCAATGGGAGGTGGTGAAGGTCGTGCATCAGGAGGACATCCACGTTCTCGTAAGGGTCTATTAGCTAAGGGCTATAAGACTCGTAATCCTAAAGCGACTTCAAATAAATTTATTATTGAGAGAAGAAAAAAATAACGGAATAAATTAAGAAATTATGAGTCGTTCATTAAGAAAAGGTCCTTATATTCAAGCAAGCCTAGAAAAAAGAGTTCTTGCTATGAATGAAGGCAGTATGAAAAAAGAAGTTATCAAGACATGGTCACGCGCAAGTATGATCTCTCCTGACTTCGTTGGTCACACAATTGCAGTTCATAATGGAAATAAATTTATTCCTGTTTATGTAACTGAAAATATGGTAGGTCACAAACTAGGTGAGTTTGCCCCAACAAGAACATTTAAAGGCCATTCGGGCAATCGTAAATAATTTAAAAAGGAAAAGTAGTTATGGGAGCTCGTAAAAGATTAATGGCCGAGAGGCTTAAAGAAGCAAAAAGGCAAACAGCTATTGCTAAGTTGAAAGATGTACCTACATCGCCTCGTAAAATGCGTTTAGTCGCAGATATGATTAGAGGTGTAGAAGTTAATCGTGCACTTGATATTTTAAAATTTTCGAAGAAGCACGCAGCTATTAGATTGGAGACTCTTCTCCGTAGCGCAATTGCTAACTGGGAAGCAAAGAATCCAGATAATACTAGAGACTTGGATAATGGTAACGTAATCGTTAAAACTATAATGGTTGACGAAGGTCGCACACTTAAGAGAATTCGTCCTCGCGCTCAAGGTAGAGCAGGCCGTATTCGTAAACGTTCAAACCACGTTACAATTATTCTTGATGTTAAACCAACTAAAGTGGAGGAGTAATCATGGGACAAAAAACTAATCCTATTAGCAACAGAATCGGTATCACCCGTGGTTGGGACTCTAACTGGTGTGGTGGTAACTATGCGGAGAAAATCGCAGAAGACTTTGAGATCCGCAAGTATCTTTCAAGCCGTCTTTCGAAGGCAAGTCTTTCAAAGATTGTTATTGAAAGAACGCTTAAGCTAATTACAGTAACTATACACGCTGCACGCCCAGGTGTTATCATCGGAAAAGGGGGACAAGCTGTTGAGCTACTAAAAGAAGAGCTTAAGAAAGTAACTAAGAAAGATGTTCAAATTAACATCTACGAAGTTAAAAAACCAGAACTTGATGCTCGTATAGTAGCAGACTCAATCGCTCGTCAAATTGAGGGTCGTGTTTCTTACAGAAGAGCAATTAAGATGGCAATTGCAACAACTATGAGAGTTGGAGCAGAAGGTATCAAAGTTCAAATCAGCGGTCGTTTAGGCGGTGCAGAGATGGCAAGAAGCGAAATGTTTAAAGAAGGACGTACTCCTCTTCATACATTCCGTGCAGACATCGACTATGCACTTGGAGAAGCACATACTAAAGTAGGTGTTGTTGGTGTTAAAGTTTGGATTTGCAAAGGTGAAATTTATGGCAAGGTTGATCTTAGTCCGAATGCAACTGTTGCAGCTCAAGCACAACAAAGCACAGGTCGTCCAAGTGGTGGTCGTGGTGAGCGTCGTCGTGGTGGCCGTAACCGTAAATCAAACAAATAGTTTTGTTTACAAT
>CAYFMO010000115.1:0-2294 GCA_964344225.1 uncultured Muribaculaceae bacterium | reverse complement strand
GTAACTCCCTACTCCTCACTTGCTTTCCTTGTTCTAAGCAAAAATAAACTTCGAAAATTGTATTTCAAATAAACTTCGAAATGTAAAGAACTTTATCAATTGTGGGGTCTGTCACCGGTTTACCAAAGGGCAACAGACTGGGCCACAAATGTAATAATTATTTTTTACTCTGCAATAGAGTTTAGGATCAGACTTTGATCTCTACTTCAACTCCGCTTGGAAGTTCTAGCTTCATAAGAGCGTCTACTGTCTTTTGGCTTGACTCATAGATGTCTAGAAGGCGGCAGAATGAGTTAAGCTCGAACTGCTCACGAGACTTCTTGTTCACGAATGTTGAACGGTTTACAGTGAAGATTTTCTTATTGGTTGGAAGTGGAATTGGGCCATTCACACGTGCACCAGTAGCCGACACTGTATCAACGATCTTCTTAGCTGATTTATCAACTAACATATGATCGTATGATTTAAGTTTTATTCTAATTTTTTGACTCATATCAAATTTGATAATTAGCTGTTAAACAATTATTCGTCATCTTCAGAATGTTTGTAACCACTCTTCTCGATAATCTCTTTTGCTAGGCCTGCTGGGACCTCTGCATAGTGGGCGAACGCCATTGTACTAGTTGCACGACCAGATGAGATTGTTCTAAGAATTGTTACATAACCAAACTGCTCTGAAAGCGGAACGAATGCTTTGACAATTCTTGCTCCGATTGTCGAATCCATAGCATTTATCTGTCCACGGCGACGGTTAAGGTCACCAACGATATCTCCCATATAATCCTCAGGTGTTACAACCTCAAGGCTCATAATAGGTTCTAGGAGTATAGGTTTTGCTTTTGGACAAGCCTTACGGAATGCCATACGTGCACAGATCTCGAAAGAAAGTTGGTCTGAGTCCACTGCGTGGAATGAACCATCTTTCAAAGTAACCTTCAATGAAGGAACCTCGTATCCTGCAAGTACACCATTTGCCATAGCTGACTTGAATCCTTTTTCTACTGAAGGGATGAACTCCTTAGGGATGTTACCACCCTTAACTTCATCTATGAATTGAAGTCCATGAACTCCTTCATCAGCTGGTCCTATTGAAACTATAATATCAGCAAACTTACCACGTCCACCTGACTGTTTCTTGAATACCTCACGATGCTCAACTGTCTGAGTGATAGCCTCTTTATAGTTAACTTGAGGAGCGCCCTGATTGATATCAACACCGAACTCACGACGTAGACGGTCTACAATAATATCGAGGTGAAGCTCACCCATACCACTAATAATAGTCTGGCCAGTTTCGTGATCAGATTTTACTGTAAATGTAGGGTCCTCTTCAGAAAGTTTTGCAAGCGCAACACCAAGTTTATCAAGATCTTTTTGAGTCTTAGGCTCAACTGCAAGTCCAATAACTGGATCTGGGAACTCCATTGACTCAAGAACTATAGGGTTTTGCTCTGAACAAATTGTGTCTCCTGTACGAAGGTCCTTGAAACCAACTGCTGCACAAATATCTCCAGCTTCTACAAACTCAATAGAATTTTGTTTGTTAGAGTGCATTTGGAATAATCTTGATACACGCTCTTTCTTGCCCGAACGAGTATTATATACATATGTACCCGCATCGAGTTTACCTGAATATGCTCTAAGGAATGCAAGGCGACCTACAAATGGGTCAGTTGCAATCTTAAATACAAGAGCTGAAAATGGCTCTTTAATATTAGGTTGACGAATTTCTTCTTTATCTGTGTAAGGATTAGTTCCTTTAACTGCACCAATATCAAGCGGTGAAGGAAGATAACGCATAATAGCGTCTAAAAGGAACTGTACTCCTTTGTTTTTGAATGATGAACCACAACAAGCTGGAACGATTGACATATCAATAGTCGCTGCCCTAAGAGCTGCTATTAATTCTTCATCAGTAATCGAATCTGGATCCTCGAAGAATTTCTCCATCAAAGTCTCATCGTACTCAGCAGCCGCTTCTACTAGTTTCTCTCTCCAAGCATTAGCTTCATCTACTAATTTTTCAGGTATGTCTTGAATGTGATAATTTACAAGCTCTTGAGAGTTATGATCATAAATCATAGCTTTCATTGCTACCAGGTCAATAATACCATCAAATTTATCTTCAGCACCAATTGGAATACAAATTGGAACCGCTCTAGCACCAAGTTTTGTCTTCATTTCTTCAACAACTGCGAAGAAATCAGCACCTACACGGTCCATTTTGTTAATATAGGCAATCTTTGGAACGCCATATTTATCAGCCTGACGCCATACGGTTTCAGACTGAGGCT
>CAYFMO010000114.1:0-2309 GCA_964344225.1 uncultured Muribaculaceae bacterium | reverse complement strand
CTACCTCACAATGTGGATGAGTAGCCTCGGCTTTTGAAATAAGGTCTTTAATAGCAGCTTCTTTATTTTTGGCTTTTGATATTTGTTTTGTAACATCTACCATTTTCTCCAAAAAAGTTACCTCTAGGCCTTCGCAAGGCAGTTCTTCGCTTCTGTTCATTGCCCAGAAACCATCCTTTAGATAGTCATTTTCTAGAGAACTTAACTTTTGGATATTTCTATATCCACAGTGATGGTTTGTCATAAGTAAGCCTTCGCCCGAAACAATTTCAGCAGTACACCCACCTCCAAATTGAACAATAGCATCTTTTAATGAAGTATTATTTATGTCGTAAATTTCTTTAGGAGAAAGTTGACAACCCATCTCTGTCATGGTTTTACCATTCATTTTTTCTAAAAGAGGCAAAAGCCACATTCCTTCATCTGCTCTGGCGCTACTGACAAAAACTACAATAGCAGTAAATAACAAAAGTATACGTTTCATATTTTTATAAAATTTTATATCTAATTATGTTGTAAATATTAAAATAAACTTGGTTCTAATTCTTTAACATTAAAACTTTTGCGATGGAATTCTGTATAACCAAACTCTTTAATAGCCGCAATATGCTCTTTGGTGGGATAGCCCATATTTTTGTCCCAGCCATACATAGGATAAAGCTTTGCAAGCCCTCTCATATACTCATCCCTATAGGTTTTAGCAAGTATAGAAGCAGCTGCAATCGAAGCATAGGTTGCATCTCCTTTAACTATGCATAGATGCTCGTACCCTTTAAGTGGTTTGAATTTGTTTCCATCAATAAGTAGAAAATCTGGTTTTACAGCAAGTTTTAAAACAGCTCTTTGCATACCAGTTATTGAGGCATTAAGAATATTAATAGTATCGATTTCTTCAGCAGTTACCTCCTCAACTGCCCAAGCGATTGCTTCTGTTTCAATAATGGGCCGAAGTTCGTTTCTTGCTTTTTCTGTAAGCTGCTTAGAATCATTTAATAAAGGATGATAGAAGTCTTTAGGAAGAATGACGGCTGCGGCAAAAACAGAACCTGCTAATGGTCCTCTTCCTGCCTCGTCACAACCCGCCTCCAGCAAGTTTTCGTTATGAAAATTAAGTAGCTTATTTTTGACTTCCATTTTGCAAAATTACTTATTATCATTCTCTTGAGCAAGCAATTTTTGCAATAATCCAATGATATCATTTTTTGTTTTAACAGTTTCTTGAAGAGAGTCAATAGCTGTTTGCATTTGTGTTATCTGATTTTTAAGTGCTTTTAGATTATTTTCATACTCTTCGTCTTTCTGCCTAAGGCTACCAGCATATTTTTTCTCTAAATCCTCCAGCTCTTCTGCATCCTTTGCAAGAGGGAAGTAACCCAAAATGAGCTCTTCAATACTTGTTTCTAATACCTCAGCTATTTTAGGAATATGTGGATTGAGCATATTTGTGTTGCCCCTTTCAAGGTCTCTATAGGCCGTAACAGAAATTCCTAATTTTTGTGCAACATCTTCTTGAGTAAGGGAAAGTTCCTTTCTTTTGAGATAAATATTGCTCTTTATAACACTATTAATCATAAGCTCTTGAGTTTTCAACAAAAGTATTTGAGAAAACATCTATTTGGGCACAAGAAAAACTTGCGATTAACAACAATCACTTATTAAAAAAGAGAAAAAACATAAAAAAAGAGAAAAACTTTAGATAAAAAATAGAAAAATCTGCAAGAGCTTCTTGTTATTATACTTCTTCACCACCAAATTTGTAAATAAAAAAGTTATGATGAATTTGTTTTATAGAAGCTTTGACCAGAAATATGAGGTCTTGATTTCTGCGCTTGAGGGAGGGGTTTTAAATTATAGTACAATAAAGGGTTTTGATGACCTATGTAAGATTTTGGGAGTATCTTCTCGAAAGATGAAGAGTCATATTTATGAAGAGCTTGGATTATCTACTGATGAACTTATAGAAATGTATAAAAATTAAGTTATTTCTTATAAAAAGAATGTTGTATATATGTTTATAAAAGGGATTGTTATTGCAGTATTATTTTATTAGTTTTGCAAGACGCGTTTTTTAGCGTAGGAAAAAATTAATAAACACATATAACAATAGAACTAAATGAAGACTTATTCAACAAAAGACATTCGTAATGTGGTTCTGCTTGGAAGCACCAAGTCAGGTAAAACCACCTTATCTGAGGCAATGCTCTATGAGGGCAAGGTTATTGACAGAAGGGGTACGGTAGAAGCAAAGAACACTGTTTCTGACAATGCCGAGATAGAGCAAATTAATCAAAGATCAATTTATGCAACTC
>CAYFMO010000113.1:0-2325 GCA_964344225.1 uncultured Muribaculaceae bacterium | reverse complement strand
CCAACCCGAAAGCACATTTGAAATGACTGTTAGTCGCTCCCGAGTTGATGACTTCCTCGAATGGATAGACTAACGTTATCCAATTTTACTACAGCCCAACCTCTTTTACTTCATTCCTATCACAATTAGTAAAGATTAAGCCCGCCATTGCTATAAAAGCAAAAAGAATTTTTCTCATTTTTTATTACTAATAGTTTTTAACCCAACCCACAAATGTAGTATTTTCTATGAATTTCTCAAATTTCTTAAAAACAAATTGCAGCAAAACCTCCACCTGGAGCCATTTTAACCTCTAAAACCTTGCCTGCCTTAATCACTACTTTCTTATAATCCTCAGAGTGACGAGCAGCATTTACTCCATCCTTAAAAAGCTCTACCTGCCAATCTCCTTTACCAAGAAAACCTAAGTCAATAGTTACATTATGTTCTTTTTGGCCAGCCAGTCCCCCAATATACCATTTATCTCCACTACGACGAGCCACAACTATGTACTCACCAACCTTACCATCAATAGCAATTGTCTCATCAAAAACAGTAGGAATCTTTGCTATGAATTCAGTACATTCTTTTTCCTGCTCATAATAATGTGGTGCATCACATAGCATATTAAAAGGCGACTCATACACAACATACATTCCTAACTGATGACAACGAGTTCCCTGGCTTACTGGATCAATATAACAAGGCTTATAATTCTCAAAATTATAATTTCTCATAGCACCTTGAGTATAATCAACTGGTCCTGCGGCCATACGAATAAATGGGAAAGTAACATCGTATGTAAGCTGATCCGTTCCTGTTTCATCCCACTTCATCTGCTCGAGACCATGAACCCCCTCAAAATTAAGAACATTAGGATAAGTCCTATTTAAACCACAAGGTTTATAAGTCCCATGGAAGTCCACAAATTGCTTATATTTAGCTGCTGTCTTAGCTGCACGAGTATGGAAATCTACCATCATTTGATCATCCCTATCCATAAAGTCAATCTTCCAGCCTTTTACACCTATTTCTGAATAATGCTTACAGATTTTTTCCATATCTCTATCAAAAGCCCAATAACCAGCCCAAAGAACTATACCCACATTGCGCTCTGCACCATAATCCACAAGCTCTTTTATATCAATTTCTGGAACAACCTGGAATAAATCAGCTGCTTTATTAACAGCCCAACCTTCATCAAGAATCACATACTCAATTCCATAGCGAGATGCAAAATCAATATAATATTTATACGTATCGTTATTTACTCCTGCCTCAAAGTCCTGACCTATAACGTGCCAGTAATTCCACCACTCCCAAGCTACTTTCCCAGGCTTAATCCAAGACCAATCCGCATTAGAATCAGCAGGCTTCCCTAAAAGCCAAACTAAGTCATTATCAAGCATCTCCTTATCTTCTGAACTAACATTAATTATTCTCCAAGGGAATGAAACTGCTGTATCATATTTAGCTATATAATCCTCATGAGTTTGTACTAAACCTTGAAGATTATTATGTCCACCTTGCTTTATATCTCTCGGATAAGGAGCAAATCTCGTTTCTAAAGTAGTATCTGAATTTCCATTATAAAGATACATTCCAGGATAATTAAGAAGATCTGACTCCATAATATTAATCTTATATCCTTTAGGAGATTCTATCATAACTGGAAGAAATGCTAGACGTGATTTATTCCAATTAGAAAGCTCTGTATATTCATATAGATTTTCAAAAGAATTAAAAAATTGCTTCTCAATATTATTTTTATTTCTTGCCACATATGCAACATACATCTTCCAGTCTCCAGGAAATGCGAACTCCGCCTTTTCACCTAATACCTCAAAAGGTTTCTTTGATTTTGAAATGAAGCGATAAGCAATTCCTGCATCATAAGCCCTAAAAACAAGATCAAAAGTTTTAAAACTTAGAGTTAATTGGTTATAATTATCAACAACTTTTGCCTTTTTATAAAGGATAGCATCAAGAACCTGGTCAACTGTATTCATTTTTGCTCTTTGTAGCCTTACAGAACCATCATAAGAAGTTCCATCACTAAGCGCCATAGAAATTTCAGAGGGTGCAAGAAGAACATTATCGTCTTTACTTATCGCATAAGTGATTAAACCATTATTTATTGAAATTTCTGTTTTCAAACTCTTATCAGGAGATAAAAGTTCATATTGTTTTGGTGCAGCCAACAGTGTAGCTACAGAAAAAATAGCTAGAAAGCTAAGGATTGTTTTTAGTTTCATGTTATTACGTGTTTTTAAATAATAGATTCATTTTGTTTTGCAAAAATGGTACTTTTTTTAAGATACTGCAAATGAAAAATATACATATATA
>CAYFMO010000112.1:0-2440 GCA_964344225.1 uncultured Muribaculaceae bacterium | reverse complement strand
ACCAGCAGAATAAAAATTACGCTTCTTTTCATCAGTGACCGCAAATTTACTCACATTTTTATGAGTCTGCAATCCTAATTTATGGGGATATTTACCAGAAATTCTCAAGATTATACTTTGTGAGCACATTCATATGCATATAATTATCTCTTTGAGCAGGAAGATTTTGATGAAGAAGAAATTCTGTCATAGCCTTAATACAAAGCGAAGCCTGTTGTGAGGTATGTCGAGTAATAAGATAAGTTACTGCGCCACTTTCAAGAGCTTCTAAATTAGCTGTGGTATTATCATAACCTATGAGTCTGAAATCCTTGAGTTTACGTTTTTTAATATAGCTGGCCATTAGAAAAATCCTTGAGTTAAGCATGGCGACATTTCGAACTTCGGGATGTTCATGAAAAAAACTGTCTAAAAGTTCGTAGGCTTCTGTGGTATGATCTGGGTCGATTTTTATATAATAAATATTTGTATCAGGGTATCTATCATGAATATATTCTACAAAATTTTCACGACGTACTTTCGTTGGATCTGAAACTACTCCTTCACCTCTTATAATGCGTATAATTAATATATCTCCAGGACTTTTACAGCCCTCTGTTAAAAGGTAAGCGCCAAGACGCCCACTTTTTGCAAAGTCCACGCCATAATAAGTTAGATAATCTTTGTCGTTAACTAATAGATTATCAACGTATGCGTATGGAATACTGAGTTTTTTAAGCGAATTAATAAAATCAATAGAAAGTTCTTCGGGGTAAAGAGGACGAATTACAATTCCGTGTGGTTTCGCATCTAATGCACTCTTACATGCATTATTAAATGATTCTTTATTTCCATCAATATATGGCAAAATTTCAACAGTAATCCCATACCTCTCAACCACTTTTGCCTCTTCTAAAAAACCTTCTTTAATTTTCCCCCAATAGTCTCCAGCACGCCATTGTGGCATAATGCATACAATATTATACTTGGTTCTGGTACCTAATATCTGTGCGTATTCATCAGGTTTCCAGCCTAGTTCTTTAATTGTTTTTAAGACCTTTTGTCGACTCTCTTCCGATACACGTCCACGATTATGTATCACACGGTCCACCGTCCCTTTCGATAGACCGCATGCAGCTGCAACATCATAAATTGTGACATGTTTAGACTTCTTCATTAAAAATATGTTTTATTAGTTCCTAACCCGCTAAGTTACTAAAAAACATATTTATTTAGAGGACTTATTATAATTTTCAATGGATTTCATATAATCTACTGCTTGTTTTGGGAAATCTGTTGATATATAATCGATTCCGTGTCTTACAGCCCAGTCTATTACTTCATAATGATTTGCAAGCCAAAGAGTTGTTTCAACACCAAGCTCTTTTGCTTGTTCTACAACTTCTGGACGATTCATCCAGGCATCTAAGTTGTAAGAAATACCATCATAACCTTGTTCTTTAGCATATGCCGCATCTTTTACGTGAACTCCGGTTGAAATATAGATTACTTTTGCTTGAGGATCTCTTTCTTTGATTAAGCGACATATTGTTTCACTAAATGTGGTGTATTCAATCTGTTTCCCAATCTTCATTTTCTCCGCTAAATCCATAGCATCAGAAACCATTTTTTGATTTCTTTCAAGTGTTGATTGCTTTTTAAACTCTAGGACAATCTCAATATCTGGATATTTTTTAGCTTGCTTGAAGTATTCTTCAAGTGTCGGCATTTGAAAACCTCCGGGAAGTTTAATGTTACGAGCTTCTTTAAAAGTTAGCTCATTAATGGTTTTATCGCATCCAGGAATTTGAGGCCCATGAAAAACTATAATTTTGTTATCAGCTGTCATTTGCAAGTCAAACTCCACTGCGTCTACACCAATTTGTTGAGCATATTTTAAGCTTGCAATAGTGTTTTCAAAAAGTCCTGGCACATCTCTACATCCTCTATGTCCAACAACTTTCGGCTGAGCAAATGAAACAATAGTCGTTAGAAATAAACTTAATAATAAAAATTTTTTCATAATCTGCGATATTAAATTATTCAATATAAACACGTTCTGTAAGTTCCTTCATCAAACTTACATTATTTGTTGTTAGTAAATCAACGTTTAATCCTATAAAAGTCATAGCATCAGCTACGGTTGATGGAGTCCAAACAGTGACTTTCATCCCTAATTCATGAGCTCTTTCAATCCAATCTGGATTAGCACTTATTATATTCATACTATATGCAAGACCTTTAATGCCAGCGTAATATAGTTCATCTGGACTTTTATTTCCATGGTATGCCAGACTTAATCCAGGCATTTTACTATGAAGACGAGTTAATATATCAAAATTATAGGAAGTAACAGTTATCTGTGATAAATTAAGAGCGGTACTTTGCCTAGATAATTTGTTCTCTTGGCAAATTATATGTTTAGTTATTTATATTATCATATGTAAATTTCTCCCAAGGA
>CAYFMO010000111.1:0-2481 GCA_964344225.1 uncultured Muribaculaceae bacterium | reverse complement strand
AAGGAGCTGACATAATTACCTTCTTAGCACCAGCTTGAATGTGAGCAGAAGCAGTTTCCTCAGTTAGGAAGAAACCTGTTGACTCAACAACTACGTCTACGCCAAGAGCGCCCCAAGTAATGTTCTTTGGATCTCTTTCGCAGAAAACTTGGATTTTATTTCCATCTACGATTAGGTAGTTACCATCTACTTTGATATCATGTTTGAAAATACCGTGAACTGAATCATATTTTAGCATATATGCTAAATACTCTGCATCTAGAAGGTCATTAATACCTACTACTTTAATGTCTTTTGAAAAGTTCTCAACAGCTGCACGGAATACCATACGGCCAATACGGCCAAATCCATTAATACCTAATTTAATCATCGTTTTAATTTATTTAAAGTTATACTTAATTTTATTCTTAATTATCCCTGGAACTTACGCTCCGAAAATGCGCCACAAATTTAATACATTTTTAGCAAATTATCATTATATTTGTGAAAAATATTCTGTTTATGGAGATATTAATTACGAATGACGACGGATATCAGGCAAAAGGTTTAAGAGTATTAACAGATATAATGAAAAGCTTAGGCAATGTTACAGTAATTGCACCGAAAACTCATCAATCAGGGATGTCAACAGCTGTATCTCTTGGCCTTAAACAATTAGCATATAAAAAATTACAAGAAAGTACAGAAGAGTCTTGGTCATATCTTGATGCCACTCCTGCTAGTTGCGTAAAGTTTGGTCTAAATACAAAATTTGAGGAAAAGCATCCTGACCTTCTTGTTTCAGGAATCAACCATGGCTCAAATGCAGCGACTGCTTCTTGTTATTCTGGCACACTAGGTGCAGCAGAAGAAGGAGCCTTAAATGGAATTCTTTCTGTTGGAGTATCTTTGACAGAGCTTAGTCCAGATGCAGATTTCTCAGTTGTAGAGGAATTTCTTCCTAATATTCTCAAAAAGATATTAGAACTTGGCCCTGCCTCTAAACCTGGCATTTTCTACAATATTAATTTCCCTAACATTTCTCCTAAAGAAGTCAAAGGAATTAAGGTGGGTTATCAAGGTATGGGTAAATGGGTACGTGAATTTCGTCCTTGGAGTGCCGATATATATGCACACTATGGTATAACTCCTGAAATGTTAGGTCTAAGTGGAGAACCTGAGCATGAGGAAGGAGAAGAATTGTATATGATGGTAGGTGAGTTTGTAGATGATCCACGCAATAATGAATTAGCAGACCATAGACTTTTAAAAAACGGCTATATCTCAATAGTAGCTCATAATATGTACAATACTGACGAAGCAGAAAGTTCAAGATTGCGATCAGCTGGTTTTGACATTGACTTTTAGGTCTTAATTAAAGTAGAAAGCCTATGAAATATTATATCATAGCAGGTGAAGCATCTGGAGATCTCCACGGAGCTAATCTGATGAAAGGTATCTTTGCAGAAGATCCTGAAGCAGAAATTAGATTTTGGGGTGGTGATAAGATGGCTCAAGTGGGTGGAACCCTTGTAAAACATTATAAGGAAGGGGCTGTTATGGGTTTCTGGGAGGTTCTAAAGCAAGCAAAACAACTTCTTAATAATCTTAAAAACTGTAAAAAAGATATAATAGATTGGCAACCAGATGTTGTAATTCTAATTGATTACCCAGGTTTTAACTTTAAAATTGCTGAATTTGCCCACAAGGCAGGCTTTAAAGTTTTCTATTATATAGCTCCAAAAGTATGGGCTTCTAGAGAAGGGAGAATTAAAAAGCTAAAGGAATATGTCGACAAGCTTTTCATAGTCTTTCCATTCGAAAAAGCATATTTTGACTCTAAAGGCGTTAGCTACATCTATAAAGGAAATCCCCTAGTAGACGAAATAGAGAAATCTAAGGCAACCAATGAAACTCGTCAGGAGTTCTTACAACGTAATAATTTGGAAGAAAAACCCATCATTGCTTTGCTAGCTGGCTCTAGAAAATTTGAGATTAACGCAATGATGCCTGTACTTATAGATTTCACAAATAAATTAAGCAAGATTGAAAGATATAAAGATTATCAGTTTTTAATTGCGGGAGCTCCGGCTCGTCAAATGAAAGACTATAAAGTTCATCTTGATAAGGCTCAAAATAATGGCATAGATACTAGTAAAATAAAGGTTTTATTTGGAGAAACACAAGCTATTATACATAAATCAGAGGCTGCAGTAGTCAATTCCGGTACGGCCTCTCTTGAAACTGCACTTATTGGCACCCCACAGGTTGTAGGTTATATTGCAAACTGGTTAAGCTACGAAATTGCTAAAAGAATCGTAAAAATTGAGTATATTAGTCTAGGAAATCTTATTATCAATCGCTTAGCTTTTAAAGAACTTATTCAGAACGACTGTAATGCAGACTCACTTGTTAATGAGATAAGAGCATTAATAGAAGATAAAGAGTATCGCAAAAAAATGCTAGATGATTATACATGCATTAAAGATGCTCTTGGAGGCA
>CAYFMO010000110.1:0-2652 GCA_964344225.1 uncultured Muribaculaceae bacterium | reverse complement strand
GTTTTATTGAGGTAAAACTTCCTCGCCTCCTTTAGCTATTTTTAATAAATAAAGCAGTAAAGCAAATCCAATTATGTATCCTCTAATAACCGGCTTTAGTAAAAGAAAATAAAAAAGTTCAAAGTCTCTGGTCAAGTCTAATAAACTGAAAGCCAATCTTGCTAAAATTTCATGCACAAACACGAATAAAAGAGGATAAAGTATTAGTGCAAACTTATGTCTTTTTTATACCTCTTATCCAAATCATAAGAACGGTTTCATTAAATAGAAGATCGATAACTATTAATAGGGCATCAATATAGATGTTTAATAATATTTTGGCCTTTCCTGAGTCAATGCAAAAACTACTTTCTAACTGATTTTCAGTATTGACTCTATATTTTTATATGCAATCTTTTGAATCTCTTCTTCAGTAAAATCCATTTCATTGAGTATGAAAAAATATTCATCATACTTTCTCTCAGGATAGTCTGTCCCGAAAATTAGTCTATCGGCGCCAAACATACGAAGGATTCTATTTGTTTGCGCTATCCCATATAATCCTACCAATTCCGGTAATATAAATGAAATATCCACCCAAGTGCATCCTGACCATGCATCTAAATATTTAACGCCACCCAAATGTGCAGTTATAAACTCTATATCTGGGAAAACCTTTATCATTTTATTGATTTTATCTGGAGCACTATTATCATGAAATCCCGTCATACAGGGATTACTATGATACATAACTGGTATTTTCAAGTCAGCCGCTTTTCTTAGCAAGGGTACCAATCTAAGATCATCAGCATCTATATTCAAATTATTAGGATGTATTTTTAATCCGTGTAAACCTAGTTTCTTAATTGCATACTCTAACTCCCTAGGAGCCTCATTTAAAATATATGATCAATTAAAATTAATATCTGCAAATGCCATGGATTTCTCTGGGTATTCCTTCACAATTTCCGATAAAAACTCATTAGTTTTTCTTGATGAATAATACATATAAGAATTATTAGTTGGTTGAAGGATTGCCTTTTTAATATTATACTCTTCCATATAATCAATATAACTGCTTAATTCTGCCTTGGACCATGTACTATCTTCTCCTTGATATCTGATAAAACCTTGTCTTCTATCTTCAGGCAAAATATGCACATGTGAATCAATCTTCGATATTGTTCTCCAATCCATTTTTAATCCCTCATTTCAAATAATTTAAATTAATTTACTCAAGTATAGAATTGCTATCTCTATATCCTAAAATAATTTTTCAATCTCTCAAACAACCAATAGGGATAACATAAACACCATCAGGTCTTTTATAGGCATATCCAGTTGCCGTTATAACAGCCATAAAGGAAGTCTCTGGCATCATACTAGTATCTATTTTATCTCTGAGTTTTAGAAGGTTCTCTGCGGCTCTATCAACAGCCTCTCCTCCTAGTTTAACCTCAACAAGCCCATAGGCTCCACAGCTAAGATGTATAACAGCATCGGCCTCTAAACCAGCATGATCTCTATAATGGTATACTCTACCAGACAAACTCTGAGCATATATTCTCAAATCCCTTATAACTAATGATTCAAAAAGTAAGCCAAAGGTTTTTAAATCAGATAATAAATCCTTTGGACCTGCATCAAGAAAATAAGCAGCTATAGCTGGATCAGTAAAATGCCTAGTAGGACTGGTTGCTATTGCAGTTTTAGATCTTAGGCGTGGATTCCATGCTTTTAATTCCTCAACTACATATATTTTAGAAAGGGCTCTTATATATTCAGGAGCTGTTCTACGATCAAGCTCTTTTTCCTTACCAGATAAATCATTCACTATTGTTGTGAGGGCAGCCCTTGTAGATATATGCCTAGAATATGATCTTAAAAAAGATTCGAGCTTTTCTTCGTCTCTCTGCACTCCATCGCTGGTTGATATTTCAGACCTTATAATGGACTGGCAATAGCCTCCAACCTGACGTCTTGCAATATCTAAAGACTTATCTATCGAAGAAGGCCATCCACCCCTAACTATCACCTCTGCTATATCTTCTAAACTGGAGTCAGATTTTGAGCTAGGTTCTTCTTTTGCAAAGAGTTTTTCTAAACTAACCCCTCCATTTGAAAATCCAGACTCAAAAAGACTAAGGGTTCGCATCTGAAACCTTGAAATTCTTCCCGTCCCACTGTGGGCTAGTTTACTTTCATCAACCATAACAGAGCCAGTTAGTATATAAAGGCCTGTCTCACCCAACCTATCAACTGAATGTCTAACAGCATCCCAAAGACTTGGTGCATCCTGCCACTCATCCAATAATCTTGGTTTTTCTCCCTCTAATAATAAAGAAGGACTTAAACTTGCCATCTCTAAATTTTGACTTCTATTATCTGGATCCTGTAAAAAAAGAGCACTTTTAGAATGTCTAAGTCCACTAGTGGTTTTGCCGCACCACTTTGGACCAGTTATCAATACTGCTCCAAAAGCTTCCAATTCTTTCTTCAAAGATTTATCTATAAGTCTAGGAATATACTTACTCATAGCCACCTCCCAAATTTATGCTATCATAACTACCATATTTATGCTAGTCTAACTACCATATTTACGATAATTCATATCCCTTTTTTAAGCTCATCACCCACCATACTTATACAAGTTTAATTCTTTTGATATATCTT
>CAYFMO010000109.1:0-2681 GCA_964344225.1 uncultured Muribaculaceae bacterium | reverse complement strand
GTTTTAACTCACCACTATAAACTAGTTCATCTGGTACTGCCTTATCATAACTCTCCGGATATTTCTCTGCCAAATATTTAGCAAAAACATCGTGTCTGGCAGATGTGAGCCCATTACTTCCCATTCCCCCGTTATACTCTTTCTCATATGTAGCTTGTCCAAATGAGGCTAAACCAACAATCACATCTCCTGGACGAATATTAGCATTATCAATAACATCACTCCTCTTCATACGACAAGTCACTGTGGAATCCACTATGATTGTACGAACAAGATCACCAACATCTGCAGTCTCACCACCAGTCGCATAAGCTCCAACCCCCATCTGGCGAAGCTCAGCAAGAAGTTCATCAGTACCATTAATAATAGCACTAATTACCTCACCTGGAATTAACATTTTATTACGACCAATTGTTGAAGAGACTAGAATATTATCCACAGCACCCACGCAAAGAAGGTCATCTATATTCATAATTAGAGCATCTTGTGCAATACCCTTCCACACACTTAAATCTCCTGTTTCTTTCCAATAAAGATAAGCTAATGAAGATTTAGTTCCAGCGCCATCTGCATGCATTATATTGCAATATTCGGGATCGCCACCCAAAATATCTGGAATAATTTTACAAAAAGCTTGTGGATACAATCCTTTGTCAATGTTTTTGATAGCATTATGGACATCTTCCTTCGAAGCGGAAACGCCACGCTGCATATACCTTTGGTTATTCATAATAATGATGGGTTAAATGACGCGCAAAGATATAAAAAGAAAGCGAGACCCACAAAGAGCCTCGCATTAAAATCTAGCAAACACTAACTTAAGCCTTCTACTTCTCCGTCAACTAAATCAATCTGTTTCGCTAGTGGTTCTACTGGAAGTCCTGGCATACGCATTATTTTATTGGCAATTGCAACTATGAACTCAGAGCCCTGGTTAATTACTAGGTCATTTATTGTAAGACGAAAGTTTTTAGGCACACCGTATTCTTTTGGATCGGCAGAAAATGAATACTGCGTTTTAGCTATACATACAGGTAATTTTTCAAGAGGTGTCCCCTCGATATGTTTTAGCTTTTTTATTGCATTCTCACGTAAAATCACATCATATGCTCCATATATTTGAGTTGCAACTTTTGTTATTTTAGTCACAATAGAGTCTTCATCATCATAGGTAAGTTTCAACTCATCTGATGGTTTTTCATCTATAGCTTTAACTACGACATTTGCCAATTCAATCGCACCTTCTCCTCCTTTTGTATATGCCTCATTTACGGCAAAAGATACACCCTGTTTGTCACAGAAATCACGGACAGCTCCTATCTCATCTTCCGTATCAAAATGATATTTATTAAAAGCAACTACTACTGTTTGCCCAAAATTAGCAAGGTTTGTCAAATGTTTTTGTAGATTTTCAAAACCGCGTACTAGGCCTTCCATATTAGGTTCTTTTATTTGATTTTCAGGAACGCCACCATGCATTTTCAATCCTTGTGATGTAACCACTATTACTGTTAACTTAGGGCGCAAGCCACTTTTACGACATTTTATATTGAAAAATTTTTCTGCTCCCAAGTCAGCCCCGAATCCTGCTTCTGTAATAACATAATCACCATAAGACATTGCCATTTTAGTTGCAAGAACCGAATTACATCCGTGAGCAATATTTGCAAATGGGCCACCATGAACAAAAGCTGCTGTATTTTCAGTTGTTTGTACCATATTAGGAACGATAGCATCTTTCATCAGAACCATAATTGCACCTGCAACGCCTAAATCTTTCACTGTAAAAGGCTCTCCACTGCGCTTATATCCCAACAAAATATTTTCGATGCGTCTACGCATATCTTTTACATCACTGGCCAAACACAGAATAGCCATCAATTCTGATGCTGCAGTAATATCAAATCCTGATTCTGCTGGAACTCCATTTCCCGCTCCTAGTCCAGTCACAATATTACGTAAACTCCTATCGTTTACATCAAGAACACGCTTCCAAAGTACTTCCTTCAGTTCTTCTGGTGTTCCTTGAACTCGATAAATATAATTATCTAACAAAGCTGAAATTGTGTTATGTGCAGAAGTTATAGCATGGAAATCTCCTGTAAAATGTAGATTAATATTTTCCATCGGAAGCACTTGCGCATATCCACCACCTGCGGCACCGCCCTTCATCCCAAAAACAGGTCCCAACGACGGCTCTCGAAGAGCAAGAATGGCTTTCTTACCAATTTTATTTAATCCCAAAGCCAATCCTATAGAAACAGTTGTTTTTCCAACTCCTGCTTTGGTTGGTGTAATGGCAGTTACCAAAATTAGATTGCTCTTTTGAATTTCTTTCTCTTTAAGAAGGTTCAAAGGAATTTTAGACATATAAGGTCCGTAGTTTAATACCTTAGTACGATCTATTCCTATACTTTCCGCAACATCTTTTATTTTTTTCAGAGGCGTTTCTCTTGAGATTTGAATGTCAGATTTCATTTTCACTATTTTTACGGCACGAAGATAATAGTTTTTCCATAGTTTTTTAAATATTTCTTACAGCATTTTTGACTTATTCAATATATTTGCTCTTGTTAATCGAAATCATTTAAAAAAACTATGTCTGATTGCACAAAAGAACATAAAAATATTTATAATCAACAAATAAAAAAGATGAAAAGACTGGCTGTTTTTGGTGTTTT
>CAYFMO010000108.1:0-2694 GCA_964344225.1 uncultured Muribaculaceae bacterium | reverse complement strand
TGTGGATAAGGTTAGGGCTAAGGTCTATGCCCTCATAGGCTTTCTTGTGGGTGTAGCCTCTATTATCCAAGTGGCAAGGATTGGAGCCATGGACTTTGCTAATGCCGGCTCTGGCTACGAAATGGACGCTATAGCAGCTGTTATAGTGGGGGGGACCTCCATGTCAGGCGGTAGAGGTACAATAATAGGAACGGTACTTGGAACTTTAATCATAGCAGTTATGAATAACCTGCTTAACCTTCTGGGTGTACCACCCTTCCTTAGGGAAGCCTTTAAAGGTTTTATAGTAGTTGTAGCAGTCCTTTTGCAGAAGAAGGAAAGAGCATAGAGAGACTGTGCAAAAGACTTTTAAAGAGCAGAGCCTGTTCATAAAAAAATATAGCATATAATAAAATGGACCATAAAAACCCTTAAGGTAAGCACTCTCAAGGGTTTTTTATTTTTAAGATAGGTGAAGAATCTGCGACCTTCTCAAAAGAATTCTCGTTATAAAGCTCTACCTTTCATTTCCAAAGTCTATAGTGGCTTACTGAATGAAAATGGTAAAAATCTTCTTTAAGGTTAATTTCCAGTCAGAAAGTATGATATAATTTGCACGATAGGAGGTTGTTTTTATTGACATACCAATTATCTAATAATTACTACGTAAAAGGTGTGGATTGTGATGAAGCCGTGGTATGAATCAACTAAATACTGAGAATCATATGGTATAGAAGACAGCCATTAGTAGTTAATGTATCTTAGTAAATATCATAAGGATTATTAGGATAGAAAAACCCGTTGCAAAATTTTTACTGAGAATCTAGTCTACCAACTATGATGAAGTTCCTTAATAAGAAGTACTATGGAGTGGTAGCAGACTAAAAATTATAGGGGGTAATTAAAATGAAAAAGCTAAAAATTCTACCAGCAGTACTGGTTTTAATCTTGGTGATATTTTTCACAGCTTGTGCTAAAGATGAGGGGCCTGAAATTCCATCTACTCCAAAGGAAACTGAGAAGCCAGTAGTAACTGTGCCAAAGGATGAGGATAAAGCAATAGCTAAATCTACTCCCCAAAAAATTGATAAGCCATCAATCTCTGAACCTCAGGCTGAGATTGAGCCTGAGGCTCCCCATGAGAAGGAGCCTCAAGATAATTTAATATACACTGATGGGCTTTTCATTGGCTATTCAGATGAGCTTGTATTAGATGATTATGAAGTCATTCATAGGGAAATAATGTATCCAGATGGAAGTGATATGGTTTTTATAAGCCAAAAAAAGCTTTCTGATTTTCGTTTTATTAGACTTATATTTGATGTGATAGATGATGAGTACATTTTATCGGAAGGAGAAAGTGTTTTCGGACTTGATGAGTGGAATTCTAAAGAGCCAATTCTAGTCAAAACATATGTAATGGGAACTGTGCCAGATATAGGAATTACTTTTACTGATGAAGACGGTGTATCTAGATACTATTATATTTCTGTAAGCGGAGATGATGGTTCGCTGAGCTTAATAGAGTTTGAAATTGGTAAAAGTTTTCTCTGAAAATTAGCTTGATTGCAAGTAAAAGAATACTGGATTAAATAATTTAGCCGAGGGTTTATTCCTCGGCTATAGTATTATCTTCTTTTAACTATCCTTTTTCCAAATATAAGTTCCTGGAATGGATTTATGCTGTCTGTCTTATTACAGCTCAATAATTTAGGGAATACCCAATAAGAAGTTTTCATATAATCATTAAGAATGGGCGTTTTTTTGAGATAATGGATGAAATTTTGATTATAGGGTATAGATTAGGCAAGTGTGTGGATGTTGTTTACTAGAGTTAATTGAAGCATATTTAAGCTAGAAAGGATAAAAAATGATAGTATCCCACAAAGATAAGCTGGAGAAAAAACAAGTGACCCATCCTGATGCCAAAGGGGCTAGTATGAAAGTTTTGGTAGGTCCTTTGGAAGGCTGGGAAGGATATGTAATGAGAACATTTGAAGTTGAGCCAGGTGGATATACACCAAGACACAACCATCCTTGGCCTCACATAAACTATGTTATAAGAGGTGGAGGAAAATTATTTTTAGATGGTAAGGAAAATAATATAGAAGCAGGATCCTTTGCTTATGTTCCTTCCGGTGAAACTCACCAGTTCCAAAATACTGGTAATGAAATACTGGAGTTTATCTGTATAGTTCCCGAGGGAGGGCATGTTTAAGAGGCTGGTTAATCCCAGTCTTTTATTTTAGTAAATGTTTGCCGCACATGGCTTTGTATCAATCTCGAAAATTGGTTAAACACTTAATAAATTAAGGTAAGGTTCAATTTCGGAATAAAGTTTTATTGCAGCGGGATTAATTGGGTTATAAATGATAGACGGCGGTGGTCTCATCGGTATGGTAATAACTTCTTTAGTAGGTAGTGGTATGCAAGATAGTTGTATTTATCCTATTTATGTTGGAATAATTGTATTGACAGGAGTAGCTGTTGGGGCCTATCAAATAATTATTTGATAAATTAAAGAAGTAAAAGAGCGATTTCCAGGTGAGATTAAAATTAAGTTAGATATAATGGTTAGGGTGTCAAAAGTAAACTGACACCCATATTTAATAATTGACAAGGCTCATATCTGTATAAGCTGAGCCCAGTTTTCACTTGTGTTTTTATTAGTAAAAAGCCTGATATTTCAATGCTTTTACCCCTTTTCCATGGTAT
>CAYFMO010000107.1:0-2766 GCA_964344225.1 uncultured Muribaculaceae bacterium | reverse complement strand
CAGGAAACGCAGAGAGATATCCCAATGAGAGTGGACACATTAAAGGCAGCAAAGGTTGTGTCTTCTATAGATAGGAATATAAATTTCACTCAAACGGGCTTGACTAAGATAGATGAGACTGCTTTCAATAGGGGCTTTGCCCTCTTTAGTTCACCCGATGTAATAAAAACACTACTAATGTTAACTGGTGTCGCTTCTGGCACAGAACTACTTTCAAATCTTTATGTACACGGCGGTGATGGAAGTGATAATTTATTCCTGCTGGATGGTGTACCCTTATATCAAATTTGCCATCTTGGGGGCATATTCTCATCTTTCAATACTGATGTAATCAAGGGGGGGGGGTAGATTTCTATAAAAGCGGTTTTCCTTCAAGATATGGCGGCAGAACATCTTCAGTCGTGGATGTAACAACAAAGGAAGGTGACTTTCAAAAATATCACGGAACTGTAGGAATAGGATTAATAGACGGTAGACTTCAGTTTGAAGGCCCTATTATTAAAAATAGAACTTCCTTCAATTTTGGTTTAAGGAGATCCTGGCTAGATATACTTACTACACCTGCTTTTGCTATACAAAATGCTAAAAATAAAAAAATGGCGAAAAGTATAATATGGCATATAATTTTACAGACCTCAATGCCAAAATTACTCATTACTTAAAGCCGTGGGCAAAGTTAACTGCTAATTTCTACTGCGGAAATGACAGATTTAAGATGGATATGCATTTCTTGAATAAAAGTAATGATAGCAATCCAGATGGTGAGGATTTGCTTGGAATAAAATTGTCTTGGGGAAATATACTTGCATCTTTAAATTGTTATCTTGAGTTTTCTGATAAAATAGATTTGAGGATAGTAAATTTTTATTCCAGAAGCAATTCAAAAGTTAACGGAATTACAAAATACCAATACTATGAAGAAGGTTTAGAAAGCCACTTTGAGCAATCAAATCCTAAAAACTATATGGAGCCATATGACCCTGAAAAGGTTAAAATCGCAAATCAATTACATACGAAGCTTAGAAATGCCAAACTGAGCGTTGATGAGTTAGAAGATATACAAAAAGAAATCCAAGAAAAATTACTATGATAGATATCGCGAAGCGATGGCACCCAATCCCCACAGGGTTGCAGGGGATAGGATAGCTTGCTCCCACAAAAAAAGGTCTTTCAGATTTTAATAAGGCCCATCAGGGCCGTGCCACAAGCGTCAGGGAGATTTTCGCAGAAAATTGAACCAGCGATGGCACCCGACATGACTGCAAGGAATGTCTGCGTTCTCCTAATAGGAGATGTCGCACAGCGACAGAGGTTAAGATAGCACAGCTCCCACTAAAAAAGCCTTTCAGTTGTCACTGAAAGGCTTTTTTAGTGGGAGCAGAGGGAGTCGAACCCCCGACCCTCTGCTTGTAAGGCAGATGCTCTAAACCAACTGAGCTATGCTCCCTAAAAATCAAAACTATTAAGAACTCCCTTTTTTCGTTTTAGGTTTGCAAATGTAGGAATAATTTTGATACGTGCAAAATTTTTTATTCTTTTTTCAATTCTCTTAGTATTTAAAATTATTTATTTTAAAATAATCTGCCTTATTTATTGCAATTTAATTTTAAAAGCAACTATATTTGTAGTTGCGATAAACCTTTGCGTGAACGGTCACTCATATGAGAGTCAAGCTATTAACTATATATATTTAATATGAGTAAAGTAATTACAATTATCGGAAGCGGGATGATGGGCAGTGCTCTTGCCTTTCCTGCTAGAGAAAACGGAAACGATGTCCGACTTGTAGGTACTCCATTGGATAGAGAGATCATTGAGGGATGTTTAAAGAATAATACACACCTTAAATTTGATCGTCCCTTCCCTGCTGGAGTCAAGTACTACCAATTTGAAGACTGGAAAGAAGCTGTTGAAGGCGCAGATTTCGTTATTGGTGGTGTTAGTTCTTTTGGTGTAGATTGGTTTTTGAATGAGGTTCTTATGGAACTGGATCCATCTATACCTGTACTTAGTGTAACTAAAGGTCTAATTAATCTTAAAGACGGGGCTCTTATAAGTTATCCAGAATACTGGAAAAGAGAGCTCGCAAAAAAGGGTATAAATAGAGAAATTTGTGCTATTGGTGGTCCTTGTACAAGCTATGAACTAGTTGCACACGACCAAACTGTGGTAGCTTTCTGTGGATATAACACAGAGGACATTAAGATGATGAAGGATGCAATGAAAACTTCTTACTACCATATTAGTTTAACTAACGATGTGGAAGGTCTTGAAAGTGCTGTTGCTCTAAAAAATGGTTATGCTCTTGCTATAGCGATGAGTATAGGTCTAGTAAATAGAGATATGGGAGCAGATGCAGGTTTACACTACAATTCCCAAGCTGCTGCATTCTACCAAGGAGCAAAAGAAATGCGTCAACTGCTTAAAATTCAAGGTGCATCCATAGAATCTGAAAATGTTGGTCTTGGAGACCTTTACGTGACCGTTCACGGCGGACGTACTCGTAAGATTGGAATTCTTTTAGGAGAAGGAAAAACATATGAGGAGGCAATGAATATCCTTGCTGGAGTAACACTTGAATCATTAGTTGTTGCTCGTCGAGTTTACAAGGCAATTTCTCGTAAAGCAGAACTAGGTCTAGTTGACTTAAATAAATTTCCACTATTGCAGCACATCTCTGATGTCTTAGATAATGGAAAAGATCCTGAACTTCCTTGGGAGAAATTTACATATGATAATATAAATAACTAAACATATAATTTGCCA
>CAYFMO010000106.1:0-2864 GCA_964344225.1 uncultured Muribaculaceae bacterium | reverse complement strand
TTTTCCTTTAGGCTTGATTTTGAAAATTCGCATTAAGTTAATATCACCCACTTCGCGTACTAAGTTCATTCTGCCATTTTCAATCTTGACCCTATCAAAATGCAACCCCTCACTAACTACCAAACCTTTAAGTGAAAATGTTGCAGTAATATAGTCAGCAACGAAAAAGGTATCTATAGGGGTAATTGTTTTAGTACTGTCAGTGAAAGGTTTTTTATCTAGAATGTAGACATCTTTGATTATCATATTGCTGAATGGCTTAATATGAATTTTGCCTATATGAATATCAGCATCTAAATGCTCAGAAAGCATGCTAGTAGCCTCTTCTGCTAGTTTTGATTGCACCATAGGTACTTGAAGAACAATAAAAGCAGACAGTACCAGTATGAGTATACAGGCGACTATATAAGCTAATATTTTCAGAACCTTTTTGATAATCAGATATATTACGGTGTCAAACCTACAAAAATAGTAAAAATATCGGATAAAATCTGTATTTTTGCCCGTGGTTAATGTTTTTTTGGATTTTATTAGAAATGGCAAATATAATACTTGGAATAGAGTCTTCTTGTGATGATACTTCAGCTGCTGTAATAAAAGACACTTATCTTTTGTCCAATGTAATGGCAAATCAGGATGTTCATAGGGCTTATGGAGGGGTGATACCAGAATTGGCTTCGCGTGCTCACCAATTGAATATTGTTCCTGTTGTAAGTCAAGCAATAGAAAAGGCAGGCATAAGTCCAGAAGATATTACTGCAATAGCCTTTACTCGTGGTCCCGGTTTGCTTGGTTCACTTTTAGTTGGAACTTCTTTTGCAAAGGGCCTATCAATGTCATTAGGGAAACCATTAGTTGAGGTTAATCATCTCCAGGGCCACATATTGGCTAACTTCATTAAGCAATATAATTCAGAAAATCTTCAACCAGAGTTTCCATATTTATGTCTTTTGGTATCAGGAGGAAATTCACAGATAGTAAAAGTAAATTCGTATCTGGAATATGAAATTTTAGGTCAAACGATTGATGATGCGGTTGGTGAAGCCTTTGATAAATGTGCAAAGATGATGGGTTTAGGTTATCCAGGTGGTCCTATAGTGGATAGATTGGCTAAAGAGGGGGACCCTTTGAAGTTTAAGTTTAATAAGCCTAGGATTCAGGGTTATGATTATAGCTTTAGCGGAATAAAAACTTCTTTACTATATTTTTTGCGAGACCAAATGGCTGATGACCCAGAATTTATTGAAAATAATAAAGTAGACTTATGTGCTAGTTTCCAGAAAACACTTGTTGATATTCTTATGGATAAGCTTATAAAAGCAGCTAAACATACTGGTATTAAACAAATTACAATTGGCGGGGGAGTAGCAGCAAACTCTTGTCTTAGGTCAAGGATACAAGAAGAAGGCAAAAAAAGGGGATGGACTACTTTTTTACCAGAGTTTAAGTTCACTACGGATAATGCAGCTATGATTGCCATTGCAGGACATTATCACTATCTCAATGGTGAAAGAACACCCCTTGATGTTGCCCCAGTCTCACGCCTAGCTGATTTTTAATTATCTGTTTTTTGAACATGGAGAATAATAAGTAATAACATCATGAAACTATTGAATATTAAGAGATTACTAGTTTTTATATTTGCGCTTGCAGCTGTAACAGTGAACGCTCAAGGGCAGTTCCAAGATAAGACATTGCGTTTGGATTATATTTTTTCTGGGACTGATAAGACTTGGGAAATTGCTTTAGATGAGATTTCTGTGTTTGAGGGTTGGGCTGGTCGTAGGGAAAACCTTGATAGTCTAGCTCTTAGAGGAAACTGTATCCTCACTCTTAGCTCAGAATCAACAGGTAAAGTAATATACAAACAATCTTATTCAACCTTGTTCCAAGAGTGGCAAGCAACTGAAGAAGCAACTAAGGTTCGTAAGTCTTTTGAAAATGTATTCCTTGCCCCTATGCCTGTGGAAAGAGCAGTAGCAGAAGTTATTATGTTCGATGTGAGGGGAAATGTTGTAGCCTCATTAAAGCATTTAGTTAATCCTTCAGATATTCTAATAAGGCAAAAACCAAGGACTTCTGTGGAAGCTAAATATATTCTTCAAAGTGGCTCGCCAGAAACTTGTATAGACGTAGCTATATTAGCCGAAGGTTATAATGCTGAAGAGAAGGAGGTTTTTTATGAAGACGCTCGTAAAGCAGTTGAGTCAATATTGTCACATAGCCCTTTTGATAAGTATGAAAATAAATTTAACTTTTTGGCTGTAGCTTTAGAATCAGATTCATCAGGGGTTTCTGTGCCTGGTCAAGGAATATGGAAAGAAACAGCTTTGTCTTCAAATTTTGATACATTTTATTCTGAACGATATCTTACTACCTTGAGACAGAAGGCTATGCATAACCTGCTTTCTGGCCTTCCTTATGAACATATTATCATACTTGCAAATACTGACACCTATGGTGGTGGTGGAATTTATAATCTCTACACTATTACTACTGCGCACCATCAGGCCTTTGAACCAGTTGTGGTGCATGAGTTTGGTCATAGTTTTGCTGGCCTAGGAGATGAGTATTACTATGATGATATGTATGTTGAATATTATTATTCTGACATAGAACCTTGGGAGCAGAATATCACAACTTTAGTAGATTTTGGTTCAAAATGGCAAGATATGGTAGAAGCAGGTACTGCAGAACTAATTGAAGGTGGTGGTTACCAATCAAAGGGAGTTTATCGCGGAGCCCATGACTGTCGCATGAAAACAAATACAGCGTCAGCCTTTTGCCCTGTATGTCAAAGAGCTATAGATAGAATTATTCAATTCTATCTATAGCTCTTTGACATGACCTTCTCAACCCCTGTC
>CAYFMO010000105.1:0-3041 GCA_964344225.1 uncultured Muribaculaceae bacterium | reverse complement strand
ATATTTATATCTGAAATTCGGCATTGTTGCAAATCTCATCGCCCTAATATCGGTATCAATACTTTCATATTTAGCAACGTCTTGATATGTATTAGAAGCAATTTGCCCACTAATAGAACTAGCAGAACCTAGCAAGAGAGCAACCACTACCAAAATATATGTGAATTTTTCTTTCATTATTTTGTTTTTTGTGTGGCGTTAAAATTAATATTATTTTTGCAAATAGAAAATGTCGCGAGTAGTCAAAGCAAAAAAATGAGTCCTAAAATTAGAAAATACAAGGATAAAAAAACAGGGAAGAGAATCGTTGAAGTCAATGATTTAAGCTTTCTTATGGAGAGAAATCATAGATATAACTGGTTACAAAGGCATTATTATCATAGACGTTTCAAAAGAGCTTTTAAGAAGGCTGACGAACTTGTGGCCCTGGACAAAGATCTTGCATTTGATTTAATGCGATATTATTTTATCCCAAAATATAAGATAACAATCAAAAATAATATTAGTCCCAGAAGAGACAAAGTTGTTAATTCCATCAAAACCAAGTAGTCAGTCTCCAACGAAACCAAGTAGTTAATCCCCAACGAAACCAAGAGTGGCTACACTGATTCGAACCGTAGGCGGGAAATGCTGGCGAAGTGTAAAATAGCAGGCAGCCATAGTTGAACCGCTGGTAAATACGTCATCAATAAGAACTATATGTAGGATATTATTTTCAGTCACAATCCTACTTTTTTTATTTATGCTGAAGGCATTTTGGACATTTTTAAGCTTTTCTTCTCCAGCAAGTTTAGTCTGACTTTCTGTATATTTTGAGCGTACTAGTAAATCTAAACATAAGACGGCTCCATGTGCCTTAGCAAAGCCCTGGGCAATGATTTCAGCTTGATTATAACCTCGATTTCTCATTCTTTTCCAATGTAATGGCACAGGAATTACCACATCAATATCTTTACCCCAGCCTTCTTTTAGCTTTGTGCCTAGCATTCTACCAAAGTATTCCCCTGCCTTCAGTTGTCCTTTATATTTAATTGCAGGAGTAATTTTAAAATAATTACTATCATTTGTATAAAAGAAAAGAGCAGTGGCATAACTGTAAGGAATATACTGATAACAGTCTTTAGGGGCATCTATTAATGGACTTTCTTGAAATTCTTGTGAGAAATTTTCTGAAAAATCTTCTTCAGCCTCTATTACCTTTTGAATTTTTTCATTGAAAGTATCTGCCATAGGGTTATGAGTCCTCTCCCAAAAATAAGTGAGGGGGAGGTCTGCTAGACAATGCATACAAAGATGTTTCTCTTTAACTAATAATTTTCTTCCGCAGACAAGACAATATCTGGGAATAATAAAATCAAGTAAAGCAATAATAAAGTTCATAGGAAAAAGAATTTTTGCGAAGACGCTTATGTCGCATCACTAGAAATACTTCTTCTCATTGCGGTCTAGGGCTATAAAAATAAAAATCAGAATAGTAAATGCCCATAGAGATGAACCACCGTAACTTATTAGTGGTAAAGGAATTCCAATCACAGGCATAAGCCCCATTGTCATACCTATATTGATGAAGAGATGCATAAATATCATACTGGCCACGCAGTACCCATATATTCGAGTAAAGGCCTCTCGGCTTTTTTCTGCATTTCTTATGATTCTATAAATGAAATAAAAATAAAGTAATATTAAGGCTGCTGCACCAAGGAAACCCCATTCTTCTCCAACAGTACAGAAGATAAAGTCAGTACTTTGTTCTGGAACAAAACCATAAGCTGTTTGTGTCCCTTTTAAATAACCTTTTCCAGTCAATCCACCAGACCCTATGGCAATCATTGATTGATTTACATTATATCCAAAGCCAGCAGGGTCATCCTCTAGGCCTAGTAGCACTTCGATACGCTTCCTTTGGTGGGTTTGTAGGACAGAATTAAAAATAAAATCAGTTGAGTATATAAGTAAAGCTCCACCTATGAGAGAGAGGGTCGCATAGTGCGTAAATTTATGACGTTTTCTATATGCAAAAAATGTTATAAAAGGAGTTGCAAGCGCAATTGCACCAAGTAAGATATAGCTAGGTTTAATTTTATGAATAAACGCATCTGGGCCCATATTTTCTCCTATTGTCTTAAAAATAGTAGGTACAAAACCCAATAAAATTAATATAGGAATACCAATATAGAACCATAACTTATACTGTTTTGTATATATAGCATTAGAAAATACGAAAGTTGCGAGAAGTACTATAAGAGCAACGTATGAAGAAGCGGTCAGTGTTAAAATGAATAGTAAAATAGCCAACCCCATAATAAACAACAACCAACCAGTAAGCCCTTCTCTATATAACACAAAGATGAAACCAACGTACACTAGTGCAGTACCAGTCTCACTTTGCAAGACTATAATGAGCATAGGTATAAGGATTACCAAAGCTGTAACGATGAAGTCTTTAAATCTATTTATACGATATCCTATTTGGCTCATTACAGTAGCCAAAAGTAAAGAAGTTGAAATTTTTGAGAACTCTGCTGGCTGCAATCTAACTGAACCAAAAGTAAACCAAGACTTGGAACCCTTCACTTCTGTGCCTAAAAAGATAACAGAAACGAGTAAAATTAACATGAAAATGTATATCCATATGGAGAGTCCCTCATAGGAGCGAGGGTTTATAAGCCATAGGATAACAGCAGCAAGCCCAAATGAGCTTATAATCCAAATAAATTGTTTGCCACTACGTACACTAAGGTCAAAAATAGAACTAGGTTCAGCAGAGTGTACGGAGGCATAAATGTTTATCCAGCCAATAAAAACTAGAATAACATAGCAAACAACCAAGGTCCAGTCGACTGCTTTTAACCCCCTATCTTTATATGCCCTTCTCATCTATTTTTTTACTTTTACATTAACCATTGTATTACCTTCTAAAACTCTAGCTTCAAGCCATTCACGCTCTGCACTAATTTCTCCGTTGAGATACATTTCCACTAGGAGTGAAGCAATTGGAGCAGCCCAAGTAGCACCGAATCCAGCATTTTCAATGTATGCAG
>CAYFMO010000104.1:0-3050 GCA_964344225.1 uncultured Muribaculaceae bacterium | reverse complement strand
AATTAACGCTTCTCGATTATTGTACTTTTCGGTACTTGTTTGCTTGTACTTTGTTTGTCTTTCAGTAATTTCAATGAACTCTTTATCAAAAAAATGTCCCTTCTGTTGAAAGGGATTGCAAAGATACGGACTTTTTTCAATCCACCAAATTTTTCCTGACTTTTTTTATAATAAATTTTGTATTTTTGTGCCAGATTCATTGAAAATCCAATTTTGGATAATGATTTAAATAAGATTTATGGTTTCTCTTTGGAAAATATTTTGGGTTTTCGCTAAAATTGGAGCTTTTACGGTTGGAGGTGGCTACGCAATGATTCTCATCATTGAGCAAGAGGTAACTAAGCGTGGTTGGATCAGTAAGGAAGAGTTCCCAGACTTACTAGCACTCTCACAATCTGCGCCAGGAGTTTTAGCTGTTAATATGTCTATTTTTGCGGGATATAGGATGAGAGGGCTTAAAGGAAGCATTGTTGCCACTCTTGGTAGCATTGCCGCTCCTTTTCTTATTATACTCATCATTGCAATGCTAGCCACAAGCTATCAAGACAATCCCACTATAATTAGAATTTTCAAGGGTATGAGACCTGTAGTTGTATCCTTAATTGCTGTTCCAACAATTGAATTGGCTAAAAGGTCTAATAAACAACTATGGGCATGGACATTAACTGTTTTGGCTATTGTACTAGTAGGTTTTTTGAAAGTCTCTGCCGTACATATATTATTGACAACCTTGGTTGCAGCTATTGTCTATACATTGTATAAAGACAAAGTTTCTAGAAAAAAACTAAACAATAAAAAGGAGGAGGAGAAATGATTACACTTTATTTTGAGCTGTTTTTTACCTTCTTCTTTATAGGATTATTTACAATTGGAGGTGGCTATGCAATGCTCTCGCTTATTCAGGCTCAAGTTGTAACTCAAAATGCTTGGATTACTGAAAGCACATTCACAGATATTATTGCTATATCGCAGATGACACCTGGTCCAATCGGTATTAATAGTGCCACATACGTTGGATATAGCGTTATAAGCGCAACTGGGGCAACTGAATTTCTATGTATATTAGGTTCAGTGACTGCCACAATTGCTGTAATCCTACCTTCATTTATCATCGTGCTCATAATGGTTCGGGCATATGAGAAATTCAAGACTAGCCATTTATTCCAAAATATTATGAAGTTTTTAAAACCAGTTGTAATCGGTTTGATTGGTTCTGCAGCAATCATATTAATAACTCCTGATAACTTCATAGATTGGATTAGTTGGGTACTTTTCGCAGCAGGCTTCATCCTAACTTATTTCCTAAAAATGAATCCAATCCTTGTCATTATTATTGGTGGAATTGCTGGTTTCATTATATATTAGGGCATAATTTTATATATATGCATTGGTTAATTGAAATATTCACACAACAGACATATATTCAAGCTATTCTGATTATTTGTGTAATTTGTGCAGTTGGGCTTGCTCTATCAAAAATCAAAATTTTTGGAATATCTCTTGGTATTACATTCGTATTTTTTGCGGGAATCTTAGCTGGACATTTTGGATTAAACATTAATCCCGATATGCTATCAATAGCACAAAGCTTTGGTCTAGTAATTTTTGTCTATGCACTAGGAGTGCAAGTTGGGCCAAGTTTTTTATCCACTTTTCAAAAAGGTGGAATAAAACTAAATCTACTAGGAACAGCTTTACTAATACTTGGTATTGTCACAACTCTTTGTTTGATTCCTATTACAAAAATAGAATTCACAGAAATTATTGGTTTATATAGCGGTGCAGTTACAAATACTCCAATGCTAGGTGCTGCACAACAAACTCTATTACAAGTTAGACCAGAAAGTTATGCATTAGCGAATAATATGGCAATGGCCTGTGCTGTTGCTTATCCCCTGGGAGTAATTGGTACCATACTATGCATATCAATACTAAAAACCTCTTTTGCCAAGGACTATACTGGCAAAAAAGAAAAAGGTTTGACCAACACTTATATAGCTGAATTTTCTGTTAGCAACCCTGCAATTTTTGGAAAAACAATTAGGGAAATAATGAGTCAAACCACAAAACATCTAGTAATCTCAAGGGTTTGGAGTGATGGGAAAGTGGTTATCCCTGGCCCTGATACTATTATAAATGAGGGGGACCGAATTTTAACTGTTTCTTGCGAAAAAGAAGTAGACGAAATAAAACTGATTTTCGGAAACAAAAAAGATGTCGATTGGAACAAAAGCGATATTGACTGGAACTCAATTGATAGTCAACTGATTTCCAGCCACGTATTTGTTACTAAATCTGAGTTAAATGGTGTTAGATTAGGCTCATTAAAACTTCGCAATTCTTACGGTATAAATATTACTAGGGTAAATAGGGCTGGTATTGACCTTCTCGCATCACCCTCTTTACGACTACAAATTGGCGATAAACTTACAATTGTGGGTGAAAAACAATCAATAGAGAACGTAAGTCATTTACTTGGAAATCAAGAGAAACAACTGAGCAATCCTAATCTTTTCACAATATTCGTTGGTATAACCCTAGGACTTATCTTAGGCTCAATTCCTATGGCCATTCCTGGAATTAGTATGCCCATCAAACTGGGAATAGCAGGGGGGCCTATAATAATTGGCATTCTGATGGGAGCTTTTGGTCCTAGATTCCATCTTTTGACATATTCCACAAGAAGTGCTAATCTTATGTTGAGACAATTAGGACTAACTATTTATCTTGCTTGCCTAGGTCTTGCCGCAGGTGAAGGATTTTTTGATAAGGTATTCAATGTAGAAGGGCTCATATGGATTGGTATAGGCCTATTCCTAGCTCTTATACCTACCTTAATTATAGGTATTTTGTCAATGAAGGTGTTTAAAACTGACTATCCTAATACAATTGGAATGTTATGTGCAAGTATGGCAAACCCTATAGCTCTTAACTATGCAAATAGCACAGTCGAAGGCGATGAGCCTTCGGTAGCTTATGCAACAGTATATCCGCTGAGTATGTTTTTAAGAGTTTTAACCATACAGATAGTTATGCTACTTTTATTATGA
>CAYFMO010000103.1:0-3155 GCA_964344225.1 uncultured Muribaculaceae bacterium | reverse complement strand
GCTCAACTAATACTCTGTCTGCTAATGGTTTAATCTTCATAGTTTTATATTTTTACGTTTTTATATTACTTTAAAAAAGCGCCTACAAAAATATGTAGACGCTCCTATTATAGACAAATTGGATGCCAGTCAGATTTTGCTGACATTTTGTCATATCCTATTTTGTAGAGAATTTATAAACACAGTGATGAATATAATCCTGACCTGGTTCAAGTAGGGTAGAAGGAAAGTCGGGATGGTTTGGTGAGTCAGGATATTTCTGAGTCTCCAATGCAATTGACTCTCTATATGCCAATGCTTTTCCATATTTGCCAGTAGTAGTTCCATCAAAGAAGTTTCCGCTATAGAATTGTAGAGCAGGCTGGTCAGTATATACTTCCATAAATCGTCCACTTGCAGGCTCATAAACTGAAGCTGCAAATTCAACCTCATTGTCAGTCTTTCTGTCAAGTACCCAGTTGTGGTCGTAACCACCACCATTCTTAAGTTGTTCATTTTCCTCACTGATTCTTTCCCCGATTAAATGTGGCTTTCTAAAATCAAATGGAGTATCAGTAACATCTGCAAGTACACCAGTTGGTATGAGTACAGAGTCTACAGGAGTTGTTAATGATGCGTTAATCACTAATTCATGGTCTAGAATAGTTCCATTTCCTTCTCCCTTTAGATTGAAGAATGAGTGATGGGATATATTTACGTGTGTAGGCTTGTCTGTTTGAGCAAAATATGAAACTTCAAATTCATTTTCAGGAGTTAGTTCATATGTCATAAAAATTGCAAGATTTCCAGGCATTCCATCTTGTTGATCTGGTCGCTCATAATACAGTACTATGCTTGATTCATCAACTGCAAAAACCTCCCAGACAACCATATCTAGACCTAAAAGTCCACCGTGGAGGGTCTGTCCATTATTGTTCTGTGGAAAATTATAAACATCTTCTCCAATAGTATAGGTTCCGTTAGCAATTCTGTTTGCATATGGACCAACAACTGCTCCTAAGAATCTTTCTCCTGGATTATTGATATAATCATTGATGTTATTGTAGCCTAAAACGATATCTTCATAGTTTCCATCCCTATCAGGAACCCAAAGGGCAACAACGCGGCCACCAAAATTAGTAACCTGCATAACTAGGTCACCTGCTTTTAAAGTATAAAGAGAAACTTCTTGTCCTTGATGTTCGATTTTGAAATTTTCTTCAGGAAGAAGTTCAACAGGAGCTTGGTTGCATGATATCAGCATAGCTACCATTGCGAATGCTATTAAAAATGTCTTTTTCATTATTATGAGTTTTGATTAAAAGTTTTCGATTACAACAAACAAATATAATAAATATCTCTTAAGTAAGTGAGGATTCCCCACATCTTTTGGACTTTCCCCACTTCTTTTTTCTTCCAAATGTATCTATAAATTATTTATGGTATATTTGTATCCGAAAAATTTAAAATGAAGAAATATGGAGTTTATTAATTATGTAATTATAGCCCTGATTTTTTGTTTGACACCAGCTGGTATTATTTATCTGTCCAAGAGGGTGTCTTGGCTTGGAAAGATTGGCCCTGTTTTAATATTATATCTCATAGGTATTGTCGTTGGTAACCTAGGCATAATGACAGAAGAACTTAAGGTTATGCAAAATATCTTTACGAGTGCTATGATTCCACTAGCAATTCCTCTGATGCTTTTTGGTTCGAGTTTCAAAAAAAACAATTCAAGAGATGCTATTCTTGCCTTATTAACAGGATTTACAGCTGTTGTAATAGCAGTTACACTCGGATTCCTTATATTCGGCAAGCACATTGACGAAGGAGCTAAGGTAGGAGCAATGCTTTCTGGAGTTTATACGGGTGGAACAGTTAATCTTGCAGCTATACATAAAATGCTTGGTGTCACTGAGGAAACTTTCATATTGACAAATTCATATGATATGCTTGTAAGCTTCCTTTATTTGACGTTCTTGATGACAATTGGTATTAAGCTTTTTAGAAAATTCTTGCCAGTAAAAACAGGTGGACAAGCTGTAGAAGTGAGTGCAGAATTAGAGGCGAGCGCAACAGCGGGTGATTTCAAAAATGTATTGACTACGAAAGGATTGAAGGATGGTGCAATAGCCCTAGGTGTAACCTTATTAATTTGTGCAATTTCTGGTGGTATAGCTATTTTAGTTAAAAATATAGCGGCAGATAAGCTTATGCTTGCTCCAGATGATATTTTTATGGTAGTATTTATTCTATTGGTAACCACAGGTGGTATTCTCGCTTCTTTTATTAAGCCAATAAATAAACTATCAACCAGTTATGATATAGGATTATATGGTATTTACATATTTAGTATTGCTGTAGCCTCAATGGCAGATTTGAGTAATTTGAAGTTATTAGAAAGTTTGAACCTGCTTGGCTATTTTTTCTTTGCAGTATTTGCATCTCTTTTCATCCAAGTCTTACTAGCAAAGATTTTCAAGATAGACTCAGATACATTGGTTATATGCTCTGTTGCCTTTATTAATTCTCCGCCTTTTGTTCCAATGATAGTGTCTGCTATGAATAATAGACAGGTTTTAGCTATAGGTCTAAGCTTGGGTATAATAGGTTATGCGATTGGAAATTATCTGGGTATTTTAGTTTATCAACTGCTACTTTTGTTGTAGTTCCAAGTTGTTAAGGCTAATCTCGCAGGCAAGCCTATAGAGTGGATAGGCGAAAGTGCCAAAGAACAACACCGACACATACTGAAATATTTAGCGAATGCTTCGTGCCAAACTGTGGAATTTCTATAGATAGGTCAGAAGCATTTACTATTTCTTGATCTACGCCATCGACTTCATTTCCAAAGACAAGTGCATATTTAGCTGCCTTGGGTCCAGTTAGCTTAGGAATAAATGTTTCTAATGAGACAGAATTTACAGTTTGTTCTATGCTGATAATCTTATATCCATCTGCCTTAAGCTTATTTATAGCTTCTATTGTTGTCTCTGTGTACTCCCAATCAACACTCTCTTCTGCACCAATTGCGGATTTGTGGATTTCTGCAGACGGTGGAGTTGCGCAAATGCCACATAGCCAAACCTTGTCAACCTTAAAACAATCGGCTGTTCTAAAGGCAGAACCAACATTGTGGGCACTGCGAACATTATCCAATACTATAACAAGACCAG
>CAYFMO010000102.1:0-3225 GCA_964344225.1 uncultured Muribaculaceae bacterium | reverse complement strand
ACTTCTGCATCAGTAAGATTGTCTATTTCAATACCATAATCGCTGTATGGGATATAACGAATCTCAGGGCCAATTTTTGTAAATAAGTCATAATTATCAATATAGGTACTCCACATAGCCTCATTCATATTTGCCATAAGGCCAATGGTAGAATTACGGAGTATTGCACGAGCCCTTGCTGCATTAGCATAAACACGTACTTTCTCTGTGATTTCCTCACGAGTACCCATTACGGTCTTTACGTTTTTACGTGGCACCCTCTTAATACTGCCTGAACCTTCTAATGAACCCACAAGTGTTCCTGCACATAAATAATCCACGAAATCATCCTCATCAAGAGTTGTTTCAAATGTCATCTTAGGTTTAGCAACATTGCAAAAAATCATAGGAATATCTGGACAATCACGTAGAAATCTTATCCATGCAAAATCCTCACTCCATGAAAGGAACTCTGCATATATAAAGTCCACTTTTCCCGCATAAAACATATCCATAGCTTTCTGAGCATCATCTCTTTCGTAGACGATACCAGGATCAACAATATCTAGGAAATCCAATGTTGTTTTAATTTCCTTTACAGCCTTAGCCTTTCTTTCTCCATAAGTGCCTCTCTTAGGGCCAGAAAGATTCTTGAACCTTGGTGAAGCAATAAGCAAAAGTCCTGCTTTTGGCTTCCTTGATTTAAATTCCTTATTCATAGCTTATGCGTTTTTAATTTTATCAAAATCTTTTTGATAGCTTGTATTGCTTACTATAATCATAAGAATACCACAAACCACCCAAATTGCTCCCAAAACTGGGAAAGTTGCTGATAGACTTCCTAGACTATCTTTCATTGCTCCAAGAATTACTGGTGCAAGAGCTCCTACCGCAAAACCAGTAGTAATCATTGCACTTGAACATGAAGCATGAAGATGCGCAGGAGTCACATCATATAATACAGTATAAGTATTTGCATCGAAAAATGCTCTAAAGAAACCCCAGCCAGCAAAGCTTAAATAGAGTACCCATAAAGTAGTACTACCCCCCATCATGAACAAGAAAACTGCACCTGCTATTAAACCAAAAGCTTGTAAAAGCATTCTTGTTTTATGACTCCTTGCTGCAAGCTTATCTGAAAGTGTACCAGCTAATAGAACTCCAATAAATGCTGCCACATAGGTATAAAACATAGAGTTAAAACCTGCAGCTGCCTGAGTTTGACCAAATTCTTCTTGTAAGAATGCTGGAACCCAAGTCATAAACCCTGTTATAACGAAGATAAGACCACTAAATCCTATTGTAAGCATTAGTGCTGTTGGTGTTGTAAAGACCACTTTGAATCCATCAAGAATACCAATTTTTTTAGTTTGAGCTGGTTTTTCACTTGGTGTCTCTTCAACCTTATCTTTAAGTCTAATTGCCATTATAACACCCCACACAACTCCTACTGCACCGAAAAGAATAAACGAATATTGCCATCCTAACTTGTCTGCAATGTACCCAGCAAGCCAACCTGCTAAAATTACTCCAACGTAATAAGCTGTTTGGTGTATGGACATTGCCCTTGCTCGTGTTTCCTTATGATATTGACCAAGTAAGGAATAATTGGCTGGACCAAATAAGGCCTCACCACCACCTGTAGCAACACTTCTTAAAATTACAAGCATAAGTGCTGTAGTTGCAAGTCCAGTAAACATAGTGGCAAAACTCCAAAATAGAATGCTGAACGTTACTACCCACTTGCGACTAAACCTGTCACCTGCCCAACCACCGATTGGAACCATTAACGCATAGCAAAGATTAAATAATGTCGCAATTAAACCTATAGACGTATCTGTTAGGCTGAGTGTATCTCTAATTGCTGGTAAAACAGTATTAAATACTTGTCTATCTGCCTGGTTTAATAAGTAGGCCATCCATAGTAAAAGTAATACTTCCCACTTATACCAATCCGATCTTTTTGTTTTTGTTGTCATTGTCTCATTAATTGTTGTTACTGCTGGCAAAGATAGTAAAATATTTAAACATATGTGTAGTGTGGTGTAATTATTTTTCCAAAACTTTAAATTTGAATTTTATGAATTATTTCACTAATATTGTCATCTTATTTCAAAACTATGAACAGTAAATTTGTAATTAACACATCAGTTAGTATACCTATTTATAAACAGGTAATTTCACAAATTGAACAAAAGATAATTTCTGGTGAATATTCTCCAGGCTATCAATTACCTTCAATGAATAAGATGGCGGCTAATTTAGAAGTTTCTAAAGAAACAGTTAAGAAAGCTTACGCTATCCTTAGAGACAAAGGCGTTATCGAGCCCAAACAAGGTAAAGGGTTTTACGTTAAGGGGATAAATGAAGATAGGCCTCCAAGAATCCTTCTTCTTTTTGATAAGTTAAGTTCATATAAACAGGTACTTTTCCAATCCTTCACTGATAAGATTGGGGCAAGTGCAGAGATTACTATTAAGATACATTACCAAAACCTTGATGTTTTTGAATTTTTCATTGACGAAAGTGTAGACAAATATGATTACTACGTTGTAACTCCACACTTCCCTCTTGATAATGCAAGTCAAAAACGAATGTTAAAACTTTTGAAGAGGTTTCCTTATAGAAAACTCATACTGCTTGACAGAAAAGTAGATGCTTTAGTAGGAAACTATGGTTGCGTTTATCAAGATTTTTCAAATGACATAACTCAAACGTTATTAAAAGAAATAGATACATTAAAGCAATTTTCAAAACTTAATGTACTTATAATGCCTAATAGTCTCTATGGTAAAGAGATTAAAAAGGCAATTGATAGTTGTTGTGCAGAAAATTTGATACCAATTAACTTCATAACTGAGATTAATGAGTCAACGATAAGGCCTAAAGAAGTATATCTAATGCTGAACTCTCAGCATGATGATGGATTATTAAAATTTGCACGTATCAGTTCACAATTAGGTTTAGTAATAGGAGAAGACATCAAATTAATATCTTATAATGATTCTCCTATTAATGAACTAATCCTTAATGGCCTAACAACTGTTTCAACAGACTTTGAGCAAATGGGGGAAATGGCTGCTCAAATGATTCTTGATGGAAAGTTAAGAAAGGAAAAATGCGATTTCCGTATGATAAGACGAGCAACCTTTTAAGCATCAAACATATGAAAAAGAGTATTATACTAAATAATGGCGTGGGGACCAATAGCACAAGGAAAAGATAACTTTTTCAACAATGAAGTTC
>CAYFMO010000101.1:0-3345 GCA_964344225.1 uncultured Muribaculaceae bacterium | reverse complement strand
GTGCGCAGGTTTCCTTAGAATTTCAGATGCAGAAAATCCATTAGATAATTCAGCTGTACATCCTGAAGTATATCATATCGTGGATAAGATGGCTAAGGATTTGGGAGTAAGTACTAAAGAATTAGTTGGTAATAAGGAACTTGTGGCAAAAATAGAAGCAGAAAGCTATATTCAAGATGATTTTGGTTTACCTACGATAAATGATATTCTCAAAGAATTAGTAAAACCAAGCAGAGATCCACGTGCAGAGGCTCAAGAGTTTAGGTTTTCCCAAGATATTCAAACCATAGACAATTTAAAGGTGGGAATGGAACTTCCAGGTATAGTTACAAATATTACTGCATTTGGTGCCTTTATAGATATAGGTATAAAAGAGAATGGATTAATTCATACTTCTCAAATGGGTGTTAAGGGATATGTTGATCCAACAAAAGTCCTCAAACTCCATCAACAAGTCAAAGTTGTAGTTCTTTCAATTGATATTGATAGAAGAAGGATTGGACTTAGATTGAAAAAATAGTATATCTGCTATTCAGATTTTACGTGTTAATTATAATTTTTTATACTGAAATTATATATATGGCTAAAGTAGTAACATTTGGAGAAATTATGCTCCGCCTGGCAACCCCAGGTTATTTAAGATTTTCTTAAGCCAAGCAATTTGAAGCCACCTTTGGTGAAGGTGAGGCTAGGCTAACGTTGCTGTATCACTTTCGAATTATGGCAATGATGCAGAATTTGTTACTCGTTTACCAAAGAATGATATAACAACTAGTTGTTTAAGAGATCTTCACAGCTATGGTGTTGGTACAAAACATTGTGTTTATGGTGGGGACCGTTTAGGAATCTATTTCATTGAAACAGGAGCTGTTGCTCGTCCTAGCAAGGTTGTATATGATAGGGCTTATTCTTCTATCGCTACAATTGAAAAAGGAATGTTTGACTTGAATAAGGTTTTTCCTGGCGATGTATTAGGGCCAGCTTTTGTAAAAGGAGTTAAAGCGCCTATGCCTTGGATGCAACTCATGGTTACAGGTGGTGTAAAACCAACAAAAGAAAACCTTGAGGGATGGTTCAAAGCGGGAGTTACTTGTTATTGTTAAAGCATTATAATTCAGCTTAATAACATTGTAGTTTTAGTTTCCCATCTAGGTATACCTGTTCAATAACTCCATTTAGAGTCTCTCCAGCATAAGGAGTCCATCCACATTTACTATGTTGGTCTTCGTTGACGACTTTATATTCTTTGTCATAATTAAAGATTACAAAGTCTGCTTTATATCCTTTTTCTAGCTTACCACAATCTAGGTTATAGATTTCTGATGTTTTTTCAGAAAATACAGAAGCGATTATATTTAGAGGTATATCTTCCCTTTTTGCTAAGGTAAGAAGGATAGAAAGCGTTTGCTGGATAGTTGGTAGTCCAGATGGAGCTTTCAAATAATTATTTTCTTTTTCTTCAAGTAAATGTGGAGCATGATCAGACCCTATGATGTCTATTGATCCATTTTTAAGCCCTTCAATTAAGCCTTCTCTATCGCTTTCTTCTTTTATAGCAGGATTACACTTTGCCATACTACCAAGTGTTTTATACGCTTTATTTGTAAACCATAGATAGTTGCAAGAAGTCTCTGCGTAAATATTGGAGTTCTGCATCTTAGCCACTTTTACCATATTCAGTTCTTCCTGAGTGGAAATGTGGCAAAGAGTGAGTTTTGTCCTATGTTTTATAGCTAATTCAAGAGCTTTTATTGAAGATTTTATACAAGCTATTCTACTGCGAATTTTGTCGTGTTCTGTAAAAGGAATTTCATCTCCAAATTGAGCTTTTGCTTTCTCTAAATTTTCTCTAATTGTAGTCTCATCTTCACAATGAACCAAGATAGGTTTATCAGTAATTGAGAATAATTTTTCTAGCATATTCTCATTGTCTACAAGCATATTTCCAGTAGATGACCCCATAAATACTTTTATTCCAGCAACTTCTGGGTCCTTAGCTGCTTTGATAATTTCTTCGATATTAGAATTTGTAGCCCCTAAATGAAACTTCATTTTACAGACTGCTTTCTCGTTTGCAAGTTCTTGTTTATCTTTTAGTGCTTTAATGGATGTTGTCGCGGGGTTGGTATTAGGCATATCCATCACTGTAGTAACTCCACCTGCAAGAGCTGCAAGTGATTCTGTTTTCATGTCCGCCTTATGAGTCAAGCCTGGATCACGAAAATGAACGTGGGGGTCTATACCACCAGCAATTAAATGTTTACCAGTGAGGTCTACTTTCTCAGTATATTCTTTACCTAAAAGGTTGATATTGCCAAGGCTATCAGCCCATATTAGCTCAAAAATTTTATCCTCTTCAATGATTATTGAGCCTAAGCCAACCTTCTGGGCTGTTACCAAAGTAGCATTATGGAATAATGTTTTCCCCATTATTTCTTTCTAGGATGGATTTTACGGAACTTAAGTTTTATTACTCCCCAAAAGGCTTCACCAAATATACCACTACTCATTTTTGACGTTCCTTCAATTCTGTCAACAAAGATAACAGGAACCTCTGTAATCTTAAATCCTAGTTTATAGGTCGTATATTTCATCTCAATTTGGAAACCATAACCCTTCATCTTAATATTGTCAAGGTCTATTGTCTCTAATACTCTACGTCTATAACACTTGAAGCCGGCAGTGGTATCATATACCTTCATCCTAAGGACTGTTCTTACATATACGGAAGCGTAGTATGACATAATCACCCTACCAATAGGCCAGTTAACAACACTAATTCCTTTACAGTATCTTGAGCCGATTGCAAGGTCTGCTCCTTCTTTACAGGCTTCGTACAGTTTAGGAACATCGTCTGGATTATGCGAGAAATCAGCGTCCATTTCAAAGATGTAGTCATATTTTCTTTCAATAGCCCATTTGAAGCCAGTTATATAAGCACTTCCAAGTCCAAGTTTGCCTTTTCTTTCAATCATAAAAAGTTTTTCTGGAAACTCTTCTTGAAGGTTTTTAACAATTTGGGCAGTTCCATCAGGAGAGCCATCTTCTATTACTAGTATATGATATTCGCCTTCGAGATTAAAGATTGCACGGATGATATTCTCCATGTTTTCCCTCTCATTGTAGGTGGGTATTATAATTACTTTTTTGTCCATACTAGAATTTATTTTTACTTGTTTTTATTGATTTCTTCTAACATTTCCTGCACAGCTCTTTCAAGTTGTTTGTCCTCACCATTTAAGACAGAAGCAGGGTCATTATAAACTAAAATGTCTGGCTCAACTTGAAGGTTTTCAAGATATCTCTGCTCTGCAATGCCCCAAGAGCCTACTTGTGGAATGCCAA
>CAYFMO010000100.1:0-3348 GCA_964344225.1 uncultured Muribaculaceae bacterium | reverse complement strand
GAGAGTTATGATAAGGCAGTACCAGATGAACTAGTTTATAGTGGTGAGTTAAAACTTACCGATAAGGTTGAGGACTCTCCTTTGAATGCGGGTAAGTTAGTGCTTTCTCCAACAAGGACTTATGCCCCGATAGTTAAGAAAATCCTAGATGTTTTAAGACCACATATTCACGGAATGGTTCATTGTTCTGGTGGTGCTCAGACTAAGATTTTACATTTTGTGGGAGACAATATTCGTGTTATTAAGGATAATCTTTTCCCAATACCACCTCTTTTTAAAACTATTCATCAGCAGAGTGGAACAGATTGGGCAGAAATGTACAAGGTTTTCAATATGGGCCATCGTATGGAGATTTATCTATCGCCTGAATATGCAGAACAAGTGATAGAAATTTCAAAAAGTTTCAATGTAGATGCTCAGATTGTGGGTCGTGTTGAAGCTTCTAATAGTAAAGAACTTATTATTCGTTCAGAATTTGGTGAATTTAAATATTAAAATATGCGAGCTTTATTTAGTGTAAGTGATAAGACTGGCGTTGTAGAATTTGCAAGCGGGTTAGTTAAACTGGGCTGGGAAATTATTGCAACTGGTGGTACTATGAAACTTCTTCAAGAAGCAGGTCTTAAGGTTATTAACATTAGTGATGTAACTGGTTTTCCAGAAATTTGTGATGGTCGTGTGAAAACTCTTCACCCAAAGGTTCATGGTGGTCTTCTTGGTCGTCGTGACTTAGAAAGCCATAAGGCACAACTAGCAGAAAACGGGATTGAGTTCATTGATATGGTTTGTGTTAATCTCTATCCATTCAAGCAAACTATTGAAAAGCCAGATGTTACAATGGAAGATGCAATTGAGAACATTGATATAGGAGGTCCCTCAATGCTTCGTAGTGCTGCAAAAAACTGGTCAGCAGTTACTGTGGTTTGTAATCCAGAAAATTATGATAAGGTCATTGCAGAAATTAAAGAACACGGTGATACTACACAAGAAACTCGTCTAAAACTTTCTGCTGAGGCTTATACTCATACAGCTCAGTACGATATGATGATTGCTACATATATGCGTAAGGCAGCTGGACTTAATGAGAAATTGTTCTTGGAATATGATCTTAAGCAGAGTTTACGTTATGGAGAAAATCCACACCAGACAGCCAGGTTCTACGCAACTAAAAAGAAGGTATCATTCTCGCTTGCAACAGCGGAACAACTCAATGGTAAAGAATTATCTTACAATAACATCCAAGATGCTAATGCTGCTTTAAATATTGTACGTGAGTTTGATGAGCCATTCTGTGTTGGCCTAAAACATATGAACCCATGCGGAGCAGCTATTGGAAAAGATGTGGTTGAAGCTTGGAAGAAAGCTTATGAGGCTGATAAAGTAAGTATTTTTGGTGGTATCGTTGCAACAAATAGAGAAATAAATGAGGAGGTAGCAGAGTTAATGAAGCCAATCTTCCTTGAGATTATTATGGCTCCTTCATTTACTCCAGAGGCTCTTGATATTCTTACTTCTAAAAAGAACCTTCGCCTTTTGAAAGTGGATATGACTAAAGAAGAAGTGAGACACAATCAGTTTGTAAGTATGAATGGTGGGCTTCTTGTCCAGGAGCAAGATGTTTTCACTAAGACTATTACACCTGATATGTGTGTTACTGAAGCTAAACCATCTTCTAAACAGTTAGAAGATCTGCAGTTTGCTTGGAAGATAGTTAAACACGTTAAGTCAAATGCAATTGTAGTAGTAAAAGATGGTATGACATATGGAGTAGGAGCTGGTCAAATGAATCGTGTGGGTTCAGCAGAGATTGCTTTGAAACAAGCTCAAGCCACATTGGCTTCAGAAGGAAAAGACATTAAAGAATTTGGTTTGGTTCTAGGCTCTGACGGTTTCTTCCCATTTGATGATACTGTAGCTCTTGCTGCAGAATATGGTGTAAAGGCAGTTGTTCAACCAGGTGGTAGTGTACGTGATGAGGATTCGGTGAAGAAGGCGAATGAATTTGGGATTACTATGCTATGTACTGGTATGCGTCACTTCAAACACTAAAACCCACTAAAAAGGTAATTTCTTCGTTGCTTCTAAATTGCAATATATAATGAAAAAGGTATTGGTAATCGGTGGGGGAGGTAGAGAGCATGCTATAGTGGATGCTCTTAGTCGTTCTCCGCAAGTAGGTAAAATCTATTGTGCTCCTGGCAATGCAGGTATAGCTCAACAAGCAGAGTGCCTTCCTTATAAGGATACACAAGTGGCTGAACTGAAGGCATTTGCATTAGAGAATAATGTAGCTTTAACAGTTGTCGGTCCCGAGGTTTCTCTTGCTGCAGGAGTTGTGGATGCTTTTACTGAGGCAGGCTTAAGAATATTTGGTCCATCAAAAGCAGCTGCAACTATTGAATCCAGTAAGGAGTTTGCTAAGGAGTTAATGGAAAAATATAATATACCTACAGCAGGTTTTTCAACTTTTGAAGATTATGAACCAGCGCTTGAGTATGTTAAAAAAGGATCATTTCCAGTAGTGCTAAAATATGATGGACTTGCAGCAGGTAAAGGTGTTGTTATTCCTGAAACTTTAGAGGAAGCAGAAGAGGCCTTAAAGGATATGTTGTTAGATGATAAGTTTGGTAAGGGCAAGGTAGTAATTGAGGAGTTTTTAACAGGACCAGAATTTACATTTCTTTGTTTCGTGAATGGTAAGGATGTACATCCTATGGTTCTTTCGCAGGACCATAAGAGAGCATATGAAGGTGATAAAGGGCCTAACACAGGGGGTATGGGTGCATATTCACCAGTTCCTTTAATTACTGAAGGCGATATTGAGTTTTCGATGGAGAAAATAATGAAACCAACAGCAGCAGCATTGGTGGCGGAAGGTTGTCCTTTCAAGGGTGTACTTTATGGTGGACTTATGAAAACCCCACAAGGTGTGAAGGTGATTGAGTTCAACTGTCGTTTTGGTGACCCAGAAACAGAGATTATCTTACCACGTTTGGAGTCGGATATTTATGATATCTTTTCTGCTATTGCAGATGGTACTCCAGTGCCAGAGATTAAGTGGTCAAAGGAAGTAACGCTTGGCTTTGTAATGGCATCGAAGGGTTATCCAGGTGATTATGAAAAGGGATATGAAATCAATATACCATCAACTGATTGTCGTATTTATCATATGGGCACAGCTCTAAAAGATGGCAAGCTAGTTACTTCTGGTGGTAGAGTGCTCATGGTTGTAGGTAAGGGTAATGATTTGAAAGAAGCACGCGATAAGGCATTAAAAGCTGTTGAGTCAATTAAATGTGATAATTTATTTTATCGTAGAGATATAGGTTGGAGGGTGTTATAATGATT
>CAYFMO010000099.1:0-3392 GCA_964344225.1 uncultured Muribaculaceae bacterium | reverse complement strand
CAATCTTTTGAAGATCTGCTTCTACTACTTGATGGTCACCAAAATCAACATCATAGTAAAATCCGCTTTCAATAGCAGGACCTATTCCGAATTTTGCTCCTGGATATAGGATAGATATCGCTTCTGCCATCAAATGTGAAGAAGAATGCCAGAAAACCTGTTTTGCTTCATCATCTTCCCATTTATGAAGTCTAATTGAAGCATCTGAATTAATTGGACGAGTTATGTCGTATACTACACCTTTTCCTATCGTATCATCAGTCGTAATAACCGTCGCCGCTAATACTTCAGCTGCTAAACGAGGACTAATACTTTGTGCAACATCATAAGCCGAGATTCCTTTCTCATAGGATCTCACGCTGCCGTCAGGAAATGTAATGTTTATCATAATATTCTATTTAAAAATTAACGACCGTAATACAAAAACGATCACATATTAAAGCAAGAGTACAAAGGTAGGATTTTTTTTCTATATTTGTAATCACAATTTTGATATATTTCTTTTGTAAGGGAAAGCGTTAATTTCTCTTAATGAAAGGGCAAACTCATATTAAGGTTAATTTATATGGAACAAAACAAGACAAAATCATCTATTTGGAATGCAGCAGCTCCTGCAGGCCTCGTTTTAGGAGGTATTTCTTCTGTTTATCTGTTTACAACTCAGGGACTCGCATTAATTACAGGGCTCCCTACTTACATTTCATTACCATTAAACTTCCTTTTATGGTTAGGCAAATTCATTCTTTGTATATACATGATGATGTATTATATGAAAAAGTTTGCTGGAGCAAATAGTGAGGTTACAAATAAAGATACATTGCGCTTAGGTGTTGTAATTGCATTACTTTCAGCGACTTTCTATGCAGCTGTAACTATGGCAAATGTTGCATTTATTTCTAAAGAAACTATGCTTGCTAGTATTGATGCAGTAACTGCAAGCTTGCCAATTGACGCTAACACTGCTTCTGCCTTAGATGTTTTAAAGAATCACTTACCTGAATATACTTTTTTCAGTAATTTAATTTACTGCTTCCTATATGGAACTATTTTATCAGCAATCCTTTCTAGGAACATTCCTTCACGAGATCCATTTGCTGATTACAAACCAAAACAAGAAGATTAATTATGAAATATAGTAAAGACCTCTCAATTGTAGTTTCGCTTTTCAATGAGGATGAATCCCTTCCTGAATTAGTGGCTTGGATAGAAAAAGTCATGAGCAAGGAGGGATATAACTATGAGTTAATTCTAGTGGATGATGGCAGTACAGATGATTCTTGGTCTATAATAAAGTCGCTCTCTGAAAAGAATTCTAATATTCGCGGCATTTCTTTCAGAAGGAATTATGGAAAATCAGCTGCTTTATTTCATGGATTTAAAGAAGCTATTGGCCGTGTTGTAGTCACTATGGATGCTGACTTACAGGATTCTCCTGAGGAAATTCCTGAGATGTATAAAATGGTAGTTGAAGATGGTTTTGACCTTGTATCTGGTTGGAAACAAAATAGACAGGATAATAAGTTAACCAAAAACCTACCATCTAAACTATATAATGCTACTGCAAGGTGGGCTACTGGCATTAAACTCCACGATATGAACTGTGGTTTAAAGGCCTATAAGAATGAGGTTATCAAGCATATAGAGGTCTACGGTGAGATGCATAGATATATTCCTTATCTTGCTAAAAATGCAGGATTTACTAAAATCACAGAGAAGCCAGTAGTTCATCAAAAAAGAAAGTATGGAGTTAGCAAATTTGGGTTAGAGAGATTTGTAAATGGTTTTTTAGATCTTGTTTCACTCTGGTTTTTAAGTCGCTTTGGCAAAAAGCCTATGCACTTCTTTGGCCTCACTGGCATAGTAACATTTTTGACAGGAGGATTTATTGCCCTTTGGCTAATCATTGCGAAATTAGTTTATCAGGCTAAGGGATTGGTTTTCAGACCAGTTACAGAACAGCCTCTATTCTATATTGCCCTTGTAGCCGTTATAATTGGAGTACAGCTCTTCCTTGCAGGTTTTGTAAGTGAACTCATTTCAAGAAGTAGCGAAGGACGCAATCAATATAACATTAAAGACAAAATCTAAGGATTTTAATGACCGGATGATTGCACTGTTTCCTTTCCAGAACGCACACGGATTGTTCATTTTATTTGCAATCTGGTTATAAAATAGATTGATTGCACTGTTTCCTTTCCAGAACGCACACGGATTGTTCATTTTATTTGCAATCCGGTTCTAAAATGGAATTCCAAAAATGGTTGGTAATTGTCCTTAAAAAAGGGAGAGAAGTAAGTAGAACCGCTACTCGTAGTTCGGATTACTTTTCTCTCTTTTTATTTTACCACGAAGTCCGTGACCAGACTTAGTAACGCTCTTCGTGTCCAAAAAACCAACTAATTCGTCGAAAAGTTACCACGAAGTCCCTTGATTGGGCAAGATACGCGCTTCAGGAGTACGAACAAAAAGAGAACGACTATTACTTTTTAGTCGCCATCATGTATCATGTTGTAGAGTAAGGAATTACAAAGGTTTCATCAACTGGTTTTAGCTATTATACCGAATTTTTGATTACTATATCAAATAAAATTACTTGTAAAATAAGTGTGTCCTGGTTAACTTCCAGTTACCATATTGGATATCAGAAGGTTTTATAAGGATATTTATTAGACCTTCTTCTTTTAGATCTAAACCTAATAAGCTATCGGTTGCCAATTGGAGAAAATTGATATGGTCGTGATAGTCTGTAGTCACATCTTTATTTGACGATTTTCCTAGGAGCTTAAGGCCAGATTCATCATCATCACATATTGAAAATTCAATCGCAAAAGGAGGATGAGATAAGGGCTGATCTTCGTCATCAGTCATCACAAAACTTTGGAATGTTTCTGGATTAATACTTTTGGTATACTTCACCACAGTATAGCCTTTTGGCCATTCTCCCACAGGAATTCTCACTGGTGTATCATAACCTAGAAAATATTCAAAAGTTGAAAAGAAATAAAACATTCCCTCTTGTGGCAAAATGCCTTCTTTGTCATAAGGTGCAATATCCACACAATCTATTTGACATAAGAAGTTTAATGGATATTCATATTTTTCATTATTCTCTTCCACTATTACCATCGGATAATGCATATCCGCAGGCATATCTGGATCACCCAAAAATTTACTCAAACAAAAACGCCTTGACTCTGTTCGAACTGGTATTAATCTAATTGCCATAGTGCTATATTTATTGACTCAAATATACACAAGAATCTTATATATTCAACATATTTCTACCACTAGGGGCGTAAGAAGGCTTATCTATATCCCTCGTATCGAATTTAACGTAAATTGTACTGCGCCCTTTGTGTTAGACAAATTGCTGTAGTTTAGTATCGCGAAAC
>CAYFMO010000098.1:0-3510 GCA_964344225.1 uncultured Muribaculaceae bacterium | reverse complement strand
CTGCTTCAATCTATCGTAGGGGCTTGAGGTTTGCTTATGTACCCACCACTCTTTTGGCCCAAGTTGATGCTTCAATTGGTGGAAAAACTGCTGTAAATTATAAGACTTATAAGAACGTTCTTGGCACTTTTTCGCAGCCAGAATTTGTGTTCATATGTCCAGCACTACTTAGTTCTTTATCTATGCGTGATTTTAAATCAGGTATGGCTGAGTTAGTAAAAACTTTTATCATTGAAGACAATGGCAATTACGACAAGTCCATACAAGTGCTCAGGCAAGTAAATGATTCTGGTTTTTTTAGGGCCTATATGGGTGAACTAGAGGAACTTATATATGAAGCTGTAAAGGTAAAGGTTGATATCGTTACTAGGGATGAGAAAGAAAAAGGGGAGAGGGTGAAATTAAATTTAGGTCATACCTTTGCCCACGCTATTGAACATATAGCATCATTGAAAGGTGATGATATAAATCATGGTGAAGCTGTTGCAGTGGGTATTGTGATGGCAGCGCAGCTTTCTGATGCTCTTGCTACTCAAGAGGGAAGAGGGCAAAATATAGCCGAAAAAATAGTGTCTGACTTCATAGAAATAGGTCTTCCAACAACTTGTGACTATGAATTAGGTGAGTTGAGAACAGCGATGGAAGAGGATAAAAAGCGATTGAATGATAAGATTCAGTTTGTTTTATTTGATGAGATTGGAAAGGTCTATGTTAAATCACTGGAAGTTGATGAAGCCTTGGAATATTTAAAAAGATGATTTGTACTACTATCATAAATAAAAATTTAGAGCAGATATTAGAGATTCTTGGCGATTGCGAGATGGCAGAAATTAGATTGGATACCTGCAACTTATCGCTAGATGATATCGATATATGCTTTAGTTCGGATATCCCTTTGATTGCGACTTGTAGGCTTGCTAATCCTTTGGATGATAATGAATGCAGTTTAGCCCAAGAAAAATTGGTTAGGGCAATAGAGGCGGGGGCAAAATATGTGGATGTGGAAATTGAAATGCCGAAGTTTTTTTCAAAAAGAATTCGTCAAGCTGCACACGAGGCGGGCAGTATTTTCATCCGCTCTTATCACGATTATCAAGGTACAGATTCGCTTGAAGCCCTCAAGGCAATAGTTGAAAAATGTTGTAATAACGGTGCTGACCTTGTTAAAATTGTGACCACAGCCAAGTCTAAAGCAGATGTAGGTAACGTTTTGTCCTTATATGAGTTCTCTGTGAAAGAAGGTCTTTTAAAACCAGGTGAATTAGTGGCTTTTTCAATGGGTGAGTTAGGGCAAGCGTCGAGGATAGAAGCATTAAAATATGGGGCACCTTTTACATATGCAGCTTCTTCTGAGGCTGATATTGCAGCTCCTGGGCAAATGACAACAGCTAAACTCAGGAATCTCATATATGGTAATACTAAGTACCTATCTTCTGCTTTAAAAAATCCGACTTTGACCTTGCATATGCCTGCTTCGAAGAGTTTTGCCCAAAGAGCAATATTAGCAGCAGCGCTAGCAGAAGGTGTTTCAAAGTTACATAACTACTCTCCTTGTGGGGATAGCGAGGCGGCAATTTCTCTTATTGAAAGTCTTGGAGTTAAGGTTCATAGGTATGGTTCTACTGTAGAAATTGAAGGTGGAATAAAAGCAGAAGACATCCCACCAAAAATCTTCGTGGGCGAGTCGGGTCTATTAGCAAGACTTATGATACCAGTGATTGCGCAGATTGCAAAAGGCGCTACTGAAATTTATGGAGAAAAAACCCTATTACAACGTCCTATGTTAGGGGTTGCAGATATGATGTCCTCTATAGGAGTTACAGTTGAATCAATCGGAATCCAACCAGATTTTCAACAAAATACAGAGGCAAAAGCAGTCAAAATTCCTTTAAAAATTCAGGGTCATATTGAAGGTGGCCGAATGGAAATTTCAGCAAAACATACCTCTCAGCTAGTCTCAGGTCTACTGATGGCCCTACCATTAGCAGAAAGAAATAGTTCTTTACTTGTGACTGAACCTAAGAGTATTCCTTATATGTTCATAACTTTGGATGTTCTCAAAAAGTTTGGAATAAAGGCATCCAATGATATTCTAGGTGGAAAAAATTTCCACGAATCTGGAGGTGACTGGGCTCATAGTACTGAGATGGTCTTTAAGCTTAGGGGTGGCCAAAGATATCAGCCCACAGATATGGAATTAGAAGGAGATTGGAGTGCTGCTGCAAATTTCCTTGTTGCAGGAGCAATATTTGGTAAACTTGAGTTAGAAGGCCTTGATATAACTTCGCTTCAGGCAGACCTTTCTATTGTAGATATATTAATAGAGGCAGGTGCATATTTGTCTCAATTTGATGATAAACAAGGTACTATCCTAGTACAAAGGGCACCACTTCAAGCGTTTAATATAAATGCAATTCATTGTCCTGATTTGTTCCCAATACTTTCTGTCTTAGCAAGTTTTTCACAGGGTGAGAGCAGGATTGCAGGAGTTTCTAGGTTGGCCCATAAAGAAAGCGATAGGGGAGAAGGAATCATAAAAATGCTGAATCAAATGGGGGTGTTGGCCAGGATTGAAGGGGATGAGCTAGTGATTGAAGGACAATCTCTTCCGCAACGATTGCTTAATAATAAGCTACTTAATGGGGGTAAGTATAGTTCATATTCTGATCATAGGATGGTAATGGCGCTCAAGGTGGCTTCACTCGGAGCATCAAGTCCGATAATTATTGATGATGAAGAGTGTGTAGATAAATCTTTCCCTGGTTTTTTAGAAGATTTTGAAAAATATAGACAGAATTTGAATAATAAAACGAGTTGAATATATTAATATATAGTTTATGAATAGTTTTGGTCGAAAATTTAGAGTCACAATCTTTGGTGAGTCCCATGGTGATTATGTGGGAGTCACCTTGGATGGTGTTGTACCTGGTATTGAACTTTCAGAAAAGGATTTTTCTAAAGATATTATTCGAAGAAAAACAGGTGCAAAAGGAACTAGCCCAAGAAAAGAAAAGGACGAACCTATAATTATTAGTGGACTTTTTGCAGGACTTACAACAGGTGCTCCTTTAACTATTCTATTTAAAAACAATCATGCGAGGCCTTGTGATTATACAGAATTTAAAGATGTTCCACGGCCAGGTCATGCCGATTTTGCAGCATCGCAAAAATATGATGGTTTCAATGATCCCAGGGGCGGTGGTCATTTCTCTGGACGTTTGACTTTACCTATTGTGGCTGCTGGAGTTGTGGCAAAAAAAATCTTGGATGCGATAACAATTCTTGATGATAAACAACCTGAGATTTCTGCAAAAATAGTCGAACTAGGTGGCTCTAAGGATTCTCAAAAGTGGGACGCTCTGCTCGATGAGGTTATAAAAGAAGGAGATTCATTAGGGGCAGTAGTTGAGTGTAGGACTCCAATTGATGCTGGTTATGGTGAGCCATTTTGGGACAGTGTGGAGTCATTGATTTCTCATGCTATTTTTGCAATCCCTGGGGTTAGGGGAG
>CAYFMO010000097.1:0-3662 GCA_964344225.1 uncultured Muribaculaceae bacterium | reverse complement strand
ATTGGATAAGGTTCATCAGAATTAATCTGAGTTTAATATTTTTGTCCATAATTATGTGTTAAATTGTTTGTTTCTATTCTTAAACCAAGCAAATATACAAGAATTTCTACAATTTTATTAACTTTGAGGCCCAGAACAAAGAAAAATGAAATTTGAGAAGATAGCACAAGACCCGAATTCATCTGCTAGATGTGGTATCATTACCACAGATCACGGTAAGATAGAGACACCTATTTTCATGCCTGTAGGCACAGTGGGTTCAGTGAAAGGGGTTTACCATAGAGATTTAAAAGAAGATATTAAGGCTGAGATTATTCTTGGTAATACTTATCATTTATATTTAAGGCCAGGACTCGAGATTTTAAAACAAGCGGGAGGACTCCATAAATTTGTGTCTTGGGATAGGCCTATGCTTACGGATAGTGGGGGATTTCAAGTATTTTCACTTAGTCCAATACGTAAGATTAAACCAGAAGGTTGCACTTTTCGTTCTCATATTGATGGTTCAAAACATATGTTTACTCCTGAAAATAATGTTGATACACAGCGTATTATAGGAGCAGATATTATTATGGCATTGGATGAATGTTGTCCTGGAGATGCGCCATATGATTATGCTAAGAAATCACTCAAATTAACGCAAGACTGGTTAGAGAGATGCTGCAAAAGATTTGATGAAACGGAGCCACTTTATGGTTATTCTCAAACTCTTTTTCCAATTATTCAAGGCGGGGTATATCCTGATTTAAGGGTTCAGGCTGTTGAACACGCTGTGGAATTAAATCGCGAAGGTTATGCAATAGGTGGACTTGCGGTGGGAGAGCCTACTGAGACAATGTATGAAATGCTTGAAGTGGTTTGTCCTATTCTTCCACAAGATAAACCTAGATATTTAATGGGTGTTGGTACTCCTGCAAATATACTAGAAGCTATTGATAGGGGAGTTGATATGTTTGACTGCGTTATGCCTACAAGAAATGGCAGGAATGGTATGATTTTTACTTGGAATGGCATAATGAATATGAAAAATGCAAAATGGGCAGACGACTTTTCTCCACTTGATCCTGAAGGAGCTTCTTTTGTAGACTATACTTACAGTAAGGCATATGTGAGGCATCTTTTTGTGTCGGGGGAAATTTTAGCAGGACAAATTGCTAGTGAACACAACCTTGCATTTTATCTAGACCTTGTAAGAGAGGCTCGAAAACAAATCAAGGCAGGGACATTCAAGGCATGGAAGGAGCAGACAATAGCAAGAATTTCTACTAGATTATAGAGTGGTAAATAAAAATAATGCATCTTTGTAGAGTAAAAACAAAAGAGGTGGGAAAGTTAACAAAATATGATTTTAAGTCACTGGATTTAAAACCTAGGATTTTAGATATATATATAACACGAAAGTTCATTTTGACCTTTCTTGCGTCTTTGGTGCTTATAATCGGCATTGTTATTATTTTTGACATAAGTGAAAAAATTGATGATTTTGTTGCTACAGAAGCACCTCTAAAAGCGATTGTATTCGACTATTATCTGAACTTTGTTCCATATTTTGTGAATATGTTCAGTCCTCTGTTTGTATTTATAACAGTTATATTTTTCACATCTAGATTAGCTGCCAACACTGAAATCATTGCTATACTATCCTGCGGTATAAGTTTTCATCGTATAATGATACCTTATATGTTTTCTGCAGCATTGGTGGCTTCCTTATCTCTAGGATTGAATCTTTTTGTTATACCTAAGGCCAATTTAGAAAGAGTTGAATTTGAAGTTCAATATCTTAAAAATAGAACTGCTTATGCAGGTAGGAATGTCCATTATCAACTTGCACCAGGTGAGTTTGTCTATGTAGAAAGCTTTAGCACTTGGAACAATACTGCCTATAAAATTACTTTGGAAACCATTGAAAATAATAGGCTTGTCAAAAAACTTTCAGCAGAGTCTGCCGTGTATGATACACTAAAGGGTTATTGGACTTTTAGAAAATATATGGTAAGAGATTACAATGATGGAGTGCTTGATAAAATCCGCACTGGAGCTAAGTTGGATACAACTTTAGCCCTGCAAGTTGATGATTTTGTTAAGTTGAAAAATAAGGTTGAAACGCTAAACTATAATGAGTTAACCGATTATATTGAAACTCAAAAGTTAAGGGGAGATCCAGATGTTAAGTTATCATTAATAGAAAAGCATAAAAGATTTGCACTCCCATTTTCAGCCTTTATACTAACTATAATGGGAGTTGCACTTTCTTCAAGAAAAACTAGGGGAGGTATTGGAATAAATATCGCTGTGGGTATTGCTTTAGCCTTTACATATATTCTCTTCCTACGCTTTAGTGAAATGTTTGTCTATACTGACACACTTCCGCCAGTTATTGCCCTTTGGCTTCCAAACTTCATCTACGCAATTATAGCAGGCTTCCTCTACCGCATTGCACCTAAGTAATTTTTTCCGCCTTGAGCCGCCTCGTGGAAAAAATGGCTAAAACTTCCACTTCCCGGCACATTTTGGCAATGCTTGGGAGGGATGAAGTCGGACCGTGTTCCGACGAACCAAGCCACACTTACTACTATGATTTTTTATTCTACGAAGACATTCCAATCGAATGGATCTTCTATTTCGCCAAATTGGATTCCAGTAATGAAATCATATAGACGTTGGCTCACTGGGCCGCATCCATCCTGTACGAAAGAATATCTCTTAACTTCATCAGACTCAAGGAAAGGTTTATCATCGATGTGAGACAATGGAGTAATTACCACTGCGGTACCACATTCTCCAGCTTCTTCCAATGTTGCTAACTCTTCCACAGGAACAGGTCTTCTTTCTACTTTCATTCCAAGATGCTTTGCAACAATCTCAAGTGAAGCATTTGTAATAGAAGGGAGAACAGAGCTAGACTCAGGAGTGATATATGTGTTGTCTTTGATACCGAAGAAGTTACAAGCATGGAACTCATCAATTTTAGTCTTAGTTAAAGGGTCAAGATAAAGAATTGCTTTGTAACCTTGTTTTTGAGCTAGACTAAGTGAATATAGTGAGTTAGCGTAGTTAGCACCAATTTTAAAGCTACCACTACCGTGTTGAGCTGCTCTATCGTAGTTCCTTGCAATAACTGCATCAACAGGTTCTAAGTTTCCACCTACATATGCACCAACAGGCGAGCAAAGCATTAGAAACATACACTCTCTAGTAGTTCTTACTCCGAGTTGAGGTTTATATCCAATGAGTGTTGGACGAAGATATAAAGAAGCTTTACTTTCATATGGTGGTAAAAAATCAATATTCTCTTTTACCGCTTGAACGCACATATCTACAAATAGTTCTATTGGTGGAGCTTCCATCCCTAAGTATCTAGCAGATCTCTGCATTCTTTTAGCATTTTCTTCAGGTCTGAAAATTCTAACCTTGCCATCTTTTCCTCTAAAGGCCTTAAGTCCCTCAAAACATTCGATAGCATAGTGAAGAGCACCAGCAAAAGCGCTGATTCTTAGAGTGTCATCAGTATGACTTTCTACAGGAGTCCATGCGCCATCTCTAAAATAGCAGCATAGCATCGTGTTTGTTTTAGTGTAAGAAAATGTAAGATGATTCCAGTTCATATTTAAATTAATATTTCAAAAAGTTTATTATTGTGATTAATATACTCATACTGTATA
>CAYFMO010000096.1:0-3692 GCA_964344225.1 uncultured Muribaculaceae bacterium | reverse complement strand
CTACTTCAAGCTTAACTGAAGAAGCAATAAACTCGCCACCATCCCAAAATGACGATGTCGGTTCTATTGTCAATAAATAAGTAGCAGTTGCTATCAAAAACACCACCAGTGCTGTCAGCCTACTACTTAAGATAAATCTCTTTTTACTCATATCTTTAACCAATGTTTTCTAACACTTACTTAAATTTGTATAATGTGCTACAGCTAAACCTCCTAATAGCCATAACTTGGCAAAGATAATAATCTGTTTTCATTTCTACGAAAATATTTTTATCACTATATTTGCAAAAATCAAATTTTATGGCAGAAAATGATTGGAAAAGTAGGTTGGGGGTAGTATTTTCTACAAATCCGGACTTTCAGTATGAGCAAGAGTTGGAGGAAGAGGAGAATACTTTGGAGCCTGGGAAACAAAACCTTTTGGTGGGGATTGATAGAAAAGGGAGGGCAGGAAAGCAGGTGACACTTGTGACTGGCTTCGTGGGGACAGAGGATGATTTGGCTGAACTTGGGCGTACCTTAAAAGTAAAATGTGGTGTTGGTGGAACAGCTAAAAATGGAGAAATAGCTATCCAAGGCGACTTTAGAGATAGGGTTGTTGGCTTGCTAAAAGATATGGGCTATAGAGCCAAAAGAAGAAATTAACTTAAAGCAAAAAGTTAAATTAGAATAGGAGATTAATTTATAACAGTAAAAATGAGTGAACTTCTAGGGAATCCAGTAGATAGTGCCTTTGTACAAGGACAACTACTTATGAGTAAGGCACCACAAGCTTACCAAGCATATGAGGCTGCCCTAACTTGGATGGACGCATTGGCCTTATTATCACTCGTTCCATTTTTGTTTTTTCTTAAACCTTTCCTTGAGTTAATACCATCAATCTTAAGTTGTGCTTTTAGATGGCGAGAATGTGTCAATTTAGAAAACAATGTTAAGTTGTCGCGCAGTAGAAATCTTGCTGTTCTTACTTTAATTTTACCGTTTTTACTAGTTATATTTAAATACAAAATATATAGCCCTGCTTACTTCAAACTATTATCGCCTGGACTACAATTTTTAATTCTTATTGCCGTTGTAATTTTATACATAATCCTAGCTTGGGCGTTTGTTAAGTTTATGGCACCTGATTCTTCTCGTAAAAAGAACTTCATTATTGCTTGCCGTAGTGCATATACTTTTTTTATTCTTTTAGTCCTTTTATTGCTAGTTGCTACTGCTGTTTTTGATGTCTTTAATATCACAGAAAAATTTGCTCAAATTACCATTTATTGGATTTTAGTACTGACTTATTTCCTCTATTTAGTTAGAAAACTTCAAATTTTTTATGCATCATTTCCCTTATTGACAGCAATTTTGTATCTTTGCGCCCTAGAAATTATCCCTACTGGGGCAGTAATTGCTTCAGCAATTATTTTTTGAGAATATGAGCATTAAGAAAATTCTTATATCACAACAACCACCAACTGTATCTTCTCCATATGAAGATATCATAAATAAGTTTGGTGTAAAAGTGGATTTCACTCCATTTTTCAAGAATGAGCCTTTAAGTTCAAGAGAGTTTAGAGCACAGAAAGTCAATATCTTAGATTATACAGCAATTGTATTTTCTGCACGTACAACTATTGATGCGTTTTTCCATGTGTGTGAAGAACTGCGCATTAAAATTCCTGATTCAATGAAATACTTTTGTACTTCAGAAGTCGTTGCAAACTATCTCCAAAAGCACATAGTTTATAGAAAGCGTAAAATCTTCTTTGGAGATGGTACACCTAGTTCAATCTTGGGACTTATTGGAACAAAACATAAGAATGAGAATTTTCTAATTGCAACCTCTGCATCACCATTTAAAGATGCTATAACAAAGCAATTTGAAGAAAGCACTTTTACCTTCACTAGTGCTGAGTTTGTAAAAAGTGTGTCGCAGGACATCAAAAACATAAATTTGCACTCTTATGATATGCTTGTGTTATTTAATCCTGCCGATGTAAAGTCTATTTTTGAGAATTTTCCTGATTTTGAGCAGAAGAAACTTAAATTTACTTCTTATGGCAAGTCCATAGTACGAGCTATGAACGAGGCAAATTTAACAATAGAGGTACAAGCTCCTACTCCAGAGGCTCCTTCTGTGGCTAAAGCCTTGGAACTCTATTTAGAAAACCAAAAATAATAATGACAGAAAAACCCTTAAACACACTTTCAAAAGAGGAGAGATTGTGTAGCAAGAGTGCTATTGAAGAACTTCTTGCAAAGGGTGGATTTATTAGTGTGGGCAATATGAAGTTTTGCCATACAGAAAATACTGTAGGGATGAATCGCATAATGATTTCCGTACCTAAAAAACTCTTTAAAAAAGCTGTCATAAGAAATCTACTCAAAAGGAGAATCCGTGAGAGTTATCGTAAACAAAAAGCTTTGCTTCAAATAGATGGCAATGTGGATATATTGTTTGTATATAAAGCCAAAGCCATACTTAGCTACGAAGAAATATATATATTAGTAGGGGAAATCATAGAGCGTATTAACACAATTCATCGTGAACACGACACAGAAGAAAAATAGTTTAAAATCTATTCTAAAAAAAATAGCTATAGCTCCGTTCATATTGTTGATACGGTGTTATCAAACCTGCATTTCTCCACTGAAACCACCTTCGTGTAGATTCACTCCTACTTGTTCTCAGTACTCCCTTCAAGCATTTAAAAAACACGGGCCTTTCAAAGGCCTATACCTTAGCGTTAAGCGAATCCTGCGCTGTAATCCTTGGGGTGGAAGTGGTTATGACCCTGTCCCTTAAGACTTCTCCACATTGCCCGTTTTGACCAAGAAATACATAGGATATCAAATCGAAACCCTTCGTGAACTTTAAAAGGCGCTAATATGGAATAGTGGAAAAAGTAAATATCCCAGTCCTGAAAGCAACGAAAACAAAAGAATTGAAACAAGTAATAGTTTCGATGGACTTTCCTTTGGCTCTCTCCAATGCCTTACCAAATGCACTATAAATAATGGCAATGATAATAAGAAGAGGAAATGATATAGGTCAAATATTCTAAAAAAGCCAAAAACTGCCATTAAAACAAAAGCTACCACTATCATTAATGTATGATATAATGGCTTAAATACATCTTTAGCCGCTGCCACTAAAAATCCCAATGAGAATGCAGGAAGTAGAAGAGACCAGCCTAGAACAGTATGAGCACATAACATATATGCACTAATTACTCCCAATGGTCCATATAGAGAAATAGTATAAACAGCCTCAAGATAAGCAGGCCTTTTTGCTGGGAATAGGGCTGTTCTTAAAAAGAAATAGCCTAATAATAGAAACACAAAAGCATCTAAACAGAAGAGACTCCCATAAGAAATATAAACAAGCAAAATAGCTGAAGCCACAAAGGCTAACTCTGAAATCAAAAGAGCTATGTTATAAGTCCTTTCTTGTTCAAAATCATCCTTATTTCTTTTTATTACCGATACTGTCTTTAGAATAACTGCGGTAAAAGCTAGGGCTATAATTACCGAAGCCTTAACTGGAAACTCCGCACAGGCTAGCATAACTCCAAGAAATACGCTAGAAAGTGGTAGTATAAGAATAGATAACCATTCTTTTGATATAATATTCTTCATATTAGTCAAGTTTTAAAACTGCCATAAATGCACTCTGTGGAACCTCAACTGAACCAATCTGCCTC
>CAYFMO010000095.1:0-3810 GCA_964344225.1 uncultured Muribaculaceae bacterium | reverse complement strand
AAGAATTTAGTAATTGTAATATTCTCCCTTATATTCTATGCTTGGGGAGAACCTACTTATGTCTTCTTATTACTCTTCTGTGTGTTGGTAAATTATCTTACTGGTCTAATCATAGGAAAGCAAAAGAAATATAAAAAACTAGCTCTAGGAATAGGTGTAACCATCAATTTGTCTATTTTAGCTGTTTTTAAATACGCAGGTTTCTTAGTCGAAAATCTAAATTCAATTCTACAGTATTTTGGAGGAATATTACAATTAAATGTTCCTACTGTAGCACTTCCTATCGGTATTAGCTTTTATCTTTTTCAGTCCATATCATATCTAGTTGATGTTTATAGAGGGGATGCTCCTGTGCAGAGTAAGTTCAAGAATATGCTTCTATATATTTCAATGTTCCCACAACTTGTTGCAGGACCAATTGTTAGATATTCAACGATTTCAGGTCAAATTACCGAACGGAAAGTTACATCAGAAGACTTAAGTGAAGGTATATATAGATTCATTTTAGGATTAGGCAAAAAAGTAATTATTGCAAATCAATTTTCTGAAATAACTGACGCCTTATTAGTAAATGGCCTTTCTGATTTATCTACCCTCGGGGCGTGGGTGGGTATTCTTGCATTTACCCTCCAAATTTACTTTGATTTTTCGGGGTATTCGGATATGGCAATAGGCTTAGGTCGCTGTCTAGGTTTTAGATTTTTGGAAAACTTCAATCATCCATATTGCTGTACATCTATTACTGATTTTTGGAGAAGATGGCATATCTCATTAGGAAGCTTTTTCAGGGACTATCTTTATATCCCTTTAGGTGGGAATAGACGTCATCAACCACTAAACATACTAATAGTATGGTTCTTAACCGGTATGTGGCATGGAGCAAGCTGGAACTTTATTCTTTGGGGATTGTACTTTGGTCTAATTGTAATGATTGAAAAATATACAATATTAAAGTTTAAAGATCGTATTCCAACATTATTCCTTCGTTGCTATAGCTTACTCTTAGTCGTTTTTGGTTGGGGACTTTTCTATTTTGAAGACTTTATTTTTATGAAATATTTCTTTCATAAACTCTTTGGTGGTGCAGAATTTTTAACAGACTTTGTTGCCCATAGTGCAGTCCTAGATAATTTCTGGTTGTGGATAATCGCTATAATCTTCTCTATGCCTGTAAGAAATTGGCTTTTAAACCTATTTCGACGATATCTTAAGCCAGAAAACAGTGCTAATCTTATACTTAGCTTAAGACTAATAATGTCAGTCTTAATTCTTGTACTTAGTGTTGCTCTTTTAGTTGGAGCAACAAATAACCCATTCATTTACACTAAGTTTTAGCTAAGATGAGAGATTACATTTACATAGTCGCAATAACTTGTGTTTTTACAGTGTTTATACTCCTATTCAATTTTTTCCCTAGGAGCGAATATTCTCATCTTGAAAACAGAAAGCTAAAATCTTTTCCAAACTTCTCCGTGGAAAGTTTAAAAAGCGGAGAGTTTACAAATGAAATTTCTGCTTGGTATAGTGATACAGAGCCTTATAGGGATGTATTTATGTTACTTAATATGGAATTTAATGATGCTATTAAGTCTAAAATTGGGGATAGGGTAACCTACCATGCTTCAGAAACTGAGAATCTAGACATTGATGAGGGTGGAGATGAGGTTATTCACAATTTTGCAACTAATGATAGTATCATAGTAACTCAGCAAAAGATTGATACATTGGATGCAACTGAGGTTGAAAAAATGAAAAAACAGTATGCTAATGAAGAAAAAGCCAATATAACTAACTCGGGAATACTCATTGTTGGTTCAGGTGAAAATATTAGAGCTTTAATGGGTTTCTATGCTAAGGAAAAGTCTGGTTTATCATTTGCGCGAGTTGTAAATAAATATCGTGCTGCTTTTGCAGATTCAATCAGGATATACTGTATGCCTATTCCAATTGCTTCAGCCTATTATCTGCCTAAATCTGTTAAAAACAAAGTAAGTGAACAATGGCCTGTTTTTAATCGCATCTTCAAGGCTTTGGATGAAGATGTAGAAATTGTAAATGTTTATACAATACTTGGTCAACATATAGATGAGCCTATATATTTAAGGACTGATCATCACTGGGCGCCTCTTGGGGGGTATTATGCTGCAATGAAATTTGCAGAAGTAGCAGGAGTTCCATACCCTAAACTAGCTGATTATCAAGAAAGAGTGGTACGAGACTACGTTGGAAGTATGTATGGATATTCACAAGATATTGCTCTCAAGAAAGCTCCAGAAAATTTCTATTACTATGTACCGCAGGGAGTAGAGTATACGACTACATACATAGATTATACCCTTGACGAAGAGTACAATATCATAGGGGAGTCAAAGCCATTTAAAGACAAGTTCTTTCACCATTATAAAGATGGAAACGGCGGAGCTTATTGTACTTTTATGGGTGCAGATATGCGTATTACTAAGGTTGAGACATCTACAGAATCAAGTAGGAAGTTATTAATCTTAAAAGATAGTTATGGTAATACTATTCCTGGATTTTTATTCCACTCTTTCAAAGAAATACACGTTATTGATTACAGATATTTTAATAAAAACATAAAAAAATATGTCAACGATAATGGTATCACTGACATACTCTTTGCTAATAATATTCAACATTGCTGTACAGCATCCCTCCCAAGGGCATATAATAGTTTTTTGACAGACTATTAATTCTGTCGTGCGTATTCTGTTGGAGTAACACCTACTGCGTCTTTAAAATATCTGGTAAAAAACGATTGATTTTGGAAGCCCAAAATGTCACTAATCTGTTTTATAGAATATTTGCCCACATGAATTAAACTCTTAGCATCAAGAATTACGTATTCCCTAATTATATCTAGAGGTTTTCTCTTACTTGCCCTGTTAATTAGTCGAGAGAAATGCTTGGTTGAGAAATTCTGTCTTTTAGCATAAAAATTGACGCTTCTATCCTTTCGCGAAAAATTGCGTATATCTTCTTGAAATTTCACTAGTACATAGTCTTCATTAGGAAGATGTGATGTTTGGTTCTTACCATATATCAGTTTAGCCCAATCGTGTAATATGTTGCTGATCAGGTAGGTGAATGCAAGTAGTATGCTTTCAGCAATAGAGGAACTAGAGTTTTTGAAAATGAATTTTACAGACAGACATAACATCTCATAATGTTTCATCTTTTCTTCAGAAACTTTAAATACTGTAGGCTCATTGTAGCGATCTACCCAATGTCTAAGGTTTTTAGCTCTCGGATGACGAATTTCTTTCAAAATAAACTCTGACTCCAAAGCAAGGAAAATAATTTTACAATCATCTGATATTTCTAAAGCCTCAAATATATTCCCTGCAAAAGCAATGAAAAAACTTCCTTCTGAAATCTCATAATCCATCTGCTGAATTCTAATTTTTAGATGCCCTTGCTTACAGTATAGACAAGTACTAATTGTGAGCTTTAAAGGTAGTTTTAGCTTTGCTGAAGATTTTACATCTGCCATAAAACTTCCCCTATTTTTTTCGTCGAAATCATTTCCTATATTTTCAACCATACAAAATTTATCCTTAATCCAAACAGTACTTAAAGTGTTTTGAAAATAGTTAATTCCGAAAGTTGAAATAAGATCGTCGTAATTCATATGCGTTTAAATTATTATAATCATTGATTAGTTATTTTTTGAAAAATAAAAAATCGTATATTTGCAAATATAATAAAAAATTGTCTCTTTTTGAACAAAAGTTGCCTCTTTTTTGTTATAAAAGTGATTTTCATTGGCCTATCTTTGCACAAGTTAAGAAA
>CAYFMO010000094.1:0-3932 GCA_964344225.1 uncultured Muribaculaceae bacterium | reverse complement strand
ATAATTTTTGTGTTTCACTCAAAAACACTGGAATATAATCAGCATACCCTGCCTGGACTCCTTTACGTACATTCTCTCCTACAAAAAAAGCTTGATGAAAAAATACACCATCAAATTTCGGTTCTGAGTACGGAGCTGGTCCTTCAGTGTGAAGATGATGAATTCTAACATCACTAAACTCTTTATTTTCACCCCTCTTGCATAAAGCATCGATTAAAATCTTTGGCGCACTCGCTACACTACTCAAATGAATGTGATCTCCAGATTTTACAACTTTTACAGCCTCTTCCGCTGAAACGAATTTTATTTTAGTATTCATATGTGGTTATTTATTATCATTCAAGATTTTCAAATCAATTATTTAAATGAAACATCATAAATCAAAAATATAAATTTGTCTTATGATTTCCAATCATTTGTAGTTTTTTCATCAAAAATCAAAACAGTTTAGTAATTTTGTAGCTGATAATGTTTAAAAATGAAAATGTCATATAGAAATTATGAGTGAATGTGAAAATAAAATGGAAAAATTGAATTTTGAGAGGAAAGCAGCAACTAAGACTAGGGAGGAGAAGATGGAGGCGTTTGGGAGGATTTTGGATATTTTGGATGAGTTAAGGGAGAAATGCCCGTGGGATAGGAAACAGACCAACGTATCTCTTAGGCCGCAAACGATAGAGGAGACTTATGAGTTGAGTGAGGCTATTTTGAATCATGATGATAGTGAGATTTCTAAAGAGTTAGGTGATCTTCTGCTTCACGTGCTTTTTTATGCAAAAATTGGGGAGGAGAAAGGCCTATATGATATTGTTGATGTTATTAATTTTCTAAGTGATAAGCTAATCTACCGCCATCCACACGTGTTTTCAGAGGCACACGTTGGTTCGGCAGAAGATGTTGTAAAGCAATGGGAACTTCTCAAGACTAAGGAAAAGAATGGTAATAAAACTGTTTTATCAGGTGTGCCAGAGTCGCTTCCTCCACTTTTGAAGGCCTATAGGATGCAAGACAAGGCTAGGGGAGTTGGTTTTGATTGGGAAGTAAAGTCACAAGTTTGGGATAAGGTAAGGGAAGAGTTAGATGAGTTTGAAGTTGAGCTTGAAGCAATGGATAATGCGAAGAACGCTATTGAGAAGGGAGCTGCATACGATAGGGCAGAGGAGGAACTAGGAGATTTTATTTTTGCAACTGTCAATGCAGCAAGACTTTATGGATTAAATCCTGATACTGCTTTAGAGCGTAGTTGTGCGAAGTTTCGTCACAGGTTTACTTATCTTGAGAATAAGACTATTAGGCAGGGTCGCAGTTTGAAGGATATGACTCTTGCAGAAATGGATGAGATTTGGGATGAAGGTAAGGCATTGGGACTGTAGATTATGTCAGATATAAAAGTAAATATTCCAGAGTGGCAGGAAAGAACTGAAATGCTGGTTGGGCAAGCGCAGTTGGAGCATTTTCGTAATTCAACTGTGGCAGTCATTGGTCTAGGTGGAGTAGGAGCCTATGCAGCAGAGATGATAGCAAGGACTGGTATTGGTCATATGATTATCCTAGATAGTGACAAGGTGTCGGTTTCTAATAAAAATCGTCAATTGCTTGCTTTGGATTCAACTATTGGTAAGTCTAAATGTCAAGTGATGGCCACACGACTGAAGGATATAAATCCGAATTTGGAGCTTACTGTAATAGAGGAGTACCTTGAAGAAGATAAGATAACTAATTTGCTAGGAGGTTATAAGATTGATTTCCTTGTTGATGCTATTGATACTTTATCTCCAAAGCTTCATCTAATTAAATATTGTATAGATAATGGTATCCAACTAGTCTCTTCAATGGGAGCTGGAGCAAAATATGATGCAACAAAGGTTAGGATTACTGATGTATCAAAATCTTATAACTGTCCGCTAGCTTATATCGTACGTAAACGCTTGAGATATATGGGCATTCGTAAGGGATTTTCTGTAGTGTTTTCAGAGGAACTTCCTGATAAAGAATCCATTGTGCCTTGTGAAGAACGCAACAAAAAATCCCAAGTGGGAACCATTTCGTACATCCCAGCAGTCTTCGGTTGTGTTTGTGCGCAAGCAGCCGTGCAATCTTTAATGAAACAACTGCAATAACTGCTTTTTATGCAATCAGACCGAAATCTAAACTTTATAGGAGATTTCGTTATATCTGGCAAAAAATGATTAAATTTGCCTGATTTAATATCATAAGATATAAAGTGACGAAAAGTAACAAAAATGGCAAAGTATAGTATAGTTAAGGTAGAGAGTAAGAGGGACTTAAAGAAGTTTATTAAGTTCCCGCATAAACTTTATAAAGATTGTCCTCAGTATGTTCCTGCTCTTGATTCAGGACAGGTACATGATTTAACGAAGTCAAGTAGCCTAAAGCATTGTACAACTCAGATGTGGATTGTTCTTGATGGGGATGAAGTAGTAGGTAGGTTACACGCTATCATAAATCCAGTTTATAATAACAAGCATAATAAGAAAAGGGTTCGTTTTGGGTGGTTCGATGCTATTAATGATGTGGAAGTAGCTAAATTGTTATTTGAAACCGCGGAAAAATGGGCAAAAGAACACGGAATGACTGAGATTCATGGGCCATTGTATTATAATAACTTAGGAAAGCAGGGAATGCTGTTTGAGGGTTATGAAAACACGCCACCTTTTAACTGTATATATAACTATCCATATTACAACGAATTAATGGAAAAGCTTGGCTACGTTAAGGAGTATGATTGGATTCAATACAAGGTAAGAGCAGATCAGCCTATACCAGACAAGATTGCTAGAATCACAGATAGGTTGATGGAAAGATATAATTTGAAAATTATTGACGTCGAAGAGCTAGCGAAGGATAAAGTATTAGTTCATAAATTCTTTAGGACTTATAGTGATTCTTTTCAAGATGTAGTTTATAATTTTATACCTTTTACCGACGAAGAAATTGAAGACCATGCAGCACAAATTGTAGCTCACTTGAGAAATGAATACTGTTGTATAATTATGGATGAGGATAATGAAGTTGCTGCATTTGGAGTGGGATTTCCTTCACTTTCAGAAGCATTTAAGAAGATGAAGGGTAAGATTTTCCCATTTGGTTGGTGGCATTTTAGGAAGGCATTCAAAAACAATGAGTTAGCTGACTTAATGTTGACAGGGGCAGCTCCTAAATGGCAAAATACAGGAATCTCAGCAATCTACCACGCAAAAATGTCTGAAACCTATATAAAGGCAGGTGTAAAATGGGCAGTTACAAATCCACAAATTGATACTAATGTGGCTATCAACGTGTGGGATAGATATGATGAGAAGGAAGTATATATGAGAAGAAGATGTTATATCAAGAGTGTTAAGTAAAATAAATATAGCTAAATAAAATGGCAGGAAATTCACTTTTAGAGAAGGTCTTAGGCCTTCAAAAAACATATGAGGCACTTCAGGCGCAACTATCTGATCCTGAGGTTATCTCCGATATGAAACGATATGTACAACTTAATAGGGAATACAAAGAGCTTTCTCCAATTATCAAGGCAGGCTTGGAATATAAGAAGATGATTGATAATTACGAGATGGCAAAAGACATATTAGCAAATGAGAAGGATGAGGAATTAAAGGAAATGGCAAAAGAAGAAATTGCTGAGATAGAGCCAAAGATTCCTGAGATGGAAGAAGAAATAAAGCTACTTTTAATTCCAGCGGACCCACAAGACAGTAAAAATGCAATCCTAGAGATTAGGGGTGGTACAGGTGGAGATGAAGCTGCAATTTTTGCTGGTGATTTATTCCGTATGTACTCAAAGTTTGCAGAAACAAAAGGCTGGAGGCTAGAAGTAACTAGTTCTGCAGAAGGAACTTCTGGTGGTTTCAAGGAAATAGTTTGCAAAGTTTCAGGAGAAGGAGTTTATGGAATTCTGAAATATG
>CAYFMO010000093.1:0-4043 GCA_964344225.1 uncultured Muribaculaceae bacterium | reverse complement strand
ACAATTATTAAGCTTCCTATTTTATTCCAAAAGCAAAAATTATTGCTTGCTCGTATACTTCTCCTGGGCGTAGAACTGCTGATGGATATTCTTCTTTATTTGGAGCGTCTGGAAAATTTTGACACTCTATTGCAACTCCATCGTAATCATTATAAGAGCGACCACATTTACCTACAGGGCTACCTGCAAGCCAATTCCCCGTATAAACTTGCACTCCTGGTTGAGTTGTATAAACAGATAGGGTTCTACCGCTCTCTTCCGAATATAACTCTGCTGCAAATTGCAATTGCCCCGGTTCTGCACCATCTATTACCCAACAATTATCATAGCCCTTGCCATAATTCAAAGCAGGGAAGTCTTCTTTAATATCTCTTCCTAGCTTTTTTGCTATTACAAAATCCATTGGGGTTCCTGCCACCTCAACGCTTTCTCCTAAAGGAATCAAAGTTTCATCAGTAGGAAGGTATTCTGACGCATTTAACTCAAGATAATGTCCCAGTATATCACCACTACCTTCTCCATTTAGATTGAAATAAGCGTGATTGGTAAGATTTATAACAGTCGGCGCGTCTGATTGAGCTGTAAGAGTCAAGCGAAGCTCGTTTTCTTCGCTCCAATCATAATGAGCAACGGCCTTAAGAGCTCCAGGATAACCCATTTCGCCCTCTTCAGAATAATATAGAAACTCTACCGAATGTCCTATTATACGACTTTCCCAAACCTTATTTTGAAACCCCTCTGGTCCACCGTGAAGGTGGTTCGGGCCATTGTTTATAGGAAGAGTATATTCTTTACCATCTAAAGTAAATTTACCCTTAGCTATTCTATTTGCATAACGTCCTGGTACCTTGCCAGCACAAGGACCATCACCAAAATAACTTAGAGGATCTGGATAGCCCAAGGTAACATCAGCTAGATTACCTTCTTTATCAGGCACAACAACTTCCACAATTGCCGCTCCTAAATTTGACAATTTCACATAAGAGCCATTTAAGTTTTTAAGCGTATAAAGATAGATATCTTTACCACAAGGGCTTATACCCCATTTTTCTTTTAAAACTTCCATATCTTAATTTTCTTATTTCTAATATTGCGAGTCTTACAAATTTAACTTATTTATTTGAATTATATCGCGCTTAAAAGATTGAATAATGTGTTTTCTGGAGCATCTTTTAGAATCACCTTCTTTTCACTATCCAAAAGATATAGAGATGGGATTGCCCTTACATCATAAAGAATTTCACTTCTTATATTTCCATATGGGTCATAGCCGTTATACCAATTCTCTGGATAAATAGGCATATAACTCCTCCAGGCTTCTATATCTTCATCAATGTAAACATTCACAACAGCCAGTTTGCCCATACTAATCATTTCTGAAATTTGTGGACTATCTTTAAGTACGGTAATAATATCCAAGCAGGCCGAACAACCAGGATTAGTAAAAAACAGAAGAGTGTAGTCCGCTTTTATGCTATATAAACTACGAATCCTATCCCGCTTATCTTTAAATTTAAAATCTGCTGCTGGTGTACCCCTTTTATTTAATGAACATCTTGATGCCTCAAATGCATATCTGCCCCTTAATACTGGATCTATTTGTTCATATTTTGACATTCCATCCGCAAAAAAGAAATAGTAATCCTCATTTCTAAAAGGAGAGTTAGGATCATATAAATACTTTTCTGCTAGCTTTACAATGGTTTCTAAAACATTTGAGCTTGTATCTTTTTGGTCTGCTATAACTAGGTTGTTCCAAAAATTGATTATCGCTTGGTCTGAAACGGATGGCTGAAGAGCATCCAAAGGAGTAATGTAATTCACAAACGCCTGCTCTATATCTTCCTTTTTTACTCCGAGCACCAACAAGGAGTCAGAAGGATACCCCCCTGCCATATTTAGAAAAGCATCCCAAAAATGTTCAACATAATATTTAGTTTGCGCCTCAACATCCGTAATCATCGTTGGGATATTTACCGTAGGAAAAGGCAGAGCTTTAAATTGCTCTACCTCCTTAACATTTTTACATTTACATCCTACTAAAACGAAAAGCCCTAGTAGTAATATTGATATTTTTTTAACCATGTTTTTTACCAATTGCTGCCTCTGAAATATTTATTAAAAAGTCGCCTATTTTTTCCAGCTCTGAAACAACGTCCATATAATAAACACCTGTCAAGTACTTATAGTCTATTTCTTCTATTCTATTTATATGCTCTTCCCTTAAAATATTTCTATACTCATTAATATTATATTCTGCATTTTCTGCATTTGCAATATTATCCAATTCTGCCTTCTTAAGATTCTCAATCATTGATTTATAAGCTACATCAACTAAATCTAGCATTCTATTTAATTTCTCAAGAATGTCGTCATCAAACTCGTTTCCTCTAATGTTTTTTCTCTTAAGAATACGGCCTATTGATTCTCCTGAATCTCCTAAAGATTCCATTTCAGCAATTATCTTATACATAGTTTTTATTCTACGTCTTGAATCGTCGCTAATCTCATCATTTGAAACCTCATTTAAATACGATGCTATCTCATATTCTATCCTATCGGTTATTTCTTCATATTTAACTAGCTTCGCATTGAGTTCGTCAAATTTATCGTTATCTTTTTCATTAATTGCCTCTCTTGCATATTTAAATCCATTATAACAAATCTCTGCAAAATGAATGATTTCTTGGCTGGCTTGACCTAGAGAAAGCTCTGCCGTTGCCAATGGGCCCGCGTGAATATACTGCAGTCTGAAAGCCTCTTCTCCCTCTTTTGGGCTTTTTATCACCCAGGTAACAAGTTTTTCAATAGCAGGAACAAACCAAATAAGCATTGCTGTATTTGTCAAATTAAAAAGAGTATGAAGTGTTGCCACACCGTATAAAAGAGCATCCTTATCAGCAGGGTTTCCAGAAGCAAGGTTTGCTTCCAAAGGATTAACTCCAATAAATGAATTTACTACCCAACCGACAATATTGAGAACTGGATTGAACAATAACAACACCCAAATAACTCCAAAGACATTAAAAACAGTGTGGGCAAGTGCGGCCCTTTTCGCAGATGTGTTGGCAACTGTTGCTGCGATATTTGCGGTAATCGTTGTTCCTATGTTTTCTCCTAAAACCATTGCTACCGCTAGTTTGAAGTCAATCATACCCATACTGACAAGAAGCATAGTAATGGCCATTGTTGCGCTTGAAGACTGAAGAACAATCGTTAGAAGCGTACCTGCTAAAAGATATAGAAGCACAGACCAAGCGCCCCAATCACTAAAGCTACCGAAGAATGCAAGCATTTGCTCTTGGTTACCTCCTAAAAGATCGTCAGAAATATCCTTCATAAAGGTAAGCCCCACGAACAAAATAGAGAAACCCATTATGAATAAGCCCACATTTTTAACGGTTTCTTTCTTCATCGCGTGAAGAATAAAGCCTAAAGTCATTAGAGGTACAGCAAAAAGGGCTATATTAACAGAGAATCCTAGTGATGTTATCCAAGCAGTAAGTGTAGTGCCAATATTTGCGCCCATTATCACCCCTATCGCATTGCCAAGAGTAAGTAGTCCTGCATTCACAAAACTAATTACCATAATGGTCGTTGCTGAAGAAGATTGAATTAATGCCGTAATTGCTGCTCCTGTTAGAACTCCTTTAAACGGATTTGAGGTCATTGCTGCCATTAGTGACCTCATACGATCGCCCGCTGACTTCTGTAAACCCTCACTCATTATGGTCATACCATAGAGAAACATCGCAAGAGCTCCAAACAGGGATAGAACTTGTAAAACTACCATATTTGATTAAGTTTGTTTTCGATATCGAAATAATACGTGCAAAAATATAAATAAATATTAAATTTGCCGTAATTTAAATTTAGAACAATACTATTTTTCAGAAAATGAATCACAAACGCATATTCGCGCTCCTCATATCCTTACTTTTCAGCTTAAATTTATTTGCACAGTTTTATGTGACAGGAGATGACCCCTGTAGATTAAAGTGGAGTAGTATTGATTCAGAAAACTATACCATTATCTATCCTAG
>CAYFMO010000092.1:0-4074 GCA_964344225.1 uncultured Muribaculaceae bacterium | reverse complement strand
TTTTTACTGTCGGTGTTGGTTCTCCTGAAGGTAAACCCATACCTATTAACGGTGAACTATTAAAGGATAGAGATGGTAATATCGTTGTCTCTCGCTTGGATGAGAAAATTTTACAAGAAGTAGCATCTGTTGGAAATGGTGCATATGTAAGAGCAGGAGTTTCTGAATTTGGACTTAATCCAATTATTGATGATATTAAAAAAATGGATAAAGAACAGTTTAACTCTGTTGTTTTTGAAGAATTTGACGAGCAATATATGTATTTTTTAGCTATATCTTTCTTCTTTTTTGTGATATCAATGTTAATAGGGGATAGAAAAAAGGGTAGAAAACTTTTTGGATAAAATTGTAATTATGAGACTTATACTAACAATATTGATTTCTTTATTTTCTCTATCACTATCAGCTCAGGTGGAGAAAAAAGAAGTGCGTCAGGGAAATAGAAGTTTTAAAAAAGGAGACTATAGCCAGGCTCAGATTGATTATATGAGGGCTCTTGTGAAGGACTCAACCTCTTTAGCCGCAAATTATAATCTAGCATCCACTTATTACAGGCAGGAAGATTTTGAGCAGGCGCAAAAGATCTTGGAAAAAATAAAAGAGGCAGCATCTATTTCAAATTATGGAGCGGATTATTTTTTCAATCTAGGAGATGTGGCTTTGGCACAAAAGGATTATCAGTCAGCAGTTGAGGCATTTAAACAGTCTTTGCTCAGAAATCCAGGTGATTTACAGGCAAAAGAAAACTACATCTATGCTAAAAAAATGTTGGAAAATCAGCAGAACCAAGACCAAAATCAAGACCAGAACGAGGATCAAAATAATGATCAAAACAAAGATCAAGACAAACAAAATGACCAGCAGGACAAGGATAATCAAGAGCAAGAGGAGGATCAAAATAAAGATAATCAGCAAGATAACAAGGATAACCAAGATCAAGAGAACGAGCAAAATAAACAGCAACCTAAACAATCTCCTAACGTAAGTCCGCAGCAGGCGCAACAAATGTTGCAGGCAATACAAGCGAAAGAAAAAGAAACAAAAGATAAAGTAGATAAGATTAAGGCAGCAGAGCTAAGGTCAAAACAAAAAGAAAAGAATTGGTAAAACTTCGGTAAATGAAAAGAATACTAATATCGATATTATCACTGTTTTCAGCTATTGCTTTAATGGGGCAGACTTCAATTCAAGTTAAAACCCATAATGTAGTAGCTTTGGATGAGCAGTTTAGTGTAACTTTTATAATAGAAGGTGAAAAGTCGGCTTCTAATTTTAATTGGGATGGGGGTAATGATTTGGAGGTACTATGGGGGCCACAAACAGGAACTTCTACTAGTGTGTCTATTGTCAATGGTAAAAGAACTTCCAGTAAGACTAGTTCTTATACCTATTTGTTGCGTCCTGTAAGAGAAGGCACAGCAGTTATACCGTCTGCCACAGCAGAAGTCGGGGGTACGACAATTAGCTCTAAATCCCATACTATTGAAGTAGTAAAGTCAGGGGAGCAAAGTTCTTCGCAGTCTTCTTCGCAATCTCCAAGTCAATCTCAGCAATCGCAATCTTCTGATGAAGCTTCTACAACCCAGAGTAAATCATCAGATTTATTTATGAGATTGTCTTTATCTAAGTCAAATGTTGTCGTGGGTGAGCCTATTGTAGCAACTCTAAAACTATATCAAAGAGTAAATATTGCTGGCATTGAAAATGTAACTTTTCCTACTTTTAATGGATTTTGGAGTCAAGAAATAGATGCACCTACCAATATTGAGTTTGTTAGAGAAGCTTATGGAAATGAGATTTTTAATGTAGCTTTATTGAGGCGATATCTTCTCATCCCTCAGCAAAGTGGTAGATTAAACATTACGCCTGCTGAGTTAAACTGTCTTGTAAATCAAAGAGTTTCTGGTGGGGGTAATAGTATTTTTGATAGCTTTTTTGATAATTATACTACTATTAGAAGGAAGGTCGTTTCAGATCGTATTGCCGTCAATGTTAGACCTTTGCCTTCTCCTTCGCCAGCGAGTTTCTACGGTGGAGTGGGCACTTTTGATATTTCTGCAAAAGTAAGTAAGGATAGTTTAAAAACACATGAGGCAGCTTCCTTGATCTTGACAATTAAAGGTAAAGGTAATATATCGCTTTTAACACCGCCAAAGGTGGATTTCCATCCAGACTTTGAGGTCTATGATATAAAGTCTTCTGAAAGCATAGAAAAGGGCGTTGCAGCTGGTGTTAAGACATATGAGTATCCATTTATTCCTAGAAGTGCAGGCGAGTTTGAAATACCTTCTATTGAATATTCTTACTATGATATAGCAAAAGGAAGATATGTAACAGTGTCAACAGAACCTATTACTTTATCAATTGCAAAGGGTGCAGAAATAGATAATGCCGGCGTAGTAATGCCTGGAGTTGTACAAAAAGGAGTTAGAAATTTAGGTGAGGATATTAGATTCATAGAGCTTAAACCAGGACATTTTGCAAAAAAAGGAGAATTTTTTATAGGTTCTACTCTGTTTTACATTCTTATTTTGCTATTATTCTTCTTTGCTGTATTGGCATTTGTTTTATTTAGAAAATATGCAAAGGCAAAGTCAGATGTTATTGGCCGTAAAAAGCGTAAGGCATCGAAAATGGCTTTAAGACGCTTGAAAGATGCAAATACGTATCTACAGCAAAATATTTATTCTGCTTTCTATGAAGAATTACATAGAGCCCTGATTGGATATGTTGCAGATAAGCTAAATCTTGCTTTAGGTGATATATCTAAGGAGAAAATTCAAGAGCTATTATCCAATGCAGGAGTTGAGGAAGTGACTGTAAATGAATACCTTAGTTTAGTTGATGCTTGTGAATTTGCAAGATATGCTCCTGCAACTGATTCAGCTGCTATGACTCTTCATTATGAATCTGCACTTAATGTAATTTCGTCAATGGATTCACATATGAAATCAAAAAGAAATAGTTCAAAAGCATTTATTATAGCTTTTATACTTTTAGGTCTACCGTTAGGTTTAGGAGCTCAAAATATTGATTCACTTTGGTTAAGTGGTAATCAAGCTTATGCAGAGGCTAGATGGATTGATGCAATAAATGATTATTCAAAAATTGAAGAATCGGGTTATGAGACTGAAGCCTTGTATTATAATCTGGGTAATGCATATTTTAAGAACGACCAGATGGCTGAAGCTATTCTTTATTATGAAAGAACATTAAAACTTGATCCATCTAATTCTGATGCTAGATATAATTTATCAGTTGCTAATAATAATATTCAAGATAGGATTGAGGCTGTTCCTGAGTTTATTTTAAAATCATGGACAAGGAAACTTTGCTATTTATTGAATTCCGATTCTTGGGCAATTGTATTTCTTGTTTTTCTGGCAGCTACTTTTGCAATGGTTTTATTGTACTTGCTTTCACATTCGTCGCTTGGTAAACGATTAGGCTTCTTCATTGGAATTTTAACTTTATTTCTTGCTATTTCTGCTTTTTCTTTCTCATTGTGGCAAAAATCTGACTATTCTAAGGAAGATGGAGCAATTATTATGACTCATGTGGTTTCGATAAAGAGCTCTCCTTCAATGACTTCTTCAAAAGATTTGTTTATCTTGCATGAGGGAACTAAAGTGAAACTAATTGAAGCAATAGGACAGTGGTACAATATCCAACTTGCAGATGGACGTCAAGGGTGGATAGAAGCAGATGACTTGGAAATAATTTAACACATATAAAACACATAAATCAATAATCTTATGCGAAAACTTTTATGTTTATTTTTTCTCCTGCCGGTTTTAACAACACAATTAAGTGGGCAGGAGCGAGATCTTTCTGCTCTAGATTGGCAAAATCAATTTGTAGTAGAGCATAATAGAGAGCCAATGAGGGCAAATTTTGAGGCTGTTGGAGAGAAGCTTTCATTAAATGGTATTTGGAAATTTAATTGGTATGAGGTTCCTGATGTCCGTTCTAAGGATTTTTATAATTTAGGATATGATGATTCAAATTGGGAAGAAATGCCTGTTCCAGGTCTATGGGAACTTCATGGTTATCATGATCCTGTATATCTAAATG
>CAYFMO010000091.1:0-4111 GCA_964344225.1 uncultured Muribaculaceae bacterium | reverse complement strand
CTACAAAATACGGAACACCCTCTGCAAAATACAGAGTTGGAACCCACCACCAAGGTCTATTTGTCTCTTTAACTTCCACCATATTTATTAAAGGCTTTATAATTGACTCAGCTCAGAATTAGGATAGTAGTGTTGCAGTATCTCTTCATAACTATAACCCTTTGATGCCATAACTGCAGCACCTATTTGACACAGTCCTACACCGTGCCCCCAGCCTCTTCCTTTAAAAATTACTGTATTTCCATAAATTTCAACGTCAAAAGCAGAACTTTTTAAATGAGACTCAGATAGTATTCGTCTAATTTCCAATTCTTTACCTACTATCAATGTTCTATCTTTACCAACAATTTTAAGTTTAAATATTCTTCCAGATTCTCCCCTAGCAAGGACAACAAACTCTAGGATTTCTCCAAGCTGACACCCTGTTTTTCTCTCAATTAAGTCAGTTAAATATGTTTTATCATACACTTGTTCCCACTGAAAAAAATCAGTCGTCTCTTGATCATAATTATTTAAAACCTGCGATAAAATCTCTGGGTCATTTGTGTTACAAAACGCCACCTCACCTAACTCATGATTTGGTGTATCAGGTAATGCTTGCAAATATGGATAATCTACTTCACTCCAACAAGTTGAGAATTTTTCCATTATACCACCACAGCATTTTGAGAATCTGGCATCACATAATTTATCTTCATACTTTAGTACCTGGCCCCAAGTAGAGTCTATAGCAATTTGCACATTTTCACCTAAGGCCCTTGTCAAACCTTGGTAGCGCTGGCAATGATCATCAGCACATACATCAAAATCCGAATGGTCTTCGTGGTCATACCATTTTACATACTCTTTTTTGTCAGCAACCACTCCATCAGAATGCGATAATTCTAAATATGTAATTAGAGAAGGGATATCTACAATTTCTCCTGGAAAAATCTTTGGTATTCTTGAAGCTGATGCTCTTATCTGAGCCATAACCCAAGACCTCGAAATAACTGCGTGCGCCTTTAAAAACTCGAGAGATGAGGTAGATTTCATTTCTGAAGATATGACGCTCAAAAGATAGTCTTCAACCCCAACCACGTTAACTGCTGTTAGCTTTCCATCTGTAACAATGATTTTTAAGGCACCTGCAAATTTTTGGACCTCAATCCTTTCCCAGTGAAAACCAAGACCTATAGTTACATTATGCAAAGCAAAAGTGGGTTTTGCAAATTGTGTTGATAGCGTTTGCTCCTCAAAATATAATTCATCGTATTGAGCACCACCATATTCTATTTTACCTTCACGGTATATAGCCTTACGCACCCCAGCCCCATCTGTATAAAGCTCGAACTCAATTTCATTTGCTGACATTATTCCAACCTCTATTGTTGGTTGAGTTCGGGTTAAACGATTGATAATCTTAATCTCTGCATTTTCATCTAAAGAAACCTCTGCTACCATCTCACTCAACAACTCATCAGTAATACTTCTAAACTCTTTTTCAACAGGAACTATAAAATAACCTGCCATATCTGCACAACCAGGACTCATTGTAAGATGGTCATCGCCTTCTGAGTAGTAATGACTAGAGCGATGTGTCGTTCTAAATACAACTATTGCCCTATGCTCACCCTCGTGATACCAAGTGAATAAATTGAATCTAGGCTCTGTTTCCCCTTCAAGAGTGTCAGAACAGTCTAAAAGACGATAGAGAAGTTTTGCTATAGATTTCGCTGTTTCTGCCTTAAGAACAAAAACTCCACGAGTAAATTTCTTATAATGAAAGAGTTGAGCTTCTCTTACAGAAGTTAAATATTCTAGACTTTTAGAATTTTCTAAATTATCTAGTTCTTTGTTCACATCATTTTCTAATGGCAGTAATCCTGTAGGGGCAGCTTGGAAATGGTGATGATCAGGTGCAGATGCTCCTGAATAAGGACCATTATAGAAGATTATATTTGAAGGATATTTTCTTGATAAATCAAGCATATCTACGAATCGGCCGGCAATACTTTGTGGTACATGCTTTGCCATTGCGATTACTAAATGATCTGGGAAAATAGGATAAGGATTAACAAGAATATGATATTTCTTGTTTTTGCGCCCATCAAAGCGGAGAAAAAATTGTTCTACAGGACGATTATCCATACAAAGAAAACATTTTCTTTCCGCAATACTTTTCTCATCAAGTTTAGCTGCTGAAGATATTATTCTAGCAGGATTGAATTGAAGCTTTACCTTTAAGCCACCAACGAAAGCCTCTCTAAATTCCACGTTTTTAAGTTCACGGAAATTAGAACAAGCTAAAGGCCAACGAGATAACTGGTCTCCAACAAATTTCTTTATCCTACTAATCTTTGTCATTATTTATTTTTATTCTGTCTAATTCTCGCTGTCAATTCCCAAGTACGGATTCTATCCTTGTATAAATTATTTGCATTGACTTTTCTAATATCTAAGGATGCATCAGAATTTCCTTCCCATCTCCTGCAACTATAAATAACATCATATATGCGTCCAACTTTATACTCTCTACTTATCCTCAATCCTATCGCATAGTCTTCACCATAACTTGTATTAGGCAGATTTAATTGCCTCAACAATGGGATCCAAAAAGCGCGGGGAGCGCCTAAGCCATTTATTCTCAATGCATTATTGCGTCCATTCTCTAAAGTCCACTCTCTATGGTCAATTATTCCTGGTGGTATTATCTCCCCATCAAAATTTGTCATTTGGTATGTACCTACCACCATCGCACAGGCTTCCTCCTTAAATACCTTAATAACTTTCTCTAAAGTATCTTCTCCACTATAAGTATCATCACTATCTAATTGTACAGCATACTCTCCACAAAGCTCATGATGAACACCTAAATTCCAACATCCACCAATACCTAAATCTGTATTTTGCGGAACCAAATGAATGAGATTTGAATGCTCCAAAGCAAGTTTTTCTAGTACATCAGTAGTCCCATCAGTGGAATGATTATCTACTACAATAACATTGAAAGGGAAAGAGCATTTTTGATTTAATGCACTACTAACAGCATCTTCCACTGTCTTAATACGATTGTAAACAGGAATTATAACTGACGCTGTCACTGGAAAACTATATTCAACTTCAAGTTTTGGCTCTTTAAAAACTGGCTCCAAATAACCTCCTATCCTCTTAAGATGCTCAGTACAAATATGCTCCATTTCAATTTGCACTGCTCTATTTTTAGGATCTACATAGTCAAATATCTTTTCTCCAGATTGTCTATTGTCAACTTGAATAGTTGTATATAAATACTCATTGATATGAACTATCTTTTTCATCCTTAAGCGAAGATCATATAAGGCACCATATGAATAGTCCCATTCCATAGCATTCACTGCCTTTTTAAATGAACTTGCCTTAAAAAATAATACTGGCCCAAAATCAAAATCATCTCTTAGGGCCCCAAATTGACAATCTATGAGAGGATGATGCTTTAATCCTTGTTCTGTATGCTCAATAAAATCAGAGTAAAGCATATCTGCCCCTGTATCTTCTGCTATTGCAATCATTCGATCCAAAGCAAACATACCCATTTTTAAAGGAAGATTACTAGTATAGATTAGTATGTAGCCTTGATTACTAGAAGCATATGCAATACTTCTTAAAGTTTCAGTTTCCTTTAAAGACACTTCAGATAAAATTGTAAGTCCAATAAAAGCATCACTTCTACTTAAAGATTCTATTGTTGAATCTAAATTATCTCCCTCCATCGAAGGAATAAAACATTCTATTCTTTTTGACATAAACTATAATAAGGCTAATAAACTTGACTTAATTTGACTGTATTCTTCCTCAAAATTTGGGGTAAAAACTGATTTCCCTAAATTGGCATCCACATCCTCAAATTTCCACCACCTTCCCTCTATAACCTCATCTAAATCTGGTTTCAAATCGAATGAGCCTACTATTGCAAAGACGGTCACAAGCTCCTTTTCAATTTCAGATTCAAATTGATAGGTTTTAATGTGTACTGGATTAAATTCTCTCAACCCTAATTCTTCCACCGCTTCTCTATACAGTGTTTCATGAATTGATTCACCAAAAATCACATGTCCACCCACAGCTGTATCCCATTTGCCTGGCTGAATAT
>CAYFMO010000090.1:0-4133 GCA_964344225.1 uncultured Muribaculaceae bacterium | reverse complement strand
CAATAATAAAACCAGCCGACGGATTTGAAAAAATCGACGCCGACTGGTTATATTCTAAACTTCAGTAGTTATGTGGATTTTAAATCCTTAAGCTCTATAGCTTTCTTGCTCCATCGCAAATTACTACATCTATAACAACTGGCTCGTGGCCGTATTCCTTAGCGAATGAGGTTTTTGCTTTTGCTATAAATTTATCGTACAATTCCTTCTTTACAAGGTTAATAGTACAGCCACCAAAGCCACCACCCATCATACGAGCACCTGTCACACCTTCTTCTTCTGCTATTTTTGCTAAGAAATCTAACTCCTCGCAAGAAACCTCATAGTCTTTAGATAGACCCCAATGAGTTTCATACATACGTGCCCCTACTGTTTCGTAATCGTCTTTCTTCAATGCGTCCCCCACGTCGTACACTCTTTGCTCTTCGCCAATTACATAGCGAGCGCGATGGTAGTCTTCCTCGGAAATTTTATCTTTAATTGCTTCTAATTGTGCCATTGTTGCTCCACGTAGAAATTCCTGACCAAGGGCTTTTGCTACCCTCTCACAAGAAGCTCTACGATCGTTATAAGGAGAGCCTACCAATTCGTGTTTTACACAAGTATTAAGAAGGACTACTTTATAGCCATGGTCTGTTGGATCAAATGGAAAATATTCAAACTCCATTGAGCGAGTATCTAGACGCATTAAATGGCCTTTTTTACCAAAAATCGAAGCAAACTGGTCCATAATACCACATTTTACCCCAAGATAATTGTGCTCTGTTGACTGACCAATTCTTGCTAATTCAAACTTGTCAAATTTTAAATCAAAGAGTTCATTCAATGCAAAAGCAAAGGTGCTTTCAAGGGCTGTAGAAGAAGACATACCTGCTCCTAGCGGAACGTCACCTGCAAAAACGGTATCAAAACCACCGATTTCTCCGCCTCTTTTAGTTATCTCTCTGCAAACACCAAAAATATATCTTGCCCAACTTTGTGCTGGAATATCCTGCTCCTCTAGTCCAAACTCGCAATATTCATCTAAATCTAGGGCAAAAGCACGAACTTTCTTTGTTCCGTTTGGTTTAATTTCTGCGACCATCGCTTTATCAATAGCTCCTGGGAACACAAAACCTCCATTGTAATCCATATGCTCTCCAATTAGATTAATACGACCTGGAGATGTAAAAATGTCACCTTGAGTCTCAAAAAGGCTTAAAAATTTTTCAGCTATTTTTTGTTTCATAATTATATGTGTTATTAGTTTTTTTCAATCTTCCAAAGATAAAAATAAACGAGCATTTAACAATGTAAAAAAATTGCTATTTATAACAAATTTTGTCCATTTTTAAAAAATCCGCAATAAAATTGGCAGGTGATCACTCACTCCCCCTTTATATCGTGGCCCTGAATATGTTCGTAATGGTTTAAATCCAGAATGAGTATTATCCCACTCCAAAAGAAAAGGAGGGCTTAAAATAAACATTTCTGATTGAACATCTTTTGAAGTAAGGAAAAAATCAATGAGCTCCCACCTGCCCTCATATCTAATTGTTCCAACATCCTGCCCAAAAAACTTTTCTGTCTTGGTATATAAATAATCATTTAGGATGGAAAACTGGGGTGCATCAGGGCCATCATTAAAGTCCCCCATTGCAATTGTTTTTGCTGTTGAAAAGGTTTCCTGGGAAACTTTAAGAAGCGTCTTCATTGCTAACTCTCTTTTAAATTGAGTTCTCTCTGCTCCAGAATATTTGGAAGGGTGATGGTTTACAATGAAATTATAAACTCCCCTATTTTTATGTTTTAATGTAACTAAAAGAATATCTCTTGTTTTTAGGGTGTCTCCTTGACTAATAATAGGATAAGCCTCTGAATACAAATATTCAAATCTATTTTTATTATATAGAAGGGCGACATCGATTCCGCGTGGGTCACTTGAATCATAGTGCACAAAAGCATAATTAGACCTTTTAAGAGCAGGGTGTTTTAATAAAATTCTTAATACGAAGGAGTTCTCAATTTCTGCAAAACCCACCACGTCTGGAAGGTTTCTATATTCATCAGAAATCCACATTAGGGTTTTAGCAATGGCATTACATTTTGTATAAAATTTCCTCTTGTTCCATCTTTTATTTCCAAGAGGTGAAAACTCCTTGTCTGGCTCGCCCTCGCCATCATACTTATAATCAAAAAAGTTCTCTAAGTTCCAAAAAAGGACAGATATACTTTCTTCATCTTGAGAATAAACTTCTCTTGAGCCAAAGAGTAGGCATAAGAGAATGAAATATTTAAAATAAACATATCGCATTTAGCAAATATGGGGACTTGCTATGAAACTCATGATAAGAAAAAGAAAAACATTTTGTAAATTTGCGACCGTTTTGACAAAATAAAATTAAAACTCTTAAAAATAAATCTTTATGGCATTAAAATGTGGCATTGTAGGCCTTCCAAACGTTGGAAAATCAACTTTATTTAATTGCGTAAGCTCGGGTAAGGCCCAGAGTGCCAATTTTCCTTTTTGTACAATTGAACCGAATATTGGTTCTACTATCGTTCCGGATAAACGACTTGAAGTACTTGAAAACCTTGCCAAACCTCAAAGAGTCGTTCCTGCAACCGTAGAAATCGTAGATATAGCAGGCCTTGTAAAAGGGGCAAGTAAAGGAGAGGGTCTTGGTAATCAATTCCTTGCTAATATTCGTGAAACCGATGCAATACTACACGTATTAAGATGTTTTGACGATGAAAACATTGTACACGTTGACGGTGCCGTAGACCCTGTTAGAGACAAGGAAGTTATTGATATGGAACTTCAATTAAAGGACTTAGAGACTGTTGAAAACAGGATTCAAAAAGTTCAAAAACAAGCTCAAGCAGGCGGAGATCCTGTTGCTAAAAGGATGCTAGATGTTCTTTTAAAATACAAGGGTGTGTTAGAACAAGGAAAATCTTGCCGTTCAGTAATATTTGACAATCCAGAAGATAAAGCCCTAGCAGATAGCCTTTTCTTACTTACAAACAAGCCGGTAATGTATGTTTGTAATGTAGATGAAAATTCTGCTAAAAATGGGAATAAATACGTTGAGGCTGTTAGAGAAGCAGTAAAATCAGAAAAGGCAGAAATCCTCATAATTGCTGCTAAAATCGAATCTGATATTGCAGAACTAGAAACATATGAAGAAAGGCAAATGTTCTTAGAAGAGTTAGGCCTTGAAGAGTCTGGCGTTGTTAGACTCATACAATCTGCCTATTCCCTACTCAATCTTCAAACCTACTTCACAGTAGGCGTCCAAGAATGTAGGGCTTGGACAATTAACAAAGGAGATAAGGCGCCAAAAGCAGCAGGAGTTATCCACACCGATTTTGAAAAAGGCTTTATACGCGCTGAAGTTATCAAATATGAGGACTTCGTTGAATTAAAATCCGAAGCCGCTTGCAGGGCCGCAGGAAAGCTTAGGGTAGAGGGTAAAGAGTATGTTGTTCAAGATGGGGACATAATGCACTTCCTTTTCAACGTATAATATATCATATTATTAAAATAACGAGTATAGGATATTATTTTAAAGCAATGACTTCTTAAAATAATATCCTATATTCGTACAATGTCGAATAAAATTTATAACCATAATATTTAAACACAATGAAAAGATTTTTATCCTTTTTTCTTACAATTTTTGTAGTCACAAATCTATTTGCAATCCCACGCGCGGAATATCCAAGGCCTCAATTTGAGCGCTCTGACTGGAAAAACTTAAATGGAGAGTGGACTTACACTTTAGATTTAGTAAAGACCGGTTGGGAAAGGAATTATCCTGAATCTCAAGGTTTTGACGGAAAAATCATTGTTCCTTTTGCTCCTGAAAGCATATTGTCTGGCGTTGGACATAAGGACTTTATACCTTGTATTTGGTATCAAAGAGAAATCTCAATCCCTAGCGAATGGCAAGGCAAAGATATTCTATTGAATTTCGGCGCGGTTTACTATGAATCTGAAATTTGGGTAGATGGAAAATTTGTCACTCGCCACATTGGTGGTTCTGATTCTTTTTCTGTAGATATTACTAAGTTTATTAAACCTGGCTCAAAACATTCTTTAGTAGTTGTCGCTTCTAGTGATATTCGTGGACGTATGCAAACAGCAGGCA
>CAYFMO010000089.1:0-4134 GCA_964344225.1 uncultured Muribaculaceae bacterium | reverse complement strand
ATAAGGCCGAAGACTTAATTAATAGGTTCTATCCTGCTTTACTCCAGTCTGCCAATTTCTACATTGTTCATTTCCCATATACAGAGGGAGAATTTAAGCAAGTGAAGTCCTATATAGAGCATCTAATTGCCCTTGCGCAGCACTATGAAAACACAGAACTAGCTACTACAATCATAAATGAATTTAATAGTTTGTTAGACTAGCTGGTAATAAATAACACTAAAACCACGTAAAATAATGAAAAGGGTATTGTTTTTTGCCTTTGTGTCACTAGTATTAATGGTACAGGCAACGGGTTGTTCTATGGTTCAGGGCGATAAAGATGCTGCTCTCATAGAAGCTCTAGATAATGCATATTGGGATTCTTCAGAATGGATTTCTGTTGTAGATGCTCCTATTGTAACAGGAGCAGTCTCATCAAAAAAGAACAATCGTTCTGCAGATGGAGCAAGTTGCTTTTTATCAGAGGTCACTGTCCCAAAGAAGGTAGCTTCAGCAAAATGGATGACTACAGGACTTGGAGTGTACTATCTCTATGTTAATGGCAACCTCATAGGAAAAGAGATTTTGAAGCCAGGATTTACTCATCCAGAGAAGACAAAATATTCTTTTACATATGATATCACCGATGTTTTTAAATTAAAAAGTGGCGATGTAAACACTTTATTTGCACAAGTAACTCCAGGGTGGTGGGCAGATAAGATTGTGACTCCAGGTGGATATGAGGGGATGAGGGGTAAGAAATGTGCTTTCCGAGGTGTTCTAGAACTCACATTTGAGGATGGAACAAAAGAAGTTTATGGAACTAACACAGAAGATTGGAAAGCAGGGATTGCCGGTCCAGTACAACATGCTGGTATCTTTGATGGTGAGGAATATGATGCACGTGAGCTTCCTGGTTATTTAACTCCAGAGAAGTTGTCAACACCCGAGGTAAACACTGAGTTTTTAGGAGAAATCCTTCCTTCAGCAGGTGCAGAAATTTATTTGAGGAATGACATTGCTCTAAAACCTGTAGTAACATATGTGTGGAGTGAGATAGAAGGGCAAACAGAAGAAGAATATGGAAAAGTTGTAATTAGTCGTAATTATAAGGCGGGAGATTTTATAACACTTGATCCAGGAGAAACACTAGTTGTTGACTTTGGGCAAAATGCTTCTGCTGTGCCTTCGTTTGTATTCAAAGCAGCTGAGGGAACTATTTTGACCTGTTTACCTGGTGAAATTCTTAATGATGGGAATGGTGCGAAAAGCCGTGGGATGGATGGCCCAGAAGGTAGTGTACACAGGGAAAATCTTCGTATACCTAGTACAGGTCTAAGAGTTGTCTATACTTTTGGTCCAGATAAGGGATTTGTGTCTTATCATCCTCAATGTACATTTTTTGGCTACAGGTATGTTTCAATCACTACTACTGAGAGAGTGGAAATTCGTGATATTAAATCAATACCAGTCTCATCCATTTCTGCAGAGTTGGAAATAGGTAAAATAAAAACTGGTGATGATTCGGTTAATAGACTCATATCTAATATTTACTGGGGACAACTTTCTAACTATCTATCTGTTCCAACTGACTGTCCTCAAAGAGATGAGAGATTAGGTTGGACTGCAGATACACAAGTCTTTGCTGAAACTGGAGCATTCTTTGCAAATACATTAACCTTCTTCCATAAATGGATGAGAGATATGCGTGATTCTCAGAGTGAAACAGGTGCTTTTCCAGCAGTAGCTCCACTAGCACAATATGGCAACGAAATGATGCGTTTGGGCTGGGCAGATGCTGGTGTAATAGTTCCTTGGATAATATGGAAGCAGTTCGCAGATACTCAAATAGTTTCAGAAAACTGGGAGGCAATGGAGCGTTATATGTCTCATGTAAACGACACTCGATATGACCACAAACTACTTGCAGAGGAAAACAGAAATTATCAATACGCAGATTGGCTTAGCTATGAGCCACTTGAAAGCTGGGGGCGTGGTGCGTTTAACCACGACGTATCTCCTGTTCAGCTGTACCCGGAAGCTATAGAATATTGGTGTTACCTCAGTTCTTGCTACTGGGCTATAGATGCAGGAATGATGCACGATATGGCTACTGCAATAGGAAAAGATGCTTCAGTTTATGAGGAAATGTATGCTAATGCTAAATCATATATAAAGGAGACATTCTTTACTCCAGAGGGATTATTTAAAACAGACATTCTGAATACTATGCAGACACCAGCACTATTTGCTTTGAAAGTTGGCGTTATGGAAGGTGTGGCAAAAGAAAATATGATAAATAGACTTCGCCAGAATTTTGTGGATCATGGAAACTGTTTGCAAACTGGTTTCCTTGGAACTTCAATACTAATGCCGACTCTTACGGAAAACGGAATGGTTGATATTGCCTATGAACTACTCTTCCAACGTAAGAATCCAAGCTGGTTATACTCAGTAGACAATGGTGCCACAACAATCTGGGAACGCTGGAATAGTTATATGATAGAAAAAGGAATGGCTCCAAATGGTATGAATAGCTTTAATCATTATGCTTATGGATGTGTTGGCGAATGGATATGGGAAACTGTGGCAGGTATTGCTTCTGATCCATCTGACCCTGGTTTTAAGACAATAATTATGAGGCCTATTCCAGATAAAAGACTAGGATATGTTGAGGCAGAATACCAAAGTGCCGCAGGTCTTATTAAGAGTTCATGGAAATACTTGGGAAATAACTGGACTTGGACATTTACTATCCCAGAAGGTTCTAAGGCTTTAGTTACTCTTCCTGGAGAAACTGAGGTTAATCAATATGACAGCGGAACACATAAGGTTAAAATAGAAAATTTATAATATACTTGTAACCAATAGGTAACCATATAATAAGGAATAATTATGAAAAAAGGTCTTAGTTTTTTAATAGGAATCACATCTATAGTTCTACTAGCTGTAATGGTATCATCTTGTGAAAAGGAAGATGAAGAAATCTTAGTTGGAGAATGGCAGACAACAAGTGTGATGTCGAGGCTATATAACTCAGATGGCATATTGGAACAACAAGTTGAAGAGCAACGAGAAGGGAGATATGTGTACTTCAACCTTAAAAGTAATGGTACTGGGATTTATCGCCAGACTTTAGTTGATCCCTCAGAGTACGAAATATTATCTTGGTCTGTGGATGATGACGACGATGACGACGAAGATGAGCTTGTATTACAAGTAAAAGTTGATGAAAAAGTTTACATCAGGACTTATACCATCGCTAAGCTGAAATTTCGTTCTATGATTCTAACTCAAGAATATGAAGGTTGCTTAGAGGGAGATGGTTGTGGCCTTATAAAACGCACTTACCAATTCAAGAAGAAGTAATAATTATTTGACCACGAAGTCCCATGATTGGGCGAGATACGCGCCTCGTGTCCGAAGCGTGTCTCTTCATTAAGCCTTCTCCACTGGGATCTGGATGATGGTAAGCCACTTGTCGGTGTCCTCCTGGTTCCAGATACCGTCGATATAGTTGGCGCGTGGCGCACCGGTAATCTTGTATCCTTCCTTTTCTATCCAAGTGAACAGGTCCTGATAGTTCTTATACAACTTGTCGTAGGTTCCGAAAACCTTCATGCAGACGGCAATCGGCACTTCAGGAATCTCCTTGAACTTAACTATATCAGAATCTTTTCCTTTTACCTTCACCTGTTCGCAATATTCAATATCAATATCTTTAGGCTTGTAACCGCCGTGTTCTATTGTGTAGCAATAGCCCGGCTCCTGGCATTCGCAGCCTAGTCGTGCCATTTCGGGTCCAATGACTTCAACACACAGGCGTCCAAGATCCTGATATGAAGGGATGATTGTTCTGTGACTTGCAACGATAATTGCAGGCAGTGATTCAAAATACAATTTTTCCATTTTGTGATTCTTTTTTTGGGAGGCCACTATCGCCTTGAGCATTCGTTTCCGTTCTTTAAGAACTTCCAGCTGCGCTTCGCAGGACTTGATCTTGTCTTCCAACGACTCCACGGTAGGATAATGTGTGTCATCATCCCAGAGTTCGCGGATTTCTTCTAAAGAATATCCAAGCCCTTTGAGAAGCATAATGTTCTGGATTTTCTGAAGCTGGCACACAGAATAATATCGATATCCTGTCCACCG
>CAYFMO010000088.1:0-4310 GCA_964344225.1 uncultured Muribaculaceae bacterium | reverse complement strand
AAATATCACTTCTTTAGAACTTAAGAAATTTGACTATCTTTGCAAGGTCTTTTGCTAATTTAATACAAAACATATGAAGGTTGCAATCATTATGGGCTCGACAAGCGATTTTGAAATTATGTCTCAAGCCATCAAAGTCCTAGAAGAACTAGGAATTTCTTATGAAAAAAGAGTAATTAGCGCGCATAGAACTCCAGATTTAATGTGTGAGTTTGCAAAGTCTGCAAAGAAACGCGGAATTTCTGTGATTATTGCTGGTGCTGGTGGAGCTGCTCACGTAGCGGGTGTAGTAGCTGGTATGACTACAGTTCCTGTTATTGGTGTCCCAATTCAGACCAAGGCCCTCGGTGGCATGGACTCTCTATTATCAATTGCACAAATGCCAGGTGGTATACCAGTAGCAACAATGGCTATTAATGGAGCTAAAAATGCAGGCCTTTTTGCAGCACAAATTCTAGCTCTTCAGAGTGAGGAAATTAGTAATAAGTTAGACGAGTTTAGACGTAAACAAACTCAACAAGTATTAGAAGCAACAATCTAATAAGACATGAATAATTACCGTATTTACGTAGAAAAGTATCCTGAATTTCAGGTTGAAGCAAGGAGTCTTCTTGCAGAATTGAACGAAAGCCTACAACTTAATCTTGAAAGCCTTCGTCTTTTAAATGTTTATGACCTTTTCAGTTTTACACCAGAGTTACTTGAAAAAACTCGTTACTCAGTGTTCGGAGAGGTTGTTACAGATAAGGTTACAGATGAATGTAATCTTGAAGGTGTAAAATACCTTGCTGTAGAGTCTCTTCCAGGTCAATTTGATCAAAGAGCAGCTTCAGCTGTTGATTGTGTAAAATTAATCGAACCATCAGCAAAAGTAAATATAAAAAGTTCTAAGCTCATCATTCTTCCAGAGACAACGACTGATGAGGAACTAAATAAAATCAAGGGTTATTACATTAATCCTGTCGAGTGTAGAGAAAAAAATCTAGACAAACTTTATGAGTCAGAACAACCAGAAGTTACTCCAGTACCTATTCTAACAGGACTTTCCGCTCTTAAAGAAGAAGAGCTAGCTCCTTATTGTAAAAAAATGGGTCTAGCAATGGATGAAAATGATCTTCGTGAAGTTGTTAAATATTTCAAAAAAGAGGGTAGAGACCCATCTGAGACTGAATTAAGGATTCTTGATACATACTGGAGTGACCACTGTCGTCATACAACCTTTAATACTGAACTAGAATCTATTAAAGTTGAAGATTCTTTCTTAAAAGAAGAAATCGACGGCTCTTTGGCTCTTTATATGAAACTTCGCAAAGAATTAGGTCGCGAAAATAAGGGACTTAATCTCATGGATATGGCAACCATTGGTGCTCGCTATCTTAAAACAAAAGGGCTTCTTGATGATTTAGAAGAAAGTGAGGAACACAATGCTTGTAGTATATATGTAGACGTGGATGTTACAGATGAAAAAGGAGAGACTAAATTAGAAAAATGGCTTCTTCAATTTAAAAATGAGACTCATAATCATCCTACAGAGATTGAACCATTTGGTGGAGCATCTACTTGTCTTGGTGGAGCAATCCGTGACCCAATGTCTGGTAGAAGTTATGTTTACCAAGCAATGCGTGTAACAGGTGCTGCTGATATTTATAAGCCAGTATCTGAGACTATTCCCGGTAAACTTCCACAAAGTGTAATAAGTCGTAAGGCAGCTCAAGGCTATTCAAGTTATGGCAACCAAATTGGTGTCGCTGCAACTCATATTCGTGAAATCTACCATGAGAACTATGTTGCAAAACGTCTTGAACTAGGTGCTGTTGTTGGGGCTGTTAAGGCAGAAAATGTTCGTCGTGAAAGTCCAGTTTCAGGTGATATAGTGTTGCTTTTAGGTGGCCCTACAGGTCGTGACGGTGTTGGTGGAGCTACTGGTTCTTCTAAAGAGCATACAGAGGAATCACTAGAAACAAGTGGAAGTGAAGTACAAAAAGGAAATGCCCCTGAAGAAAAGAAACTTCAAAGACTATTCCGTATTCCTGCTGTAAGTAAGATGATTAAGAAATCAAATGACTTCGGCGCTGGAGGAGTAAGTGTTGCTATAGGTGAACTTACCGATGGCTTGGATATATATCTTGATAGAGTTCCAACAAAATATAGTGGTCTTAACTCGACAGAACTTGCAATTAGCGAATCTCAAGAGAGAATGGCTGTAGTTATTGACGCCAAGGACTTAGAGAAATTTGCTAAATATTGCCAAAGTGAGAGCGTTCCATTAACCCACGTTGCAGATGTAACAGATACTCGTCGTATGCGTATGTATAATGGTGGTAAGCTAGTAGTGGATCTTTCTAGAGAGTTCATTGATAGTGCAGGAGCAAAACATTATGCAAAAGCAGTTGTTGGACCTGTTACGAATGAAAATCCATTTGAAAGAAAAGTTGAAGGAGCTAATCTAAAAGAGAAAATAGTAGCTAATCTTCAAGACTATAATGTGACTTCACAAAAGGGTCTTATAGAGATGTTTGACTCAACAGTAGGCCGTTCAACAGTTCTTATGCCTTTTGGTGGTTTCCTTCAAGCTACTGAGACTCAAGTTTCAGTACAAAAACTACCTACAGAAGACTACACTGACACAGCTAGCATGATGGCTTATGGTTACAATCCATTTATTTCAACTTGGAGTCCTTACCATGGTGCTGCATATGCCGTGGTAGAGGCTTGCTCGAAAGTAGTGGCTGCTGGTGGTTCGTATGAAAAAATGCGTTTCTCATACCAAGAGTATTTCGAAAGAATGTCTTCAGAGCTTGCTTGGGGTAAACCTTTAAGTGCACTTTTAGGTGCGTTGAAGATGCAGGTTGAGTTCGGCCTTCCTTCAATTGGGGGAAAAGACTCAATGAGTGGGACTTTTGAAAATATCAATGTTCCACCAATGCTTATGGCATTTGGTATAACAACTGTGGATGCAAATGATGTAATTTCACCTGAACTTAAATGGGGAGGTAATAACCTTTATTTGATCAAACATAACCCACTTGGCAATTATATGCCTAACGTAGAGCAGCTTAAGTCTAATTGGAAATATATCAATGACCAAATATTAAAAGGTAATATTGTTTCTGCCTATGCAATTGGATTCGGTGGTCTAGCAGAAGCTATTTGTAAGACTTCTTTTGGTAATGGTATAGGAGTCAAGGTTAATATAGAAGAATCAGAATTATTCAACTATAATTATGGCTCTATACTAGTTGAAGCTGAAAATGTATTAGATTATCCTTATGCAATTCATCTAGGCGAGGTGACAGACGGCGAAGATGGTATGCTTCATATAAATAATAAGGCATTTGACTTATTTGATTTGATGGCAGCTAATAGCGTTAAGTTCGCTGAGGTTTATCCAGATCTTTATGAGCCATATCATAAAAAGGTTGAACCTGCTGGACTTCAAGATGTTAAGGTATACAAAGCAAAGAAGGAAAATCTTAAGTACAAGGGTGCTCCAGTGGAAAAACCACTTGCATATCTTCCTCTTTTCCCAGGTACTAACTGCGACTATGATTCAGTAAAGGCTTTCCGTAAGGCAGGTGCAGAAGTACGCACATCTGTTTTCCGCAACCTTACAGAGCAAGATATTTTTGATTCTATAGCTGAGATTAAGAAGAATATTGACGAATGTCATATTCTTATGATAAGCGGTGGTTTCTCAGCAGGTGACGAGCCAGACGGAAGTGGTAAATTTATTGCTAATGTGTTGAATAATAAAGATGTGGCAGGAGCAATACATGCTTTACTTGATAGAGGTGGATTAATTCTAGGAATTTGCAACGGTTTCCAAGCTCTTGTTAAATCAGGTCTTCTTCCATATGGTAGACTAGGCAAAGTAACTAAGGACTCTCCGACACTATTCCGCAACGATATTAATCGCCACGTTTCACAAATGGTAACAACAAAGGTATCATCTCTTAATTCTCCTTGGCTACAAGGATTTGAGATGGATGAACTTCATACAATTCCAGTTAGCCACGGTGAAGGTAAGTTCGTTGTAAATGAAGAACTTGCTAAAGAGCTTTTTGCTAATGGACAAGTTGCTTTCCAATATGTTGATCCTGTTGAAGAAGAGGTTACAATGGAGTCTCCATACAATCCAAATGGCTCTTACTATGCTATTGAAGGTATTATTAGCAAGGATGGACAGATCTTGGGTAAGATGGGACATAGCGAACGTTATGAGGACAATCTTTTCAAAAATATTATGGATGAAGGCCTTGAGCAACACTTATTTGAAAATGCTGTAAGGTATTTCAAAGGAGAATAAATGA
>CAYFMO010000087.1:0-4326 GCA_964344225.1 uncultured Muribaculaceae bacterium | reverse complement strand
GCAGTACCTTTTGAAGACAAATCTTTTGCTTGACTTAAGTCTAAATCAGTCTCTTGGTCGTATGAAAACTCAGGAGTCTGACATTCTTTAGTGTCGCCATATTGATATTCTTTATCACGATATACATATGTGCGATAATAGTAGGTTTGTAGTTGTGCTAGATCTGAAATTGTTTCATTGTATGAGCCGTCACTAGCTGGATTAACTTCCTTCAATATAGCATCTGAAGAGAAATCCTCCTAACCTGGTTGAGGTTTTTTGCATCCACCAATAATCAAAAGCATTAAAATAAAGGTCAATGCTACTAATTGCCGATCAATTCGTTTTATAATTATATATTTTAGTATTATATAAAATCCCTTAGCCATAATCCAATGGCTAAGGGAGACTTTTTAGTCACCCTCCTAATATAAAATATTATGTTTTGAAAAACAAAAACTATTACTCACCTTCTCTAGCAAGCTCTTCTGCGACGAGCTTATCAAATTTTGCGTAGCCGTCTGCTGGAGCTTTCCACATAATGGCAATAACTAGGGCTCCTAGAGCACCAAAGCCGATTGCTGTCATAAATACTGCATCCCAGCCCAGTGAGTCTGCAATAACGCCAAAGATTACACCTGAAATTGCAGTACTTGCATAGCCAAAAATGCCTAAAATACCATTACTTGTTCCAGCTGCGTGCTTTGTGGCTTGTTGCGATGCAGCAGCTCCATATAGGGCCTGTGGACCATAGATGAAGAAGCTAGAAAGAATAATGAAAATCACGGATAATGCAGGTGATGAGCTTCTCCAGAATAAAAAGAATGAAAGTGTAGCGAATACTATGCAGAAAAAGCTGGTATGGTGAATTTTATTTTTAAATACCTTATCAGTTACCCAGCCAGCCAGTATCATACCAAGTATGGCTATAATTTCTGATGCAGCGATGACTGTCGCTGCTTTTGCTATATCAAGACCTTTGTGTTGAGTTAAAAATGAAGACCCCCAGTCTAGAATAGTAAATCTCATTACATAAATACAGAAATTAGAAATAGCAATAATCCATACGTAAGGATTGCCAAAAACCATTTTATTAAGAACTCTATTAAGCCCTCTTTTGCTTAATTTACTCTCTGCACCTACTATTTCATCTTCTTCTTTATGGATATTATCAAGTTCTTCTACAGAAGGGAGACCTACTTCTTGAGGGCTATCTTTAAGACCAAAATAAATAATAGGAACGCCTATTAATGCTATTACTGCGGGTACTGCAAAGGCAAGATGCCAAGCGCTATAACCGTAGGTTTTAAGTAAGAATCCACATAAAATTACTACTAAGCCAGCACCAATTGAATGTGAAGCATTCCAAATAGATTGTTTAGTAGCTAGTTCAGATGGTTTTACCCAAGTTGCAAGTAGGCTAACACAAGGGGGAACACCCATACCTTGAATATATCCATTAATAATCCATAATGAGCCTATCAAATATGCAAGTCCTATCGTCGCTTTTCCTTCGGCATCTAATAAATTAAGGGCACCATCAAGTTTGGGGCTAAAGCATATCATTAGGTTTACTAGTGCTGACAAAAAGAGTCCTAAAGCCATGAGATTCTTTTTACTCTTTCGGTCGACAATCATCCCATTTATAAATCTTGAAAAGCCATAAATAATCCCATTCAAAGTAAGGAAAATACCTAGTTGGGCCTTAGAAAGGCCTAATTCTGCCTCCATTGCTGGAATTGCAATACTAAAATTTTTTCTTACGAAATAATAGAGTGTATATCCTATCATAAGGACTATAATAGTACGCCATTCCCATTTTAGGTACTTCTTTCTAATATTTGAGTCACTCATTGTGTGTTAGTTTTTTTATTGTGTTTTTTACTTTTTCTTCTGTGGTAATAGCTATTGAATATGGGTCATCTTCACTTCCCATTATAACATCTGGATTTCTAAATTCCATTAAGCTATGTTTCATTTCTCTTGCTGAAAAATGAAATTCTCTTGCTCCTGATATTCTCGCTATTTCTGCAATATTATTTTCGCGAATCCCGCAGCCAGGCATTATTATTATCCTATCTCCAGCAGCCTGTACTAGTTTTGCTAAGGTTTTCGCTCCTTCTAAAGCATTTGGCTTGAGCCCCGAAGTGAGTATCCTTGCACATCCTAGTTCTATGATTTCTTCTAAAGATTTTAGGGGCTTACAAGTATGGTCAAAAGCCCTATGGAAAGTCACAGGAGTATTGCCAGCCACCTCCATAAGCACCTTCATATTTTTTTTGTCTATTTCGCCATCTTTTGCCAGGCAACCAAAGACCAAACCATCTACTCCTAAAGATTTCGCTATTTCTATATCATATAACATCTCGTTTATTTCACTGGGGGAGTATAGAAAATCACCACCTCTTGGACGTATTATTACATTTAACTTAATATCAATAGCTTTTCTCGCTTCTTTTATCATACCAAAAGAGGGAGTTGTTCCTCCCTCTGGTATACCTGAACATAGCTCTACTCTATTGGCTCCGCCTTTCTGTGCAGCTAGACAGCTTGCTACAGAATTAGCACAAATTTCAATTATGTATTTTGAAAGAGCCATTTATTAGGAGCTATAGATTTTTAATTGAAATTATAAATGTATGGCATTCTTGCATATGTCTTTCCATAATCAGCTGAGCACCAATCAACAAATGCTTTTTCAACATCCTCTAGAGCGGTTCCTGAGAATACTCCTTTATCTGTGGGCTCTATGCTTTGAAGCATGAGCTCTAAAGTTGTTAGAGGTTTAGGATATGCAACTACTGTAACTTCATCAAGAGTAGCATCTAATTCTTGTGCAGCATGAGCAATTGCATCTTCAAGAGTACCAATACGGTCTACAAGCTTAATATTTAAAGCATCTATACCAGTCCAAACTCTACCCTGTGCAATTCTATCAACTTCAGCCTTATCTATGTTTCTTCCTTCAGATACAATAGTCGTAAACTGATCATAAATTTTTTCAACCGAAGCTTGCATATAGGCAACTTCTTCTTTGTTGAGTGGCCTCATAAAACTAAGAATATCAGAGTGCTTATTAGAGTTTACCGAAACAATATTAACGTGAAGCTTGTCTTTAACAACATCGCCAAGATCAGGAATCATACTAAAGACTCCTATTGAACCTGTAATGGTTGTAGCATTTGAATATATATAATCACAATTGTTCGATATCCAATATCCGCCAGATGCAGCATAGTTACCATATGAAGCAATAAGAGGTTTATTATCTTTAATTAAGTCAAGTTCATTCTTAATTTTCTCTGAAGCCAAAACACTTCCACCAGGTGAGTTTACCCTAAGAACTACAGCTTCAATTGATTTGTCTTTTCTAACTTGAGAGATAATGTCTGCAAATGTGTCACCTGTGATATTTTTAGGGTCATAGTGTTCTATAATTTCTCCATCAGCAAAAATAACAGCAATTTTACGACCAGATTTCTTAGCTTTTAATTCTTGGATTTTAACATAATCCACCAAAGAAATAGTGTTTACATCATCAAAACTCCTTGCAGAATAAAGATTAACCATCTTTTCTTTTAATTCATCTCTGGTTAATAATTCATCAACTAACTTATGTTCTACAAAATCTTCAGGAAAATTGAGTTTAAGATTGTCTATCATATCATTTAACTCCTGAACTGTAATGCTTCTTGATTCTGCAATCTGATTTGACCAACTTGACCAAATAGATTTTACCATTTCAACATTTTGCTCTAAATTTTCAGGGCTAGGTTTGTTATTGATAAATGTTTCACCAGCAGATTTATATTTTCCATGTCTAATAAGCTGTACATTAACACCTATTTTTTCTAGCAAATCTTTCAAGAAAATCATCTGGCCAGAAACGCCAATAACAGAGTTCATCCCCCCACTATGAGGTGTCATATATATTTTATCTGATGCCGAAGCTAAATAATAACCGCCGTTTGTAGGACTCTCTATATAAGAGATAACTGCCTTACCACTAGCTCTAAAGTTTGTTAGAGCTACTCTAAGTTCTTCGAGCTGAGCCATTCCACCAGAAGCACCATCAGGTTTTAAATAAATAAATTTAATAGCAGGGTCCTTAGCTGCTGCATTAATAGCTTTTACAGCATCATATGTTCCCACATTGCTTATCATCTCTCCGCTTTGTAAAGCCACAAAAGGGTCAGCTCCAGTTGTTTGTTCAGTAAGAACTAAAGTTGACATATTAATTTTTAGAACAGCTTCTCTAGGAGCAATAGGTGCACTTGAACTAACAGAAGAAGCAATACCTATAATAATAAGGATAGGTAGGATTGATAATATGATAAATGCCACTAT
>CAYFMO010000086.1:0-4386 GCA_964344225.1 uncultured Muribaculaceae bacterium | reverse complement strand
AGAAAATATGGGCTTTAAATATTGGAAAAACCCTACAATTTAACATAAGAGATAATGAGCATAAAAAAGCCTCCACGGAGTACGCGGAGACTTAGGAATTTACATCCTGCGGCATTTAGCCTTATTGTGGTAAGATGTAGATCTCACGAAAGCAAATATAAGTAAATTTTTTGATGTTCAAAGGCTTTTTTATAAATTTACAAAAAACATAATCATATGGAAAAAATATTAGGACTAGATTTAGGCACAAATTCTATTGGGTGGGCAATTGTTCAACGTAACGAAGATGAAACATACGAACTGCTTGATAAGGGAGTAAATGTTTTTCAGAGTGGAGTCGCTATGGGAAAAAGTGGAGAAAAACCTATGGTTGAGGATCGGACCAATGCAAGAGCTTTAAGAAGAACATATTTCAGACGTCGCCTACGTAAAATAGAACTCTTAAAGGTACTAGTAGAATATAAAATGTGCCCATATTTGTCGCCAGAGGATTTATCTGATTGGAAACATTTTAAAAAATATCCAATGTATGAGGATTTCCTTGAGTGGCAGAAGACAGATGATATTAATGGTAAAAATCCTTATTATGATCGTTATGTATGTTTAACAAAAAAACTTGACTTAGCAGTAAAGGTAAATAGATACCAACTAGGTCGTGCTCTATATCATTTGGCACAGCGTAGAGGGTTTTTAAGTAATAGAAAAGAAACAACTAAAGAAAGTGATGGTGTAGTTAAAGCAGGAATTAAATCTTTGTCAGAAGCTATAAATGAAGCAGACTGTAAGTATTTAGGTGAATTTTTCTATAAGCTTTATGAGAAAGGAGAGAAAATACGTGGCACTTATACTCACCGTACAGATCATTATAAGGCAGAATTTGATGCGATTTGTCAAAAGCAAGAGCTTACTTCAGATTTAAAAGCAAAACTTGAACGTGCTATTTTTTATCAACGGCCACTTAAATCACAAAAAGGTCAAGTCGGTAAATGTACTTTTGAAAAGTCTAAACCTCGTTGTCCTATATCTCATCCTAGATACGAAGAATTTCGTATGTGGTCTTTTATTAATAATATCAAGGTTAAAACGTGGTTAGATGAAGATTACAGATCATTAAGCCAAGAAGAAGTAGATCAAATTTTGCCATTGTTTTATCGTAAGAGTAAACCACAATTTGATTTTGAGGAAATTGCTAAAAAGATAGCAGGAAAAGATAACTATTGTTATAAGATAGATAAGGTAGATAAACCATATCGTTTTAATTTTAAAATGTACACATCAGTCTCGGGTTGTCCAGTTACAGCAGGACTAATAGGAGTTTTTGGTGAAGATTGGCTCAATCAGATATGTAGTTTATATACATTGGGAGATAAAAAGACTAAAGAAGAAATACTTAATGATATATGGCATGCACTTTTCTTTTTCGATGATGATATTAAACTTCAAGACTGGGCAACTGAGAAATTACAACTCTCTGTTGAAGACGCTCAAACTCTTGTTAAAATTCCTATTCAACAAGGCTATGCGGCATTAAGTTTAAATGCGATAAATAAAATTTTACCTTATTTAAAACAAGGTTATAGATATGATGAGGCGGTTATGCTTGCTAATCTTCGGACTGTAACTGGCTTAAAAAAGAACCAATCTTTATATAAGAAAATAGAGGATACTGTAATACGAGCAATGCGAGATTATCCGTCTAGTCCAATAAAAAAGGAGAAAAGTTTATCCGAATATATAGAAGATGAGTTGCTGAGTTGTCACAATATAAGTAAACACCAGCCGGTAAAATTATATCATCCATCAATGATAGAAACATACCAAAAAGTACAGCCTATTGATGGAAAGTACAAACTTGCTTCACCAAGAACATCAGCCGTTAGAAATCCTATGGCAATGAGAACTTTGTTCAGATTAAGAAAGTTACTAAATGAGTTGCTTAAGGATGGAAAAATAGATAATGAAACTAAGATTCGTATAGAATTTTCGCGTGGGCTCAATGATGCTAATATGCGTAAAGCTATTGAGACTTATCAAAGAGAACTTGAGAGGAAACGAAGTGAATATGCCGATAAAATAAGAGAGCAAATGGGAGACGATTACATCCCATCAGAAGATGAAATTTTAAAATATCAGTTATGGGAAGAGCAAAAACATCGATGTCCATATACAGGTGAGCAAATTGGCTTATCTGAATTTATTGGTCATTCACCTAAATATGATATAGAACACACGATCCCACGTTCTAGAGGTGGAGACAATTCGCAGATGAACAAAACTTTATGCGATAGTTATTTTAATCGCAAGGTTAAAAAAACTCAACTACCTTATGAACTTTCAAATCGTGATGCAATTTTAGCGATGGTCGAAAGTTTTGGTTGGCAAGAAGAGATAGATAGTCTAAAACAACAGATAGAAAGGACAAGAAGTTTCGCTGCGACTAAGGAAGACAAAGATAGTAAGATTCAGCGTCGCCATTATTTGAGGATGAAGCTGAACTATTGGGAGGGTAAGCTCAAGAGATTTACGATGACGGAAGTACCAGAAGGTTTTTCTAATCGTCAAGGAGTTGATATAGGAATTATAGGAAGGTATGCTCGACTATATTTACAAACAGTATTTAAAAATGTGTCTACAGTTAAAGGAGCTACTACTGCAGAATTTAGAAAAATGTGGGGATTACAAGATTATTATACTGCAAAAGAAAGAGATAGCCATTCTCATCACTGTGTAGACGCTATAACGATAGCTTGTATTGGTCAAAAGGAATACGATAACTGGGCTCAATATGTAAAGAATGAAGACCTCTATAAGAAAGGAAATGGTTTTCGCCCACAATTTAAAAAGCCATGGCCAAATTTTACAGAAGATGTGAAAGCTGTGTCAGAGTCAATCCTAGTTCCACATTATACGCCATCTAACCTTTCTAAACACACTAAAAAGCGCCTTAGAGTTAGAGGAAAAATACAATATAACAAGCAAGGTGAAACCTTATATATGCAAGGTGATACAGCAAGGGCATCTCTACACAAGCAGACTTTCTATGGTGCAATAAAGAAAGATGACGAGATAAAGTATGTGGTCAGGAAATCATTGGATTCTTTGCAGCAAAGTGACATTGATAAGATTGTAGATGATGTAGTACGAGAAAAAGTGAAAAATGCAATTAATGCCAAAGGGTTTAAGAAAGCTATGTCAGAAACTATTTGGATGAATGAAGATTTGCAAATTCCAATAAAGAAAGTAAGAATCTATGTTCCTACTATTGCTAATCCGATTCTTCTAAAAGAACATAGAGATAAATCCATTCATGAGCATAAGAGGTTTTATAATGTGCAAAATGACGGTAACTATTGTATGGCTATTTATGAGGGTACAAATAATAGGGGCAAACCGATACGCTCTTTTAAACTAATAAACAATTTAGAAGCAGTTAATTATTATAATGGAAAAACAGGACTTGATAGTTTAGTTCCAATGTCAGATGATAATGACTTACCATTAAAGTGTGTCTTAAAAACAGGAACAATGGTATTGTTCTATGAAAAATCTCCCAAGGAGTTCTGTGATTGTAGCTATGAAGAGTTAGCTAAGAGATTATATAAGGTTACTGGAATATCTACAATTACCGTAAGGCAAGGAGATAAAGAATATGTTTATGGGAGGCTAGAATGTCGTCATCATTTAGAGGCAAGGAAAGCCACTGACTTAAAAAAGAAAAACGGCGTTTGGAGGAAAAATGAAACCTATAGACCATTAATAGGCTTATATCATTCTCAATTAAATGCTTATGTTGAAGGCTATGATTTTTATATTACGCCTACAGGTCAAATAATCTTCAAACAATATGCTTAAACGTACACTATTTTTCTCAAATCCATTTAGTCTTAGTCTAAAGAACTGTCAGATAATTATTCAAATGAAAGATGATCCTGATTTTTATAAGACAGTTCCTATAGAGGATGTAGGGTATATTGTAATAGAAAATCAGAGAATTAATATTACGATTCCATTATTGAATGCTTTGGCTGATAACAATGTAGCAGTAATTGTTTGTTCAGATAAGATGATTCCTAATGCAATGTTTCTGAATTTGGATTCTAATTCAATTCAAGGAGAAAGATATCGTAATCAACTGAATGCATCAGAACCTTTGAAAAAGAATTTATGGAAACAAATAGTTGAGGCAAAAATTAGAAATCAGGCTGCATTACTTGATAAATTAGATAAAGATGGCAGTAAACTTAAACCATATTGGCAAAATGTCAAAAGTGGAGATACGGATAATAGAGAGGGTATAGCAGCTAAAATTTATTGGGATGAGTTGTTTGGTGAAGAATTTATTAGATTTAGAACAGGGGGGACACCTAATGAAATGTTAAATTATGG
>CAYFMO010000085.1:0-4429 GCA_964344225.1 uncultured Muribaculaceae bacterium | reverse complement strand
GGCCCCCACTACCACCGGATTATCATTTAGTTGCGTTACCCATAATGGAGATTTTGGTAATAGTGCAAAAAAAAGTTGGTAAATGTCCTTAAAAAAGAGAGAATAGCTTCTGCTGTTCCCATTTACTAACATCCTGTGTACGTAAAGTGAAAAAGCTTCTATTTGATTACTAAACCAGATTGCAAACAAATAAAACAATCCGCGTGCGTTCCGATCAACGAACAGTGCAATTAATCTGTTTTAGAGCTGGATTGCAAACAATTCTGATGATCTGTGTGCGTTTAGGTCGATTAGGCTTGCTCCCTTTGACGTATAGTTAGCGCACGTTGAAAGGTGCGGGCATTCTTAAGATGTTCTGCATAAGTAGAAGCGAAGAAGTGAGTGCCATCGAAGGCTGAACTTGCGCAGAAATATAAGTAGTTATGTGATGCTGGATTTAAGACCGCATCAATGCAGGCCTTAGGTGGCACATTGATTGGTGTAGGTGGCAATCCTACATACTTATATGTATTGTATGGGGAATCTGCCTGGAGATGCTTCCTAAGTACCCTATCAAGTTCATAATTGAAAATAAATGCGATTGTTGGGTCTGCTTGTAGTTTCATTCCCTTACGGAGTCTATTGAGGTAAACTCCAGCAATAATAGGATATTCAAATTCCTTCAATGTCTCACCACTTACGATTGAAGCCAAAATAGACACTTCCTCTGGTGATAATCCTAGTGCTTTTGCTTTATCTAACCTTTCTTGAGTCCAAAAAGCATTATATTCTTTTTGAATGCGTTGCAAAATATCTTCAATAGGTGTCGTCCAATACATCTGATAGGTATCTGGGAGGATGTAAGCAAAAAGCAAAGATGGTTTCATATCGTATCTTGATAATAGTAATGAATCATTAAGTGCATTCATTACAGTTGCAGAGTCAACCATCATCTGCAAGTCAATTTTCTGGGCTATTCTTTCTTTAGATCTCATTGTCCCAGATAAGGTAAGCTTATGGGGGGTCTGCCAACCATACGCAAGCATCCTTGCCACGTAAATAGCTGATGTGGAAGGATCTACCGTATATTTTCCTGGTTTTATTACTTCTGATACATCTAATGCCTTAAAAGATCTTTCAAGACTTCCCTTTCTCTTTACTCCAGCATTAAGTATCAAAGAATCCTGAACTTGTTCTACTGTCGTATCAGGATAAACAAAAAAAGTATAGGTCTCTGTGAAATTTGAAGCTTTTTTATCGAGGTACAGTCTAATCGCAAAAAAGGTTATAAATAATATAATGAATGCTGCTACTACAGCTATTCTTATAAGTACTTTTTTCTTATTCATCTTATTTTCTTAGCTTTATCATATCACCTGTACGAATATCATTCTCACTTTGAAGTTTATTCAACTTGACTAGTTTTGACATTTTTACTCCAAATCTTTGTGAAATATCTCTAAGACTTTCATTCTCTTCAACAACGTGCTTATCAAGCCCCTTTGCAGCATAGTTCCTCTTTGCTTGAACATAAACAACCGTTCCAGAATGTAGGGGTTTATCTTGTTTAATATCGTTAAAACGAAGAATTTCTTTTTTAAACAGATTATAATATTTTGCTATTTGCTCATAAGTTTCACCTTCATTAGCATAGACAAATGGTACTCCATTCTGTGAAAACATTTTTCTTGATAATGAAAATGAAAAAACATTACGCTTTCCATTTGCTATTGGTTTAGGAGCTTCTAAGCTAAGGGGAGATTCGGGGAGTTTAATACCGAGATCAACCTCAGCGGACTTTGTTGTCTTTTTTGAGTCAGGTAGTAATTTTTTTTGCTCCATAGAGATTCTTTTAGGAGAATCATATTTACTTAGATCATATTCTTCGATAATTTTTATCAACTTTTGCGCATATAAAGGATCAGTCGCATATCCAGCATTTTTCAACCCATGTGCCCAAGCTGTATAATCTGTCACATCTAAATCAAACAAAAATTTATATCTATCACGATAGCGTATAAAATCTGAATGATCCTTAAAAGATTGCTCTGGGTCATTATATTTTCTAAAGCACTCCCCTTTTTCATCATCATCAAAAAACACACGCTCTCCATCCCAATTATGACATTTAATACCAAAGTGATTATTTCCTTGGATTGCCAATTGTGACTGGCCTGAAGCTGATTCAAGAATTCCTTGAGCTAAAGTTATACTTGCTGGTACACCTGTTCTATACATCTCAGAAACAGCTAAGTCTGAATACTTTGCTATATATGCTAATTTAGGATCGCTTGAACTCTTTTGGGCCGAAACAGCAAGAGCTGTAAGGAAAAATATAAATGTCAATATTTTATTTCTCATAATAATGTCTATTAAATTATTGTCTACTAAGTAAAACTCAATCCATTAACTTAACTCCAGCCATCAAAGATATAAATTTTTATTAATTTGGAAGAGAATTATTCTACTTCGATTACCATTCCATCATATGCAAGTACTGTATTAGGGAAAAATTCAGCTGCTTCTTCTTTAAAAAATGATACATCAGGAAATCTTGATGAATAATGGCCCAATAAAAGTTTCTTAACACCTGCTTTAGAGGCTGTTTTCGCGGCTTGAATTGTAGTTGAATGCATAGTTTTACTTGCTAATTCCGCCATATCGGCAGGAAATGTAGCCTCATGATAAAGTAGGTTTACACCTTTTATCCAATCTGCTAACTCTGGAAAAGTTGCTGTGTCACTACAGTATGCGTATGAACGAGGTTCATATGGAATATAAGCAGCTTCAGAAACAGGTATGATTAATTCTTCTGAAGTACCAGAAGATGATTTGAAATTATTCTCTGTACATGGCTCAGCAAATTCACCAGCAGGACGAACCACATCTTCTCCTCTCTTCAATGCTCCAATTTCAGCTATAGTTAATCCATACTTTGCAATTGCCTCTTTTTTAACATTGTATGGTGGTTGTTTTTCTCTAATTATAAAGCCATAAGTGTCCACTCTATGATTTAGAGGGAATGCTAATAGCTCTGTAGTTCTAGTTTGATAGACAACCTCTGGGCTCTTTGATGTCAAAGGTATAAAGTCAATCTTAAATTTAACTCCTTCAGCAAAATTAGCTAAAAAGAAGTCTAGAATAGGTTTAAAGGTAGGTGGAGCGTAAATATGCAAGGTGCTGGTACGACCAAGCATCCCCATAGTGGATAATAAACCAAATATTCCGAAGATATGGTCACCATGGGTGTGTGAAAGGCATATATTATCAATTTTAAGAAAGGATATCTTCTGCTTTCTTAAAGCCAACTGAGTACCTTCACCACAGTCAATTAAAAATAAGCGCCCACGTACATCTAGTACCTGAGCGCTTGGAAATCTATTTGTAGTGGGTAAAGCCGAAGCTGTACCCAATACGTTTAGCGTAAAATTCATTTATTTACCTTTTTCCTCAAGCTTTTCAGCAAGTTCTGCAAGTGCATCGATGTCACCAAGAGTAGCTACCTCAATATTGGTATTAATCTTTTGCATTGCCTTCTTTGTAGTTGTTCCAGAAGCAGCTGCAGTAACCTTTGGTGCCTCAACTTGGTAAGTTCTCGCATGTGAAAGTGTAATTTTCTTAGCATGACGTCTGATGTCAACAACTCTAAATGGAAGTGTATCACCAGCTACTGGATTAGTACCATCTTCTTTAACAAGTTCTTTGCTAAAGCAGAAAGCTTCAACATCTTCTTCAAGAGTGATAACTGCACCCTTATCTCCAACTGAAGTAATAGTAGCCTCAATTGTTGCACCAACTGGATATTTAGACTCTATCTCTTCCCATGGATTTGGTTGTAGTTGCTTGTGTCCTAAGCTTAGTTTATGAAGCTCTTCATCGAAATCAAGAATTACAACTTCCACTGTGTCACCAACTGCAACAACTTCAGATGGATGTTTAATCTTGTTCCAAGATAGGTCACTAATATGAACTAGACCTTCAACTCCCTCCTCTAATTCAGCGAATACACCGAAGTTAGTAATATTGCGAACTGTAGCTGAGTGTTTTGAACCAACTGCATATTTTTCGCGGATATTTTCCCATGGATTTGGAACTAATTGTTTCAAACCAAGAGACATCTTCTTCTCTTCTCTATCTAATGTAAGAACTTGAGCTTCAACCTCATCACCTACTTTCAAGAAATCTTGAGCAATTCGAAGCCTTGGCGACCAAGACATTTCAGAAACGTGAATAAGTCCTTCTACGCCTGGCTCAATCTCAACGAATGCACCGTAGTCAGCGATAAGAACAACTTTACCTTTAACTTTGTCACCAACTTTAAGATTCTCATCAAGAGCATCCCAAGGATGAACTGTAAGTTGTTTAAGACCAAGAGCAATTCTCTTCTTAGTCTCGTCAAAATCAAGGATAACAACGTTGATCTTTTCATCAAGAGAAACAACTTCCTCTG
>CAYFMO010000084.1:0-4562 GCA_964344225.1 uncultured Muribaculaceae bacterium | reverse complement strand
CTTTAAATCGTTTCCATTCTTCCTCAGCTCCCACAGGATCTGACCCTGGACGAGTAGAACATGCTCCCAAGTCCAAAATAGTTGCTCCTTCTTTAACTTTAGAATCGATCTTCTTTAAAATTTCATCTATACCCTTACCTAAAATCCTACTTTCAGCAAAATATGAATTATCAGTGAAATTCATTATTGCCATTATGTCAATTTTACGATTTTTATCCATAGAATTAATTTATTTAAAAAGATTCTTACTTCATTCGCAGGTTTTTATCTCCACCTAAAACAATAGTGGCAAATATATTATTTTTTATTAAATTTGTGGGCCTTAATTTTTAGAACTCAAATTATGCTTGTTGTACTTGAAGGGTTAGATGGAGCCGGAAAATCCACACAGGTAAAATTACTTAAAAATTATCTGGAGAGCATTACAGACAATCTAAAATACATACATTTTCCAAGATATGACGCACCTGTCTATGGTTCGTTAATAGGTCGTTTTCTTAGAGGCGACTTTGGTGATAATGATAAGGTACATCCTCAGCTTGTTGCCTTGCTTTTCGCAGAAGACCGCCATCAAGCTGGTCCTATAATAAAAAAGCATTTAAACGAGGGAGGTACAGTTCTTTTAGATAGATATGTGTATTCAAATATTGCATACCAATGTGCTAAGCTTGAGGATAAAACAGAAGCTGATGAGCTCAGAGATTGGATTATAAACACCGAGTACAGAGATTTTGAATTGCCTAGACCAGATTTAAATATTTTTTTGGACGTTCCTATTGATTTTGTAGAAGAAAAGCTAAAAGCTCAAAGAGATGGAAACGAAAGAGACTATTTGGAAGGAGCACAAGATATACATGAAGCAGATATAGAATTCCAAAAAAGGGTAAGAGGAATCTATAGGAAGCAATGCGAATTGGACTCATCATTTATAAGAATTGATTGTTCTGATGAAGATGGAAAAATGCTTGCACCCAATGATATATTCACAAAAATTAAAAATTGTGTAGACCTATATTTACAAAACAATTGATACTTGCATAAATAAATATTTATAACAACTTGTATTGATTCTTTAATTATTAAATAGTTAATCCGATATAATGTCATCTAAGATTTCGAAAAAGATTGAGAGCACACTTCAAGAAGTAGATAAGTTACCCATAAAAAATACTGCTCCTCCTCGTGTTAGGAGGATTTGTGCATGGATAGTAGGTATTGTGTACTTTGGTGGAGGAATACTTAAACTAATGGACCCAACTGGCGCAGGGCTAGTAATGGATGAGTATTTCAAATTTCTGCACATTAATTTCTTGTCTTTTGCTTCAAAGTTTATCGGATTGAGTCTTGCTCTTTTTGAAACTATCTTGGGACTTGCATTAATAACAGGGGTATTTAGGAAAACTGTCGCTATTACAGTAAGTGTAGTCCAGTTTTTCTTCACTATTATAACCTTAGTTCTTTTGATTTTCAATCCTGTAATGGATTGTGGTTGCTTTGGTGAAGCTATACATCTAACCCATCTTCAGACCTTCATTAAGAATGTAGTCCTTATTTTCCTAATCCTTTGTGCATTTGCGCCATATAAGAAGTTTGGCAGACCTAAAAAGAAAAAATATTTCACCTTTGCTTTGACATCTCTAGCTTCAATAGCTTTTATGGTTCACGCCCTATATAGCCTACCTTTAGTAGACTTCACAATGTTTAAAGCTGGAACTCAAATTATGGCAGCTAAGGACAACTACGTAGATGGTAATGCGTTTGAAGCTGTATTTATATATGAAAAAGAAGGGATAAAAGAGGAATTCTCTTTAGAAAACCTGCCTGATTCTACTTGGAATTTTGTAGAGACACAAACGAAGAAATTAGAACTTGAGTATGATGCTCCTATACTTTCATTTTCAGATATAAAGGGAGACTACAGAGATGAGTTAGCTGCTGAAGATAATGTATTATTGATAAATATATATGATACTGACATATCGGCAGAAAGATGGGAAAAAATATTCAGCTTTACACAAATGGCAAAAAACTGTGGTTATAAAACCCTTATAATTTTAAGAGCACATCCTGAGGAGGTAAAAGAATTATTGAAGGACCTTAATCCAGAAATCAAACAATCTCTTCTTGAAAATATTTACTTTTCTGATTATAAAACACTTATAACTATCAATAGGGCTAATACTGGTCTTACATTACTTAATGAGGGTTTTATAATTAATAAATGGCATAGCGACAATTATCCAGAGATGACTGAGTTAAATGAATTATATGACTCGAATGAAATTGAAACAACTCTAGGTTTTCATGTTACACGAAGCCTTGCTTTTCAAGGTTTTCTACTTTTTATCTTTGCAATTATAATTTTGATATAATGCTTAGCCTACTATACGTGTTTATCACTGGAATTGCTCTTCCTGTTGGTGGAATACAAATGCAGTATTTGTGGAGAAACCAACTTGGAGATGTCTATTCACTAGGATTAGGCTCAGCCGCCTGCTTAGGTGCAGCGGTAGCAACAATGACAGGATGGACCTCGCTTACTATTGGTGCTTTCATATGTACACTGATATCTGTCCTCATAGTTGTAGGGGTAACATTAAAAATCTCCACTCAGCATCTAATAACATTTGGTATTCTTTTCGGTACATTTATTAGTGCGCTTGGTACTATTGTGGTTACTAATGCGCCAAATGGAGAACTACTCAAACAATACTATCTCTGGGGAGCAGCTAGCTTTAGACTTGAAGGTGTAACTAATGCAGACATAGTATTTTCACTATTTCTATTTGTTCTAGGTGGAGGCTCTGCCCTATTCTTTGCCAAAAAACTCAATAGGCATTTTACAGAAGAAATAGAACTCTCTAATAAATACAAAGCTGTTATTTTACTTTGTATAATGCTCTTAGTTACTAGTGCCGTAAGTATTTGTGGTCCAGTTGGTTTCATATCATTAGGCATACCTAATCTAAGTAGAATTATATGTAAACAAATTGATATTAAGAAGCACTATATACTTTCATCTTTAATGGGTTCTGGCCTGTTATTGATAACATATTTAGTGGTTAACTATGTTAACTTTGGTATTTACTTACCTGTCAGTGCAACAATGGCTATTATTGCTTTACCACTAATGGTATTCATATTTATCAAGAAATGATTCTAAATTGCTAATGTTGGGTCAGTTTAGTAACTTTGCATACGAAATTTTAATGTTAATAGATAATGGATTATAGTTCACTTTTGGCAGTCTCGCCTATTGACGGAAGGTATGTAAGTCAGACAGAGGTATTAAGAGAATATTTTAGCGAATACGCACTCATTAGATATCGTGTAAGGGTTGAAATCGAGTATTTCATTGCTCTTTGCGAAATACCACTTCCACAACTTGCTGATTTCGACAAAAGTAAGTATGAAAATCTTAGGGATATCTATAGGACCATGAAACCTGAGGATGCTGCTAAAGTAAAGGAGATAGAAAAGGTTACAAACCACGATGTAAAAGCCGTAGAGTATTATATTAAAGACCGTTTTAAAGAAATGAATATCCTTAAATGGGGAGAATTCGTTCACTTCGGTCTTACTTCTCAAGACATAAACAATACTAGTGTTCCTCTTTCATTAAAAGAAGCTATCGAGGAGTCATTCATGCCACTTTTTCTCGAAGTTTTGGATACGTTGAAATCATTGGCTAAGGAATGGAAGGATGTACCAATGCTTGCAAAGACTCATGGTCAACCAGCATCGCCGACAAGGCTTGGAAAAGAATTTCAAGTATTTGTTGCTAGGCTTGAAGAACAGTTGAGACAATTTTATCTACTTACGTATCCTGCAAAGTTTGGAGGAGCAACAGGAAATATGAATGCTCATAAAGTTACTTATCCTCAGATTAATTGGCCTAAGTTTGCGGACGAGTTTGTGACTTCGTTAGGTTTAAAGAGATCTTTTCCTACTACACAAATTGAGCACTATGATAACTTAGCTTCATTATTTGACTGTCTTCGTCGTATTAACACAATATTAATTGACCTTTGCCGAGACATTTGGACATATATCTCAATGGAATATTTCCGTCAGAAGGTTAAGGCCGGGGAGGTTGGTTCATCAGCAATGCCACATAAGGTAAATCCTATTGACTTTGAGAATGCAGAGGGTAACCTTGGTATGGCAAATGCTACATATACATACCTTTCTATGAAATTACCTATTTCTAGGCTCCAAAGAGATTTAACTGACTCTACAGTACTTAGAAACGTTGGTATGCCAATTGCACATTCAATGATTGCTCTTTCGTCAATCAAGCGAGGACTTGGCAAACTCATACTTAACGAGAAAGCCCTTGCAGCAGATTTAGAAAGAAATTGGGCAGTCGTCGCAGAAGCAATACAAACAATATTACGTAGAGAAAGCTACCCTAACCCGTACGAGACTCTTAAAGAGCTCACTCGTACAGGAGCTAGTATCAATCACGAAGTAATTTCTGATTTTATTGAAACGCTTGAGGTCAGTGAAGAAATCAAGGAAGAACTTAGAGCCATCACCCCTTCAAATTACACTGGATTTTA
>CAYFMO010000083.1:0-4744 GCA_964344225.1 uncultured Muribaculaceae bacterium | reverse complement strand
GTACTCCTGTAAAAACATGTTGGATAACATTCTCAAGTTTGTGGAATGGAGTTCCAGAGAAGTTCGTACTATTAAGTGAAATATGAACCCCACCATCTGTTAGTTTAGTAAGAGCATTGATTGCAGTTTGAATATGCTCAAAATCATCTCTATAAGCATATTCAGGGTTAGCTGCTAGAGGCGCAGTTGAAAAAGCTGAAATGAAAATTGCCTTTGGTTTTACCTCAGGATTAGCAAGAATTCCGTATGGTCTTTGGATGAAAGCAGGCCATAATCCACTTTTAAGAAGTGCTTCTTTGATTTCTGCAGCAGATAGGTCAGTAGGCTTTTGAGCACCAAAATCTACGAACTCTTGATTTGCATCAGCTTTAATGCGTACTTCAAGCAATCTCCTTTTTTCTCCTCTGATAACCTCTTGTACAACTCCACTAACTGGCGAAGCAAAGATTATGTCTGGATTCATCTTATCGGCCAAAACAGGAGAACCCACGAGAACTTTATCACCCTCTCTTACAAGTAGTCTAGGAACTAGACCCCTAAAATCTGTAGGTTTAAGGGCAACAACTTCTGGCTTAATCTCCTTTTTGGTGTTTTGTGCGGCTAAACCATCAATTGGTAAATTGAAACCGCGTTTTAAGTAGATGTTGTTTGACATTATAAATAAAATTGTATTAAGTATTTCATTTGACGGCGCGAATATAACCAATTTTTTGTAATTTTGTCCCGTTATTTGAAACAAAATGAGTACTATTTTAGAAGGATTAAACAGCGAACAGAGAAAAGCTGTTACAAGTGTAGATGGACCAGTGCTGATTGTGGCGGGCGCGGGTTCTGGTAAAACCAGAGTTTTAACTAGTAGAGTTGCTTATCTTTTGGAAAAGGCAGTAGAGCCAGAAAGGATCTTGGCTCTTACTTTTACCAAAAAGGCTGCTTCAGAAATGAAGGATAGAATAGCAGAGCTGGTGGGTAAATATAAGGCAAGGAAGCTATATATGGGTACCTTCCATTCTGTTTTTATTCGATTTTTAAGGGAATTTGCAGATAAGCTTGGCTATCCTTCAACTTTCACAATTTATGATACGAGTGATTCAATAAGTGCAATTAAGACTTGCATTAAAGAATTGCAATTGGATGACAAAGTCTATAAACCTAAAGAGGTTCTTTCTCGTATATCTATGGCTAAGAATAACTTAGTTACTCCAGGGGCTTATCGAAGAAATGCTACGGCTATACAAAATGATGCAGCTGCAAAGAAGCCACGTATAGTGGATATTTATGAGCTATATGCAGATAAGTGCAAGAAGGCAGGTGTTATGGATTTTGATGATATTCTCTTGAATATGAATATTTTATTAAGAGATTCAGAGGAAGCATTAGAATCTATAGCTGGTCGTTTTGAGTATATTATGGTGGATGAATACCAAGATACAAACCAAGCTCAATATTTAATTTTAAGGAAACTTACATATAAGCACGATAATATTTGCGTTGTAGGTGATGATTCGCAGTCTATATATGCCTTTCGTGGAGCGAGAATTGAGAATATTCTAAATTTTAAAAAGGATTATCCGAGAAATAAAACCTTCCGTTTAGAGCAGAACTATCGTTCAACAAAGACCATAGTGAATGCGGCTAATTCTGTTATTGAAAACAATGATGCTAGGATACCAAAGAAGTGCTTTTCGGAAGGTGAAGAAGGAGAGCTTATAAAGTTAATCAAAGCATATTCTGAACAAGAAGAGGCCGTATTAATATCTTCATCAATACTTTCTAGATTAAGAGAGGAAAATTCTGAATATCAAGATTTTGCTATTTTGTATAGAACAAATGCACAGTCACGTGTTATAGAGAAAGCCCTACGAAAAAGAGGTATACCATATAAGATATATTCGGGAAACTCATTCTATGAGAGAGCAGAAGTTAAGGATATGATGGCCTATTTCAAATTGGCAGTTAATCTAAATGATAATGAATCTTTTAAGCGTATAGTAAATACTCCAGCTAGGGGAATAGGAGATACTTCACTTAATGCTTTGGAAGCTGCGGCAAGACATAAAGATATTTCACTGTTTCAAGCAGCATATCAGGATGATTTAGGGAATTTTGGATTAAAGCCAGCTGGAATATCAAGGATTAAATTATTTTGTGATATGATGGAGCGTTTGGCTAAAAGAGCAGAGAATGAAGATGCTCACAATGTTGCTTTAGCTTTAGCAACTGAGTCTGGCCTGTATATGTTTCACAAATCTGATACTAGTATTGAAGGGCAATCTAGAACAGCGAATATTGAGGAACTTCTCAATAGTGTAAAGGAAATAGTTGAAGAATTTACTGCTAGAAACCTAGAGGAATTGCAGTTAGAAGGCTTAGCTGAAGAGGGAGTGGAATATAGTTCAAGTGATTTCCCACCAATTACTCTTGGAACATATCTAGAAGAAATCTCGCTTTTAAGTGCTGTTGATATTGACGAAGATGAAGACTCTATGAATAAGGTAGCTCTTATGACAGCCCATTCTGCAAAGGGCTTGGAGTTCCCTTATGTTTATATTACGGGTTTGGAAGAAAATCTTTTTCCTTCTGGCGGGCTTTATGCTCAAGAGAATGAAATTGAAGAAGAAAGACGCTTATTCTATGTAGCTATGACTAGGGCTAAAAAGTCATTACAGCTTTCTTATGCTACCACAAGAATGAAACACGGTAAACCAGAATCAAATCCGCCAAGTAGATTTATTGGAGAAATCGATGAACAATATATTTTAAATCCAATAAAAGAAGACGATAATAGTTCTTCATCGGGGGGCTTTGCTTTTGGCTCTAAGGGAGGCTGGAATACATATGGAAGGTCTGGCATTGCCAAGGTAGAACGTCGACAGCCTTCTAGTTCAACAGCAACTACTGTTTTCCGTCGTCCACAAACAATACCTAAGAGGCACGATGATAAAGACTTTGAACCAACTCCAATTTTAGAGTTGAAAGAAGGACAAAGAATCGAGCATAATAGATTTGGTTTTGGTAAAATAATTGAGCTTTCTGGGGATGTTGTGGATAGGAAAGCTAAGATAGTCTTTGACCAACACGGTGAAAAACTTCTTTTACTAAAGTATGCTAAAATCCGGGTCGTAGATTAATTTTATAAAGAAAAAGAAATTTATATAAAAAAGAGAAAAATCTAATCTATCTAAAGATTTATTTTTCTCTTTTTTATCATAGATTCGCTCCTTCCAACCTTATATTTGTTCTGCCCACAATGGGGTGGGCTTAAATTTGAGGAGAGGATATGAAAAAAACAGTTGTAAAATTACTATTTGTAATTGGAGGCATTTTTGCTGTTCTAAATTCGTGCGAGTCTTTAATGGGTGAGAGAGGAGAAGGTCAACTTCGATTAAAATTTTCAAGGGATGCTGTCTTAATAACTAAAGCATCTGATATACCTGATACTAATGACTTTATTTTAAAGGTGGTTTCATCTTCTGGTAAAGTTATTTATGATGGTTCCTGGGGAGCTTCGCCCGAAGCATTTAATCTTTCAGCAGGTAGCTATACAATAAAGGTTGTATCCGAAGCTTTTATTAAGCCAGAATTTGCAAAGCCACAGTTCGGAGATGAACAGGTATTAGTAGTACCAGCTTCAGGTGTTGTAAATGCTGAAATGAATTGTGTTCAGCTTAATTCAGGGGTAAAGTTAAATATTAATTCCAACTTTTTAACTAGTTATCCTTCGGGTGCCTTGCTTCTAAAATCATCTAAAGGTAGTTTGTTGTATAGTTATAGAGAAAAACGTATTGCTTATTTTGACCCAGGTTCAGTTTCTCTCATCCTAACTCAAGATGGTAAGGATGAAACTCTATTAACTCGGGTTTTGGCTCCGCGAGAAGTATTGAGCCTTAATATTAGTGCCCCAGAAAGTGTGGCTAGTAGTAAGGGCTTAAGCATAGAGATGGACACATCTAGATATTGGTTAAATGAAAGTTTTGTCATCGGTGAAGATTCTTCTTCGCAAGGTCAATCATCAGAAGATGCATACACAGTGGCTGCGGCTAAAACTATGATTGGAGCAGAGGATATTTGGGTTAGTGGCTTTATTGTAGGGGGAGATTTGACTTCGAGTGCGGCAAATTTCTCTACACCATTTAAATCTAGAACTAATCTTTTACTGGGACCTCGTGCAGGAGCCTGTGAAAGAAGTTCCTGCATAGCAGTTAGTTTACCAACAGGAGAAATCAGGGATGCATTGAATTTAGTAGATAATCCCTCTTTGTTAGGCAAAGTAGTTTATTTAAGAGGTGATATAGTTGAGTCTTATTTTGGACTTGTAGGGTTAAAAAACTTGAATGATTATAAAATCAAATGATTTTTGTCGTAAAAATCTACGCTTTTTTAAAAATAGCGATTAATTTTCATAATTTTTTGCCTAAAAATTACTAATGATTTAGTTTTTTTTGGGCATCTTTTATTTCAAATTGAAAGCCGTTAAATTCAAAAAGGTCAAAAATCATAATGGAATATCACAAAAATGCCATTTAAAGCTGTTAAACGGAGGTTATAAAAATTTGTTCTTCTGGTTGAGAATAAGTACATTTGCGCGGCTTTTTTCAAAACAGAATAATGAATAGAAAAATCTTAAAATTAGTGAGTACTATGATCTGCGTTTTCCTAGGGATTTATAACCTTAGTGCGCAGTCTTTAGTTAAGGTCTATGGGCTTATTCATACATCGTTTCGGAACTTACAAAGGATAGCGTAAA
>CAYFMO010000082.1:0-4837 GCA_964344225.1 uncultured Muribaculaceae bacterium | reverse complement strand
ATATACTTTCTTGGGGCATCTTGCTCTTGAAACCCGTCTGCCCATATTTTTTCGACATAAGGCTTTGCACTACCATCTAAAATAGGCACTTCAACATTATCAATTTCTATAATCGCATTATCTACTCCCATACCAGTAAGTGAAGATAATACATGTTCTATTGTCATAACTGACGCTTCACCGTTTGAAATTGTTGTGCTACGCTCTGTACTTGATACATTTTCTGCTAGAGCATCAATAAAAGCATCTGAACCAATATCTGTTCTGACAAATCTCAAACCTGTATTTACTGGAGCTGGTGACAAAGTCATCTTAGCATATTTCCCAGTGTGAAGTCCTTTACCTTCAAAAGAATAACTTTTCTTTAGCGTATATTGATTTTGAATCATTGTAATATTCACAAAATTAGCTAGCAAAGATAGTAATAATTTTCATTTATCCTATCGCTATTTCTTAGGAGCTTGTTTAAATAATGCATAACTCCTCATATAATTCCTATATGGTATTGCTGGAGTCCCCATAAATACCTTGCCCTCTTCTTTCACATTACTTATCAAACCAGTCTGTGCTGCAAATGTCGTATTATCTGCTATTGTCAAATGCCCAGCTATACCAACTTGACCAGCTAAGATACAATTTTTCCCAAGCTTGGTAGAGCCAGCAATACCTGTTTGAGCAGCCATTACTGTATTATCACCAATTTCAACATTATGAGCTATTTGGCAAAGATTATCTATTTTAACACCATTTCCTATGATTGTAGAGCCAATCTGTGATTTATCTACCGTAGTGCATGCGCCAATTTCAACATCATTTCCTATAATAACATTACCATTATGTTCTATCTTTTTCCAAGTTTTATCAGGCTGAGGAGCAAAGCCAAATCCGTCAGATCCTATGACAGCATTAGAATGAATAATTACATTATCTCCTATTACAGAGCCTGGATAAATTTTAACACCTGGGTAAATTATGCAGTATGAACCAATTTTCACATCATCACCTATGTATACCTGCTCATAGACTTTAGTATAATCACCTATTACTGAACGTTTTCCAACATATGAAAAATCTCCAAAATAGACTTTCTTTCCAAACTTCGAAGAAAAATACCATCGTGCAAAACAGCCACGATATCTTTTATAAGCACGCCTTTTTGCTGTCACATAATCAAGAAGTGAAGCCACTGCAGAATAAGCGTCTTCTACTCTTATCATTGTGGCTTCAACTTCTTGTTGCGGATTAAAGGACTTATTTACAATTATAATGTCCGCTTTTGATGTATATACATAATGCTCATACTTAGGATTTGCAAAAAAACAAATGTTACCTGGTTTTCCATTTTCGATTTTTTCGAAATCTGTGACTACAACTTCTGGATTACCTTCTACAGTTCCACCTAGAATTTCAGCTATTTCCTTTGCTTTAAACCTCATAAAAGTCTTGTTATTTTTTGTTATTACAATTTATTTTCTTAATTTTGCGCCGTGAGAATGGTATAGGGGACGGTGGTCCCCTTATTTTGTGCACATAACTCAAACGACAATGAACATATCAGACATAATTGATGCAATTCAAAACGATATCGTTGCACGTAATTGCTTTATTGTTGATGTAAAACTCAACAAAGATAATACCATTATTATAACTATCGAATCAGAAAATTCCGTAGTAAATATAGATGACTGCGTTCAAATTAGTAGAGATTTTGAAAGTAAATTTGATAGAGAGGCTGAAGACTATGAACTTACAGTAACTTCTGCTGGTCTAGACAGGCCTTTTAAAGTATTCAAACAATATAAAAAGGCGGTGGGTAAACAAGTTGAGGTATTACTAAAAGGAGGGAAAAAATTAGTTGCTGAGTTAGTTAATGCTACTGAAGAAAGTATCACCTTGAAGTATTCTACAAGAGAAGCCGTAGATGGTAAAAAGAAAAAAGAACTCGTAGAGCACGTTGACAGCTTCCCAATGGGAGACATTAATAGTGTGAAATATCATATAGAATTTTAGAAAAATAAATATAAAATGGAAAAAATCGAGCTTAAAGATGCCTTTTCTGAGTTTAAAAACCAGAAAAACATTGACAAACCAACAATGATGGGTGTTCTTGAAGATGTATTCAGAACACAGATCGCAAAAACTTATGGTTCTGCAGACAACTTTGACATCATTATCAACCCAGATAAAGGTGACTGTGAAATTTATTGGAATAGAGAAGTTGTTGAAGAAGTAGAAGATCCTAACACTCAAATTTCTCTAGCCGAAGTAAATAAGGATGGAGAAGACTATGAAATCGGTGAGTTCTTCGCTAAAAAGGTTGAGCTTAATGATTTTGGTCGTAGAGGAATTCTTAATATTCGCCAAAATCTTCAAGGTAGAATTATGGATATTGATAAAGCTAACCTTTACAACAAATATGTAAATAAAATTGGCGATATTTTTACAGGTGAGGTTTATCAGACTTGGTCTAAAGAGGTTCTTATTCTTGATGAGGATGGAAATGAGTTAAGACTCCCTAAGGGTGAGCAAATTCCTGGTGAACACTTCAAGAAAAATGATACTGTCAGAGCTATCATTAAGAGTGTTGAAATGAAGAACAATACTACTCCTTATATTGTTCTTTCTAGAACATCAAATGAATTCTTAGAGAAATTATTTGAGCAAGAGGTGCCAGAGATTTATGATGGTCTGATTACCATTAAAAAGGTAGTTCGCATTCCTGGTGAGAGAGCAAAGGTTGCAGTTGAGTCATATGATGAAAGAATTGACCCAATTGGAGCTTGTATTGGTGTAAAAGGTTCACGTATTATTGGTATTGTTCGCGAGTTAAGAAATGAAAACATTGATGTTCTTCAATGGACTTCTAATACTCAACTATTAATTCAAAGAGCTTTAAGTCCAGCTAAGGTTTCATCTATTGTTAATAATCCAGATGATGAAAAAATTATGGTATATATGCATCCTGATGAAGTGAAGAAGGGTATCGGAAAAGGTGGATGTAATATTAGACTTGCTGGCATGCTTGTAGGTAAGGAAATTGAGGTTTGGAGAGAAGTTAAACAAGACGAAGAAAGCTTTGAAGAAGACGTACTACTAAGCGAATTTAGTAATGAAATAGATGAATGGATAATTGAACGACTTCATTCAATTGGATGTGATACAGCAAAGGGTGTTCTTGCATTAAGCCCAGAGGATATTGCAAAGAGAGCAGACCTTGAGGATGAGACTGTAGAAGAAGTCTTAAGCATATTAAAAGCTGAGTTTGAAGACTAATTATTCATAGACCTATTACTTTACCTATTAAATATTAAGAAAAAATATATGGCAGATATAAGATTAAGTAAATTAACAAGACAGTTTAACATAGGACTCCAAACACTCGTAGATTTTCTCAACGAGAAAGGAGCAGGTGTAGATATGAACCTGAATGCAAAGATTTCTGACGAATATCTTCCTGCCATAGAGGCCAAATTTGGAGCTGATCAGAATATTAAAGAAGATTCTGAAAAGATAGCTATTACTTTGAAGGATAGAATCGAGAAGAGTAGTAAAAGGGCAGAAAAACGAGAGGAAGAAGATATAATTGAGGATGAAGTAATTATAAAGACTACTCGTATAACTCCAACTGAGGTGGCTCCTGAAAAAGAAACTCCAAAGGAGGTTGCTAAAACTGTGGTTAAAGCTGAACCAAAGGTAGAGGGTCCTAAGATAATTGATAAGATTGACCTAAGTCAGTTCGACAAGAAAAAGAAAACAGAGGAGAAAAAACAAGAGGCTCCAGCTAAGACTGTTGAGGTGGCTAAAGTTGAAAAGCCTAAGCAAGTGGAGGAAAAACCAAAGATAGTAGAGGAGAAGCCTAAGCAAGTGGAAGAAAAACCAAAGAAAATAGAGGAGAAGCCTAAGGTGAAGGAAAGGCCTAAAGAAATTATTAAAGAAAAAGTTATTCAAAAGCCTATTGAAGATGAAGAACCAGATGTAGAGGTGTCCGCTGATATTGAGTACATTGAAGCTAAATATGGTGTACGTAAAATGAAGGTTAAGGTAGAGAAACTTGCTGGACCTAAAATTGTTGACAAAATTGACCTAAGTCAATTTGATGAAGAAAAGAAAGGTAAAAGTGGAAGAAAGAGAGAGCGTATTAAAAAGAATATAAGCCAAAAGGTTGATATCAATAAGGTAGCAGACAAAGATACTCCAATTAAAGGCGGTAAAAAATCCAAAGATAATCGTCAGAACCAAAATAATAAAGCTCGCCAAGAACAGCAGCCAAAAGCTGGAAAAGGTAGAAGAAATCGTGATAAAGGAGGCGATAAGTTCAAACCTATGACTGAGGCTGAAAAAGAGGAAATGCAAAAGGAAATCCAGAAGCAAATTAAAGAAACTTATGCTCGTATGAATGAGGGTAAGTCTAAAGGCTTCGGAGCTAAACATAGAAGAGAAAAGAGGGCTAGCGTATCTCAAAAAATGCAGGAAGAGCTTGAGCTTCAAGAAATTGAACAAAAGATTCTTAAGGTAACTGAATTTGTTACTGTTAATGACCTTGCGAACTTGATGGGTAATACTCCTGTCACAAAAGTTATTGGTGCTTGTATGAGCCTTGGACTTATGGTTTCTATTAACCAAAGACTTGATTCTGAGACTATTGTTCTAGTTGCTGAAGAGTTTGGTTATGAGGTAGAGTTTGTTACGGCTGACCTTACTGAAGCTATTGAGCAAGAGTACGAAGCAGATCAAAAGGAAGATTTAGTACCAAGGCCTCCTGTTATCACCGTTATGGGACACGTTGACCACGGTAAGACTTCCCTACTAGACTACATTCGTAAGGCAAATGTAATCG
>CAYFMO010000081.1:0-4900 GCA_964344225.1 uncultured Muribaculaceae bacterium | reverse complement strand
TTTTATGATTTGGTCGTTTTTTTTGATTTTGACTAATGTAGACTGCGAAGACCCTTACGCTGCGCTCAGGGTGACAAACTGAGAGCCCTTGCAGTGATACCCAGAATCGCCTCAGGGTGACAGATTGAGAGTCTTTATAAAGATAACGAAAAATATAACTAACATATAGTGATGAATAATAAACAAGTTGCAAAACTAATACTAGAGAATGGGATGGTGTTTGAGGGGTATTCCTTTGGATGCAAAAGGGCAGTTTCTGGTGAGATTGTCTTCAATACCTCAATGGTGGGCTATCCTGAGATGTTGACAGATGCTTCGTATTATGGTCAGATTCTCTGTTTGACTTATCCTTTAATTGGGAACTATGGTATGCCTTCGGACGAGACTACTAAAGAAGGGCTTTCAATCCATTTAGAGTCAAATAAGTCGCAGCCTAAGGGTTTGGTTGTTTTTGATTATTCTGTAGAATATAGCAACTGGGAAGCAGTTCAGTGCCTAGATTCATGGATGAAAGACAATGGAGTTACAGGAATTTATGGCGTAGATACTCGTGAGTTAATGTCAGTATTAAGAGATTGTAGTCCTATGAGAGCGGTTATTGTTCCTGAAGGCTGTGAGACTCCTAGTTTTGAAGCAACAATTAATGCAGTAGATAAGGTTTCAACTAAAGAAGTCGTTACATACAAGCCTGAAAATCCAATAAATAAAAAGGTAGTACTCCTAGATTGTGGCGTAAGACATAGTATCATAAGGGACTTGCTCAATCGTGGCATAGAAGTCATTAGAGTTCCATATAAATATGATTTTACTGCAATAGAATATGATGGTCTCTATGTTTCAAATGGTCCTGGAAATCCAGCAGAGTTAAAAGAAACTGTAAAACTCATACAAAAAGCTATGGAAGCTGAAAAGCCAATATTCGGACTTCAACTAGGCTGTCAACTTCTAGGACTTGCAGCTGGATGTAAAACAGAAAGGCTTAAGAAAGCTCATCGTGCATCTAATATTCCAATTAGGAAGATAGGTACAAATAGAGCCTATATCACTTCACACAATTCTGCATACACTATTGCAAGTGATTCTATACCAGTTGACTGGGACGCAATCTACATAAACTTAAACGACAACAGCGTGGCTGGAATCAAACATCACACAAAGCCGTTTTATGGTACGCAGTTTAATCCTGAAGTTTGCATTGGGCTTAATGAGAATTTTACTTTAATTGATGAATTTGTATCGAAGCTATAGACTATGATAGACAAAAATATAAAGAAAGTAATAGTGCTAGGTTCGGGAGCACTAAAAATAGGACAAGCTGGTGAATTTGATTATTCTGGCTCACAAGCACTTAAGGCATTAAGAGAAGAGGGGATTCATACAATTTTAGTCAATCCTAATATTGCAACAGTTCAGACTTCAGAGAAGGTTGCAGATGAGGTTTATTTCCTTCCTATAACTCCATATTTTGTTGAAAAGGTTATCCAAAAGGAAAAACCACAAGGAATTATCTTGGCTTTCGGTGGTCAAACTGCTCTAAACTGCGGAGTTGACCTATATCAGGCCGGAATTCTAGAAAAATACAATGTGAAAGTTCTAGGTACTCCAGTTCAAGCTATAATGGATACTGAGGATAGGGAGCTTTTCAATGAAAAACTTGCAGAAATCGGTGTGAAGACTATACAATCACACGCAGTTGAGACTATCGCGGAAGCTAAAGAAGCTGCAGCTGAACTAGGGTATCCAGTAATTGTTCGTGCTGCTTATGCCCTTGGTGGACTGGGTTCGGGTTTTTGCGACAATGAGAAAGAACTTGTCAAGCTTTGTGAATCATCATTCTCATTCTCGCCACAAGTCCTTGTTGAGAAATCACTAAAGGGCTGGAAAGAGATTGAGTATGAAGTTATGCGAGATAGATACGATAACTGTATCACTATCTGTAATATGGAAAACTTTGACCCACTTGGCATCCATACAGGTGAGTCCATTGTAGTTGCTCCAACTCAAACACTTAGCGCCAAAGAGGTCAATTTCCTACGTGATCTTGCGATTAAGATGGTTCGCCATATTGGTATTGTGGGCGAGTGTAATGTTCAGTATGCATATGATACTGATTCAATGGAATATTATGTAATTGAGTTAAACGCACGCTTGAGTAGATCATCTGCACTGGCTTCTAAGGCAACAGGTTATCCAATTGCTTTCGTAGCGGCTAAATTAGGTCTAGGTTATAGTCTATTTGATATCAAGAATTCGGTTACAAAGGTAACCCCAGCGTTCTTTGAGCCTACTCTTGATTATGTAGTTGCAAAAATACCACGTTGGGACCTATCGAAATTCCACGGAGTTTCACGCAAACTTGGTTCATCAATGAAATCAGTAGGAGAAGTTATGGCCATTGGTCGTAATTTTGAGGAGGCGATGCAGAAAGGTCTTCGTATGATTGGCCAAGCTGCTAATGGTTTCGTTTGTAATAAGGATTTCCATGTCGACGATATAGATAAGGAATTACAGGAGCCTACAGATAATCGTATCTTCGTGATTTCCAAGGCAATGCGTGCTGGTTATACAGTAGACAAAATCTATGAACTTACAAAAATTAATAAATGGTTCCTGTATAAACTTAAAGGAATTGTCGATACTAATCTTGAAATCAGAAAGTATAATAGTGTGGAAGAATTGCCTTTGGAACTTTTGAAACAAGCGAAGGTTCTAGGTTTTTCAGATACACAACTTGCTATTTCTCTCTATAAAGAAAGTGTTGACAGCGAAAAGGCAGAAGATAAGATTAGACAATATAGAAAGGCAAATGGTATTATACCGTTTGTAAATCAAATTGATACATTGGCAGGGGAGTATCCAGCAGCAACTAATTATCTATATTTAACATATGGTGCATCTAAAAATGATATCAAGTTTAATTATGATGAAAAATCTGTAATTGTGCTTGGTTCAGGTGCATATCGGATTGGTAGTTCAGTAGAGTTTGACTGGTGTTCTGTAAATGCGCTTCAAACCATTAGAAATCAAGGCTATAAGGGAGTTATGATAAACTATAACCCTGAGACTGTTTCTACTGACTACGATATGTGCGACCGCTTATATTTTGATGAGCTTACTTTTGAAAGAGTTATGGACATCCATGAACTAGAACAGCCACACGGTATGGTTGTATCAATGGGTGGACAAATACCTAATAATCTTGCAGTTAGACTTCAAGCAAATAATGTAAACATATTAGGTACAAAAGCTCATTCTATTGACAGGGCAGAGGACCGTCATAAATTCTCTTCAATTATAGACTCATTAGAAATCGACCAACCAAAATGGAAGGAACTAACAAATGCAGATGAGGTTAATGAATTTATTGAGCAGGTGGGTTTCCCTGTTCTTGTTCGTCCTTCATATGTTCTTTCGGGGGCCGCAATGAATGTGTGTTATAATCACGAGGAGTTACACGAGTTCCTAGGACTAGCTGTGGAAGTGTCTGCTAAACACCCAGTTGTAATGTCTGAGTTCATGCAAAGATGTAAGGAAATTGAGTTTGACGCAGTTGCTGATGGGGGTGAAATTATCGCATATGCAATTTCGGAGCATATTGAGTTTGCAGGAGTTCACTCAGGCGATGCCACTATTCAGTTCCCACCGCAAAAGCTTTATGTTGAAACAGTTAGAAGAATTAAGAAAATAGCTAAGAAGATTGCGTCAGCTCTTGAGATTACAGGTCCATTTAATATCCAGTTCCTTGCAAAGGACAATTATATTAAGGTTATTGAGTGTAATCTTAGGGCTTCTCGTAGTTTCCCATTCGTGTCTAAGGTACTGAAGATTAATATGATAGAGTTAGCAACTAAGGCAATGCTTGGTCTTAAGCCAACTCCACCTTTGAAATCAGCATTTGACCTTGATTATGTAGGTATAAAATCTTCGCAATTCTCATTCTCACGTCTTCAGCAGGCAGACCCTGTACTCGGAGTAGATATGCACTCGACTGGTGAGGTTGGGTGCCTTGGCGATGACTTCAATGAAGCTTTACTAAACTCTTTATTATCAGTAGGTTATACAATTCCTAAGAAGAACATTCTAATTTCTTCAGGAAATGCTATTCAAAAAGCGGATTTATTAGGAGCTTGTCAACTTTTGGTTAAGAAGGGATATAATCTTTATGCAACAGGTGGTACTGCTCGTTATCTTAATGATAACGATGTCCCTGCTACCAGGGTTATTTGGCCGTCTGATATGGATGATCCTGATTTAGCTGGTTTATATAGGCCAGCAATGGAAATGCTTCAAAATAAGGAAATAGACCTTTTAATCAATATTCCTAAAAACTTTACTAATCGTGAGCTTACAAATGGTTATCATCTTCGCCGTGCGGCAATCGACTATAATATTCCATTAATCACAAATGCACGTCTTGCAACTGCATTTATTCGTGCATTCTGCGCAATGACCATAGATGATATCCAAATAAAATCCTGGGATCAGTATTAAATTTCTTCCGCCTCGTGGAAAAAACCTATGATTTTTTAACAGGGCGCATCAGCGCCGTGACGTTCGCGTCAGGGAGACTTTTGCAAAAAGTTGAACCAGCGACGGCACCAAATTCTCCTAATAGGAGATGTCGTGTAGCGACAGAGGTTAAGATAGTCGAAGACTTTTAACTTGGAACAAGTTATAACTTGCACTGTATGATTTTTAACAGGGCGCATCAGCGCCGTGACGTTCGCGTCAGGGAGACTTTTGCAAAAAGTTGAACCAGCGACGGCACCAAATTCTCCTAATAGGAGATGTCGTGTAGCGACAGAGGTTAAGATAGTCGAAGACTTTTAACTTGGAACAAGTTAAAAGTCTTCTTTGTCCATATTTTGCAACATCGCTTCGTTAGACCCCCATTTGATCA
>CAYFMO010000080.1:0-4922 GCA_964344225.1 uncultured Muribaculaceae bacterium | reverse complement strand
ATGAAGAAAAAACTCCGTCTTTCATAGTTACTCCTTCTAAAGGAATATATAAATGCTTTGGCTGTGGCAAGGGTGGAGGGGCAGTAAATTTTGTTATGGAATATGAGGGGCTTTCTTATGTGGAAGCTCTTAAATATTTAGCAAAGAAATACCACATTGAGGTCATTGAAGAGGAGGAAGATGCAGAAGCAATAGCTAAAAGAGAGCATAAAGAAAGTTTACTTTTGGTCTCTGAATATGCCGCAAAATTTTTCCAAGAGAGTTTAGCTAATCGAGATGATAATGGGGTGGGCTATACTTACTTTAGGAATAGAGGACTCGAAGATGCTACAATTAAGGATTTTGCTTTGGGTTGGGCTCCTATATCTAGAAGTAGGTTTTCTGACCAAGCGAGGGCTGCTGGCTATAAAGAAGAATATCTAATTGAGGCTGGATTAAGTGTTAAACGAGATGATGGTTCTTTAGGTGACCGTTTTTATGATAGGGCAATATTCCCTATACACGATGTGTCTGGCAGGGTTATCGCTTTCGGTGGTAGAACATTGAGGTCTGATAAGAATATTGCCAAATACATAAATTCTCCTGAAACTGAAATATATAAAAAAAACAAGGTTCTATACGGACTGTATTTTGCGAAAAATGAAATAGCTAAAAAAGACAAGTGTATACTTGCAGAGGGTTATTTGGATGTTATTTCTATGTTTCAGCTCGGCATTAAGAATATTGTTTCTTCTAGTGGTACTGCATTGACTACTAATCAAATAAGGCTGATTCGTCGTTTTACTAAAAATATCACAGTTATTTATGATGGGGATAAAGCTGGTATAAATGCAGCTCTTAGGGGAATAGATTTGATTCTTCAGGAAGGACTAAATGTAAAAGTAGTTCTTTTGCCCGATGGTCACGATCCAGACTCTTTTGCAAAAAATCACACTTTAGAGCAAGTGGAGGCATTCATCGAGAAAAATGAAAAGGATTTCATTGAGTTTAAGACAGATGTGCTTTTAGCTGAGGCGGGGAATGACCCTATTAAAAAGGCAGGGATGATAAATGATATAGCGGATACGATAGCTGTAATTCCTGATGCTATTATTAGGACCATATATGTAAAATCCTGTGCAGAAAAGTTTGGTGTAAGAGAGGAAGATTTATATGCAAGATTACGCAGGACCCAAGCGAGTTCTGTTAAAGAGCCAAGACCATTTGCACCACTGCCTGAGGCTTTACCTGAGGATAAAGATGAGGTGTTTTTTGAAGAACCATTTTTAGAGCCTTGTGAAAAAGAATTGCTTAGCTTCATCCTACAATTTGGAGATAATGTTCTGAAATTCAATGCAGATTCTGAGCATTATATAGAAGGAGATGAAATTACTGTGGCTGAATTTATTGATGATACTTTAGCCGTGGATGATGTGGAGTTTGCAAATGGAATCTATAGAAAAATCTATGATAAGTATTTTATGTATTATGATCAGGGATTTTCAGCTGATTTAATTGCTTCCAAATTGGCTAATGATGAGGATGAAGTTTTATCAAAAGTTTATACAGCCCTTGTAACAACAGATTATCAGCTTACAGTTAAAAATTATGAAGATTCATTGACTAATAAAGATACAAGGCTAGTAATGTTTGTCCCAAAATCACTTAGGACTTACCAGTGTAAAAAAGTTGAACTTGTTCTTAGGAAACTAACTGATAGCTTAAATGGTGAAACTGACCCAGAAAAGCAATTGGAGATTTTAACTAAAATCAACGATTATAATAAGATTAAAAATATAATTAAAAACGAATTAGGTAGAGTAAATTAGATATATATGAGTAATAAAAAGTTTAACCGCACCCTTGTGACTTGTGCACTTCCATACGCAAATGGACCTGTTCACATTGGTCATCTTGCAGGTGTGTATGTGCCAGCAGATATCTATGTAAGGTATCTTAGGCTGAAGGGTGAAGATGTTCTTTATATTTGTGGATCCGATGAACACGGAGTTCCCATTACTATAAAAGCACAAAAAGAGGGGTGTGCTCCTCAAGATGTAGTTGATAAATATCATAAGATTATTAAGAATTCATTTGCAGGGCTTGGAATTAACTTCGATATATATTCTAGAACAACTTCAAAAGTTCACCATCAAGTTGCTTCTGATTTTTTTAAAAAGCTATATGATGAAGGTAAATTTATAGAGCAAGAGTCGGAGCAGTATTATGACGAAGAAACTCATACCTTCCTTGCAGACCGCTATATTGTGGGCACTTGTCCGCGTTGTGGTAATGAGAAGGCCTATGGTGACCAATGTGAAAACTGCGGGGCTACTTTAAGTCCGAATGAATTAATCAATCCTAAATCTGTTTTAAGTGGTGGTGAACTTGTCAAAAAAATGACGAAGCACTGGTATTTGCCACTTAATGAGTATGAGACTTGGTTGTCAGAATGGATTCTTGAAGGTCATACAGAATGGAGAAGTAATGTATACGGCCAATGTAAAAGCTGGATTGATGGTGGATTGCAGCCACGTGCGGTTAGCCGTGACCTTAATTGGGGCGTGCCAGTTCCAGTAGAGGGAGCAGAAGGCAAAGTTCTATATGTGTGGTTTGATGCGCCGATTGGTTATATTTCAAATACAAAAGAGTTACTTCCTAAGACTTGGGAGAAGTGGTGGAAGTCTTCTGACACCAAACTTGTACACTTCATAGGAAAAGATAATATTGTTTTCCACTGTATTGTTTTCCCTTCTATGTTAAAGGCTCACGGTGACTATGTTCTACCAGAAAATGTTCCAGCTAACGAGTTCCTTAATTTAGAAGGAGATAAGATTTCAACTTCTCGTGGTTGGGCTGTGTGGCTGCACGAGTATCTAGAAGAGTTTCCTGATGGGGAAGATGTTCTCCGTTATGTGCTATGTGCAAATGCTCCTGAAACTAAAGACAATGATTTTTCTTGGAAAGATTACCAAGCTCGTAACAATAATGAGTTAGTTGCTGTCTTTGGAAACTTTGTAAATCGCGCAGTGGTGCTAACTCATAAATATTTTGACGGTGTTGTTCCATCATATTCAAAGGCAGCGGCAATTGACAAGGAGACTTTGGCGCAACTTCCTGAGCTTAAGGCTTCTATGGAACACTACCTAGATAATTATAAATTCCGCGAAGCTCTTAAGGAAGCTATGAATATTGCTCGTCTTGGTAATAAATATCTTGCCGATACGGAGCCTTGGAAACTTGCAAAGACCGATATGGAGAGGGTTGCTTCGATTTTGAATGTGTCCCTTCAGATTTGTGCTTCTCTTGCAATTGCTTTTGAACCATTCCTACCATTTTCAGCAGCTAAATTACGTGGAATCTTGAATATTAGTTTGGCAGCAGGCAAAGATTATCGAGCAGGCGAAGTAGGAACTAAGTCTGTCAATGTTTTTGTTGAGGGAGAAGGTGCTGCTCTTCATACTAGTTCAGTAGGTGCTGCCATTTGTGAGTCGGTTGCGGCCGATAGCCAGCAATCTTTGAAGGCGTTCTCGTGGGAAGACTTGGGTTCTCCTGCTCTTTTGGAGGGAGGTCACGTTATTTCAGAGGCAGAACTACTGTTTACAAAAGTTGAGGATGAGGTTGTCGATGCGCAGATTGCTCGTCTTGTGGCTATTCGTGCGGAAAGAGAAGCTGCAGAAAAAGCAGCTGCTGGCGTACCAGTGTCTCCACAGAAAGCAGAATGCACATTCGAAGATTTTGAAAAAATGGACATTAGAACTGCTACAGTTTTGGAGGCAGAACGTGTTCCTAAGACTGATAAACTCTTGAAGCTCACTATTGATACTGGTATTGATAAGAGGGTGATAGTTTCGGGAATTGCAGAGTTTTATTCACCTGAAGATATGGTGGGCAAACAGATTTGTATCCTAGCAAACCTTGCCCCTCGTAAGATTAGAGGCATTGAGTCCCAAGGTATGATCCTAATGGCTCGTCAGTCCGATGGCAAGATGCGCTTCATCACTCCTGCTGAAGTGGTCATTAATGGAGCTGAGATCGGTTAATACTTAAAACTGCCGCGACGGTCAAAAATCAGTTATTTTTTCGCCGTGGCGGTCAAGAAAAAAGACACCAATGATAAAACAAACCTATCAACAAGACCTGACTCCGTGGAATACCTTCGGGATGCACGTGACTGCTAAGTATTTTATAGAATATGATTCTGTAGCAGATCTTCTCGATATTGACTTTGAAGAATTAGCAAAGCCGATTTTACATATTGGTGGTGGGAGTAACCTGCTTTTCACTGGGGATTTCAATGGTACCATCCTACATTCTAAAATAGATTTCATCGAAGAAATCGAAGAAGGTCTTTTCTCCGTAGGTTCAGGTGTTGTCTTTGATGAGTTTTGTGAGTGGGCTGCAGACGAAGGTCTATGGGGAATCGAAAATCTCTCAAATATTCCTGGTGAAGTTGGCGCTTCTGCTGTGCAAAATATCGGAGCCTATGGCGTTGAAGTCAAGGATGTTATCCATTCTGTCCATTGCTACGATATTCAAGAAGAAGAGTTTGTAAGTTTCGATGTTAAAGACTGTGACTATGGTTATAGGGATTCATTTTTCAAAAGACCTGAAAACAAAGGACGTTACATCGTTACTCATGTGGTTTTTGCTCTAAGTGAAGACGCTGGCCCAGTTCTTCATTATGGCCATCTAAAAGAAGCAGTCGAAAAGAAGTTAGCAAAATTTAGTCACGAACAAGAATCAGAATTAAAGTCAAATCAGGAATCTAAATATGACTCAAAACCTTCTATAGAAATCACACCACATATAGTTCGTGAAGCAATTATTGAAATCCGAAGAGAAAAACTTCCTGACCCATCAGTCATAGGCTCAGCTGGTAGCTTCTTTAAAAACCCTGTTGTTCCAAAGGCAGTATTTCTCAAAATAGAAAAAGCAACAAA
>CAYFMO010000079.1:0-4941 GCA_964344225.1 uncultured Muribaculaceae bacterium | reverse complement strand
AATTGAGAACTCTCCTGCGCTCGCGCAAAGTAGGCCTTCGGTGTGAAGGATTTGCACGGTTAAAGAAGGACTAATGTAGTCCTTGCTTACATCTTTAATTTTCTTGATTGTTTTCATAGTGTAATATTATATTTTGTTACAAACTTATTCAAAAGCGTAATATTTCCAAATATAGGCAGTTTTATTTATAATTCCAATAAAAAATTGTTAAATAAATAATAAGTGTGTGCTGAAAGATAAAAATGCAAAAAATGAAGTTATCGCGGCATAGTTCAGAAGAAATTTACCACTTTTAATAAAAGTTTGCCAATTTAGCGTGGGATAGTATGGGCTTTTATTAAAAAAGTCTTATTTTTGAGACCGTTTTTAAAGCTAACTTAATATGACACCTGAAACAATGGCAAAAATCGATGGCTTAACAGTGAGTTTAGGCGATGGATTCGGCCCGACAGCCCTGAATATCGTACTAGCACTTGTAATGTTTGGCATCGCATTAGACATTAAACCTAAAACATTCGTTGATGTTTTCAAAAATCCTAAAGCTGCTTTAGTTGGTTTGCTTTCACAATTTATTTTACTTCCTGCACTGACTTTCTGCTTGGCAATCCTTTTTAAAGGATGGATTTCTCCTATGATGGGCTTGGGTATGATTTTAGTTGCAGCCTGCCCTGGGGGAAATATTTCAAATTTCATCACTTCATTAGCAAAAGGAAATACAGCACTAGCAGTTACTCTTACTGGAGCTACAACAGGTTTAGCAGTTATTATGACTCCACTAAACTTTTCATTTTGGGGTAACTTATATATAAAGTTCTTGGATAAGAGAAGCATTCTAGCAATACCTGAATTACAAATTCCATTAATGGATGTATTTACAACTATAGTTATTATTCTAGGTATTCCTGTTGTTTTGGGTATTTTATGTAATCAATATTTACCAAACCTTGCAGCAAAACTAAGAAAATTGCTAAAACCGCTTTCTACTCTTTTCTTTATAGCGTTAGTTATAATTATTTTTGCAAGCAATTTCCAGGTTTTCTTACAATGTATACAGTATATTTTCCTAGTTGTGTTAGTTCATAATGCACTGGCTTTTGGTCTAGGATTCTCTGCAGGAAAATTGTTTAGAATGCCATTTAAAGATGCTAAGACCGTTTCTATTGAGACTGGTATACAAAATTCTGGTTTAGGTTTGGCCTTACTCCTTAATCCCAAGATTTTTGATCCAGTAATGTGGGCTAATAATGGTGGAATGTTAGTTATTACAGCATGGTGGGGAGTATGGCATATCGTTGCAGGTTTATTAATAGCATATTTATTTGTAAAATTTGGACCAAATGAGCAAAATTTATCATAAAGACGTTAAATATAATATTCTAAAGCCAATTGTTAATCACCACATCAAGCGTAGCTATAGAGATGTGGAGGTAAAAGGTTTAGAAAATATACCAAATGATGGTGCAGTTTTAATTTGCGCTAACCATTGTTCAACATTAATGGATGCACTAGTTATACTTCGTGCAATACCAGGACCTGTTTCTTTTGGAGCAAGGGCAGACATTTTTAAAAATGACTTCCTTTCTAAATTATTGACTTTCATCAAGATACTTCCAATGGTTCGCGAAAGAGACGGTATTAGAAATGTTCTTAAGAACTATGATACTATTGATGAGATTTCTGAGATAATTTATAATAAGGTGCCATTTGTGATGTTCCCAGAGGGAAGACACCGTCCAATGCATAGTTTGCTTCCTATGAATAAGGGTATTGTTAGGATTGCATACAATTTCTTGGAGAAATATGGGAAAGAAATGCCTTTATACATTGTTCCAACAGGTCTAGAGTATGGTGACTATTTTAGATATGGAAGTACTTCTTTAGTAAACTTTGGTCAACCAATTAATATTACTGAATTTGTAGAGGAGAATAAAGATTTAAGTGAGGCACATCAATGTGATAAATTACGTCTTTTAATATATGATAAGATATCAGAGCTTATTACATTCATCCCGGATGATGAGGATTATATCGCAAAGTGGACTATTACAAAAATCAAAACTTTAAATACTCGAACTAGGTCACTTGAGGAAAAGCTTCAGTTAAATAGGAAGACTGTGGATGAAATCCATAAAGCATTGGAAGAAAAGCCTAAGGAAACAAGAGAATTGTTTAAAAAAGCTCAAGAGTTTGAAGAGGAACGTGTTGAAGAGAGAATTTCAATTTATTCTTTTAAAGATACTATTATAGATAAAAAATGTGGTTTAAAAACCTTCATTAGTTTAGTTTTATTACCAGTTTTTGTTTGGTCTGCAATAATGTCGCTTCCTTCTTGGGGGCTTACTGAGCTAGTGCGCTCTAAAGTTAAAGATAGGGCCTTTAAGAATACAGTTAATACAGTAATGAAAATTGTTATGACACCTTTATTAGTCATAATATGGGCAATATTAGCCTTTACATTACTTTCACCAATTAATGCTATTGTTGTCTTTGCTTTAACACTTCCTAGCTATAATCTATTCTATGCTATTGGAGACTTTTATAGAATCCTAGGTTCAGATTATAGATTATTAAAAGAAAAGGATCTTATTAAAGACTTTAAAGAGATAGAAAACTGGAAACTATAGCCTTTCTACGCGTTTCATAGCTCTCATAGGACAACTTTTAAGACACACACCACAATCAATACAAAGATCGTTATCCACAACTGGATAACCTTCTTCGTTTTGTATAATTGCTCCTACGGGGCAAAGTCTAACTAGTGGACATACGTGGTTATGTGGGCATAAGATTTTATCTACTTGTATCATATTTCAAAATTTTAGCACACGAAGGTAAGAAAATCTTTTTAAAACTGCCTATCAATTTTGCAAAACAAAAAATTACAAGTATTTTTACTAGATGCAACAATAAGCAATTAAGCATTGTCAATAATAAATAAATCAGAATATGATGAAAAGGATCTTAAAATTAATAGTATTTAGCCTAATCATAACTTGCTCTATACCCACAAATGCACAAGTAATAGATGGTATTAAGGATATTTTCAAATCTGAAAATGCTAGTAAAGATGACTCATTAAAAGATATTACTGATTCAGCTAAAATACTATTGCTTAAACAATCACTGGAGGAGTCTAAGCTGAATGAGGCCCAAGCAAGAATGGAGCTCGAACAGTATAAATTAAGCATTTATGTTGCCGATTCAATAAAATCAGCTAAACAACAACAGCGTATTGATTCATTACGTAAAATTACAGTAGGAGCTCCTGTAATTGTGAACAGTGATACTTTATTTTTTCTTTATACTAAAAAAGCTGGTTTTACTCCTGTTCAACGTGCTCTATTAACTAGCGAAAAGATAGAGGAAGTTGCTAATAAACTAAATGTGGATCCTACTTTGGTTACGGTTGAACCATCTGAAGTGGCTACAGATATTTTGTATGATGGTAACGTAATACATACTGTTATTGATTCAGATGCGATGTGGGAGGGGATTACCCGCGATTCTTTGGTGACATTGCGAAAGGATACTATTGTTGCAAAATTGGAAATTGTAAAAATACAACACGGGATATGGCAAAATGTCAAAAGAGTTGTTTATCTTCTTTTAGTTTTAATAATCCAATTATTCTTATTTAAATTAACTATTTGGGCTTATGAGAAACTAAAAATTCGTATAGTAAGACTAAAAGATTCTAAATTAAAGCCACTTTATTTTCAAGGTAATGAGTTACTTAATACAGATAAACAGGTTAGGATATTAGTATTCTTTGGAAATATTTTAAAATACATAGTGATGTTTTCACAACTGCTGATAAGTGTTCCTATTATATTTTCAATCTTTCCTAAGACTAAAGGCCTTGCTTTAACCTTGTTAGGCTATATTATCAATCCAATTAAGAACATTTTGATAGGTATAGTTAATTATATACCTAATCTAATAACTATTGTTATTATTTGGTATGCGATTCGTTCATTGGTAAGGCTCGTGCATTATGTGATGAAAGAAATCCAATCAGGTAATTTGAAATTCAATCATTTTTATCCTGAATGGGCAATGCCTACATACCAAATTGTGCGCTTCTTTCTATATGCTTTTATGATCGCTATGATATATAATTATCTACCAGGGTCAGATTCTGGAGTATTTCAAGGCATATCGGTTTTTGTTGGTCTTATAATCTCGCTGGGATCTACTACTTTGATAGCCAATCTTATGTCTGGCTTTGTGATTACTTTTATGCGTCCATTCCAAGTAGGGGATACCATTAAACTTAACGATTTGGTAGGAGTTATAATCGAAAAAACTCCGTTAGTCGTGCGTGTGAGAACACCTAAAAATGAAATTGTTACAATACCAAATTCATCATTAATGACTTCTCAATCTGTTAATTATACTGCATCTGCTGAAAAATATGGACTTGTTGTGTATTCAGATATTACTTTTGGCTACGATGTTCCATGGCAACAGATTCACGATGTTATGATTAAAGCTGCTTTAAAAACAAAACATATTGAAAAAGACCCCGAACCTTTTGTTCTTCAACGTCAACTAGGGGATTGGTATGTTGTTTATCAAATAAATGCTTACACAAAACATTCTGATATAATGCCTAGAATTTATTCAGAGCTTCACCAAAATATAATGGACTTATGCCACGATGAAGGCATTGAGGTTGCTTCACCACATCTTATGGGTATTCGTAATTTTGAAAATAATTTAATGCCTGATAAAGAGTTAGAAGCTTGGTGGAGAGAACATTATGCAAAAAAAAGAAAGAAAACTAAGAAGTAAGCATCCGAGCAACCACGTGATGATATGATATAATGAGCTATATAAAACAAATTAATACAAAAAAATGGACGTCATTTGGCATCCATTTTTTTGATTATTTTAGATGTTTACTTTTTGGGTTTTATCTTAAGCTTGACTGGCTTAATC
>CAYFMO010000078.1:0-4969 GCA_964344225.1 uncultured Muribaculaceae bacterium | reverse complement strand
TGCTTAAGCTATTACAGAAAAGCTATCATGGAAAAGTAAAGATGATATATATTGACCCACCTTATAATACTGGAAAAGACTTCGTCTACCCTGATAATTTCCGTGATAATATTGAAAACTATAAGAGAATAACAGGACAATTGGATAACGAAGGTAATAGAACAAGTTCTAATACAGAAACAAGTGGACGTTATCATACTGACTGGCTTAATATGATGTACCCAAGGTTAAGACTAGCTAGAAATCTACTAGCTGATGACGGGGTTATTTTTATTAGTATTGATGATAATGAAGTAGATAATCTTAAAAAAATTTGTAACGAAGTTTTTGGAGAAGATAATTATATCGCACAATTAGTATGGGAGAGAGCGTATGCTCCCAAAAATGATGCGAAATTTATTTCTAGTAGTCATGATTATGTTTTAGTGTATACAAAGCATCTTAGTAACTTTTCAATAGGAAGACTTCCGCGTACTGAAAAAGCAAACTCACGCTATAAAAACCCAGATAATGATAGCCGTGGAGTTTGGAAAACAAGTGATTTATCTGTAAAAAGATACACACCTTCCGATCGATATCCCATCATCACACCATCTGGGCGCGTAGTTGAACCTCCATCTGGACGCAGCTGGAGCCTTTCAGAAAGTGCTTTCTTAGAAAGACTAGCAGATAATCGAATATGGTTTGGGAAAGATGGTAATAGTGTTCCTCAAATGAAGCGATTTCTTTCTGAATTACGCCATGAAGGTATGGCACCACAATCAATATTATTCTATAGAGAAGTAGGGCATAGCCAGGAAGGGGCCAAAGAAGTTACTGCTTTGCTAGAAACTAGTGCTTTTGATGGGCCTAAACCCGTCCGATTGTTGAACCGCTTATCAACATTGGCAAATCTTAAAAAGGATTCATTAGTCCTAGATTTTTTCTCCGGTTCTGCTACTACTGCCCATGCAGTTATGCAACTGAATGCAGAAGATGGGGGTAATCGTAAGTTTATTATGGTTCAACTTCCTGAACCGACAGAGGAAAGAAGTGAAGCTCATAAGGCTGGATATATGAATATTTGTGAAATAGGCAAGGAGCGTATCCGACGTGCTGGAGAGAAAATTAAAGAAGAAAAAGGATTAGAAGCACTCGACCTTGATATAGGTTTTAAGGTGTTTAAGCTAGATACTTCAAATATCCGTAAATGGCAGCCAGACTATGATGATTTAGAGCAATCCATACTCGATTTTGTAGATAACTATGTAGAAGGTAGGACAGAGCTTGATGTTGTCTATGAGATTATGATTAAGTACGGATTAGACCTTACCTACCGTGTTGATGAGTTTACAGTTTCAGGAAAGAAAGCCTATTCTATAGGCTATGGTATGCTAATGATTTGCTTAGATGATGAGATTACAACAGAGATAGCCAAGGGAATTTTAGACAAGATAAAAGAACTTTCTCCTGAGAGCACTAGAGTAGTGTTTAAAGATAATGGCTTTAGGACTGATGCAAATAAAACCAATATTAAAGAGATTCTCAAATGTGGTGGTGTTGAAGAATTTATAACCCTGTAAGGAGGGATTAGCTTATGAAATTAAAGTTTGATAAGAATCTAGAGTATCAGCAGCAAGCAATTGCCTCCGTTGTAGACTTATTCAGAGGTCAAACTCCTATGCAGGCAAACTTTACTGTATCACCTTTTCTTGGGCAAATAGGGCTATATGATAGTGATAATGGGATTGGCAATAGACTTGAACTTGATGAAGAAGATATATTGAAAAATCTGCAGGAGATACAACTAAGAAATGGTTTAGCACAAACAAAAATTTTAAAAGCTGGAAGCTATGACTTTGATATAGATATGGAAACGGGTACTGGTAAGACCTATGTCTATATCAGGACAATTCTTGAACTCCATAAAAATTATGGTTTCTCGAAGTTTATTATAGTTGTTCCAAGTATTGCAATTAAAGAAGGAGTATATAAATCTTTACAAATTACCAAGGACCACTTTAATGATTTATATGATAATACAATTTACAACTTCTTTGTTTATGACAGCAGTAAGTTAGAACAGGTTAGAAGTTTTGCAGTAAGCGATAACATAGAGATTATGGTTATCAATATTGATGCCTTTAGAAGGAGTTTTACAGATCCTACCAAAGAGAACAAAGCCAATATTATCCATAGACCCAATGACAGACTAAATGGCATGAAGCCTATTGAACTAATACAAGAAACTAATCCTTTTGTTATTATAGATGAGCCCCAATCAGTAGATACTACCCCTAAATCTAAAGAGGCCATTAAATCGTTAAACCCTCTATGCACTTTTAGATACTCCGCAACTCATGTAGAAAAGCATAATCTTGTATATAAGCTAGATGCCGTTGACAGTTACAACTTGGAGCTAGTTAAACAGATTGAAGTGGCAAGCTTTGTCTCCAAAGATTATCATAATAAAGCTTATATTAAACTTTTATCTGTGAACAATAAAAGATCACCCATCACTGCTAGAATAGAACTGGATGTTAAAAATAAAAAAGGTGCTATCAAACGCTCTACTGTAACTGTAAGGCAAGGAGATGACCTCTATGATAAATCCAGAGGACGTGATGTATACGAAGGTTACATCATCAATGAAATTTACTGTGAAGAGGGTAATGAATATGTAGATTTCACTAGTAAGCCTGACATATTGCGAATAGGCAAAGCTATCGGAGATGTTGATGATTTGGCTATTAAGGAGCAGCAGATAAGAAAAACCATTGAAGAGCATCTAAACAAAGAATTGATTCTAAATAAGCTAGGGATTAAGGTTCTGAGCCTCTTTTTTATCGACCGTGTTGCTAATTATCGTTACTACGACGAAAATGGTAATCCTAAAAAAGGTATTTATGCACAGCTTTTTGAAAAGCACTATTCAGACCTCATTAAAAGACCAAAATACAATACACTTTTTGAAGATATAGATTTAGAAACTGCCGCTGAAGATGTCCATAATGGTTACTTTTCTGCTGATAGAAAAGGAGTTTTAAAGGATACTAGTGGTACTACATTGGACGATGAGAATGCTTATAATTTAATTATGAAGGATAAGGAAAGGCTTCTATCTTTTAATACCAAGCTAAGGTTTATTTTCTCTCACTCCGCCCTTAGAGAAGGATGGGATAATCCTAATGTCTTCCAGATATGCACCTTAAATGAAACTAGAAGCGAAGTTAAAAAGCGTCAGGAGATTGGGAGAGGGTTGCGTCTATCAGTAAACCAAAACGGTGAGCGTCAACATGGTTTTTCCATAAATACCCTTACTGTAATGGCTAATGAAAGTTATGAAGAATTTGCTGATGCTCTGCAAAAAGAGTATGAAACAGAAACTGGAATTAGATTTGGCGTCATACAAAAACATTCATTTGCCAATATTCCAGTTGTTCAATCTGAAGGAACTACACAATATTTAGGACAAGAAGCTTCGGAAAAAATCTATAAAGATTTTTTAGACAAGGGTTATATCGACAAGGCAGGAAAAGTACAAGATGATTTAAAAATCGCCATAAAACACAACAATATCCAGGTACTAGAAGAATTTGAGCCAATTAGAGCTGAAATAACAGCCCTTACAATGAAGGCAACCAGTAACCTAAATATAAAAAATAACAGTGATAAAAAAAGTATTAAATTGAATAAACAGGTCTACTTGGATCCTGAATTCAGAGCATTATGGGATAAGGTAAAATATAAAACCACCTATTCAGTAGATTTTGACAGTAAAAAATTAATTGAGGAATGCTGTGATGAGATAAAAACAAACCTATCTGTTAGCCAAGCCAAATCTATATATACAAAAGGTGCCCTGGGTATTAGTGCCGGTGGCATAGAAGTCAAAGAATCGGATAGATATGCAGTTATATTGGAAAACCAACAAGAAAACATTCCTGATATTATTGCTTATTTACAGAACGAAACCAACTTGACAAGAAAAACTATTGTTGAAATACTGCTCCAGAGTAAAAGTCTTTCTCTATTTAAAAAGAATCCTCAAAGCTATATGGAGAAGGTGTCGCAAATTATATCTGCCAAAATGAGACACATGATAGTTGATGGTATAAAATATACTAAACTTGGTGATGATGAGTATTATGCCCAGGAGCTATTTGAAACTGAAGAACTGACTGGATACTTATCCAAAAATATGATAGAAAGCAATAAATCAGTATACGAGTATGTAGTCTATGATAGTGCTAACGAAGAAAATTTTGCCACCAGATTTGAAAGCAATAAAAGTATAAAGTTATATGCAAAACTCCCAGCGTGGTTTAAAATAGAAACTCCTTTAGGTACTTACAATCCTGACTGGGTGGTTCTAGTCGAAGTGGACGGAAATGAAAAATTATACTTTGTACTCGAAACCAAGGGAAGCACAGCATTTGATTTCCTAAGACCTATAGAGATAAGTAAAATAAAGTGTGGAAGAAAACACTTTGAAGCTCTGGGCAATGAAGTAATCTTTAATGATATTGATAATTTTAATGATTTTTTGGAAGAGCATGTAGTGGTATAAATAAAAGCAATATAATAGATTTAGTTATAGTGAAAATTAAGGAAGGGGAGTGCAATATACAATATTTATTGAGTTTTTTAAATGAACTATTTAAACAGCTCATTTTGCACTCCCACATTTTTAGAATAAACTACACTTTGTATCTAACGAAATGTAACATTTCTGATTAATATGCCCTTCTATATTTTTAATTGAAAGAGCGTTAATTACACTTATCTATGAAAATTTATTGCGTCCTAGGTTTTCTGAGACAATCGTTTTTTTATTTCCAAGTCAAAAACTTGGTGAGATTAAAAAGGTGGGCCACACCTATTGTTAGATTCTCAAAACTGCTTGGGTAAAACTATCACCGCACCTCCCTAAAGAGCTCTGCCTTTTCTTCCCTGGTGCTAGCAAGCTGATTCATTAACATCCTCAGCT
>CAYFMO010000077.1:0-5128 GCA_964344225.1 uncultured Muribaculaceae bacterium | reverse complement strand
CAAATATAGATAAGGTATATACAGAAAATATCCGATTAAAAGATATTAATGCTAGTATTCAAGGTTTAGCAGATATTAAGTCGATAGAAGGAGTAAGAATGTCAGCATCTCAAGTGCATTTTTATTTAGATGTAACAAGATTCGTTGAAATAAAGGCAACCTTACCTGTACGAGTAAAAAATGCTCTACCTGGCAAAAGTTTAAGATGTCATCCTTCTATTGTTGATGTTAGTTTTATATGTATGTTCCCTAAGATGGCGGATCCACGAGAGACGACAGTTTTTTATGTGGATTATAATGATTTTATTGAATCAAAAAATGGAGACTGCATACTTAGAGTAGAACAGCTCCCAGCTGGGGTTATCAGCTATAAGGTGAGTAGTCCAGTAATAGAATGTGTTATAAATCAATAATTAGTATGAAGATAGTATTATTAACAGGTGGAATTGCTAGTGGTAAGTCAGAAGTGTCTGCCATAATGCAGGATGAGGGGATTCCTGTATATAACGCAGATAGTAAGACAAAAGAATTATACATTTCAGCGCCATATTTATTAGATGAAATAGAAAAGGTCCTAGAGACTTCACTAAGGGATGAAGATGGGGTGTTTAATATTGCCAAAATGGCAAAGATAATTTTTACAAATGCGGAAAAAATGGAACAGGTAGAACAGATTTTGTTTCCTTATCTAATGGATGACTTTAAAAAATTTATAAGTAGTTTTCCAGATGCGCCATTTGTGGTTATAGAGTCGGCAACAGCCTTGGAAAAATCTTATTTTAAAGGGCTTGCTGATAAGGTTATTTTAGTAGATGCTCCGTTTAAAACAAGACTAGAAAGGGCTTGTAAGAGAAATAAATTATCTAAAGAACACGTGTTGGTGAGGATGGAGTTTCAAAAACTTATGAACGCATTTTCGAGTGGTGAAGAAAAACCAGAAAAATATGGAGTGGACTATGTTATAATTAATGACTCCAATTTATATGAATTGAAGAAAAAGACATTAAATATTATTAATAAAATATAATGAAAACAGATCTTACTAAAATTTTATCTATTTCAGGAAAGAGTGGTCTTTTCCTATATATTACTCAATCAAAAGTTGGTCTTATTGCAGAAGCTTTAGAAGACAAGAAAAGAGCAAACTTTCCATTATCAAGCAAGGTAACATCATTAGCGGATGTATCTATATATACTGAGGATGAGGAAGTTAAGCTTCAACAGGTTTTCTTGAATATGAAAGAAGTTCTTGGAGATAAAGATGCACCATCAGGAAAATCTAAGCCTGAATTACTAAAAGCATTATTTGAAGAAGCTCTTCCAGAATATGATAGGGACCGTTTCTATGTTTCTCATATGAAGAAGGTAGTTGATTGGTATAATTGCTTAAAAAACCATGCTTCTTTAGACTTTGTTGAGCCAGAAGAAGAAACAGAAGCTTAATATGTCTATTTCATTAAAATCCTTGCAGGTAGTTACCTTGGGTTGTTCTAAAAACAAGGTAGATACAGAGCACGTATTAGCACAATTGCAAGGTGAATATGAAATACTTCCTGAGGAACATCAAGGACAGGTAGATATACTTTTATTAAATACTTGTGGATTTATTGGTGATGCTAAGGAAGAATCTATACAAGCAATCTTAGAGGCTGTAGAAAAGAAAAATAAGGGAGAGATAGACAAGCTCATTGTGTTTGGCTGTCTCTCTCAACGCTATGGTCAGGAGTTACCAGATTTAATTCCAGAAGTAGATGCCTGGTTTGGTGCTCGGGATTATGAGCCTCTAATTAAAGCCTTAAGTGTTGAGCCTAAAGATTCGGCGCAAAATCATCGTTATTTAACAACTCCTTCTCATTATGCATATTTAAAAATATCGGAAGGTTGTGACCGAAGATGCTCTTATTGTGCCATTCCATTCATTCGTGGTGCACATAGAAGTGTCCCAATTGAAGACTTAGTGCAGGAAGCACGACATCTAGCGGGAAAAGGAGTAAAAGAGCTTATTTTAATTGCTCAAGATACGACTTTCTATGGGTTAGATTTATATCGTCGAAGAGCGCTGGCAGAGTTGATACAAAAATTATCAGAGATTGAAGAAATTGAGTGGATTAGAATTCACTATTCCTATCCTGCAGATTTTCCAGAGGATGTTTTAGACGAGATGGCAAATAATCCGAAGGTGTGCAAGTATATGGATATTCCGCTCCAGCATATATCGGATAAGCTGCTCTCCAATATGAGACGTCACGTTACTGGAGTGTGGACAAGAGAGCTTATTAAAAAAATGAGAGATAAAGTTCCAGGTTTGGCTTTAAGGACAACAATGATTGTAGGCCATCCTGGAGAAGGAAAGAAAGAGTTTGAAGAGCTTTTAGATTTTGTAAAAGAAGCAAAATTTGAAAGATTAGGGGCTTTTACATATTCTGAAGAGGAGGGAACCTATGGAGCAGCTAATTTTAAAGATACTATTTCACCTAAAGTCAAGCAGGAAAGATTGGATGAACTTATGGCTCTTCAAAGTGAGATTTCTTATGAGTATAACCAATCCCGTATAGGTTCAGAAGTTATGGTTATTGTTGATGATTATTTGGATGGAATTTTAGTTTGTCGGAGTGAGTATGACTCCCCAGAAGTTGATGGAGAAATCCTTGTTAAGTATGCATATAAACCATTTAATTCAGTAGACCCCTATTCTTTAATTGGAGAATTTTTAAAAGTTCGAGTAATTGGTGCTAATGAATATGACCTAATTGCTGATTTTTTAGATTTTTATTATTAAATTTGTCTTGATAGTCTTAGGAATATTTTTTGCATCTCTATCAATACTTTAATAAAACTCTAAAATATCAATGGTATGAAAAAAATAGGTCTAATCATTGCTTCTATAGCCATTGCGTGGTCATGCTCTCCTGTTGCATATATGATTCCGTTAGAAGTACGCACTCCTTCTTCATCTGGTTTAGACTTAGGAGGTAAGAATTATGCTGTTATTTATCAGAGTGATAGCTTGAATGTAGAGCAAGAGGATTTTCAAAATACTTTTGCTTACGAATTTATGAACCAATTGGTAGAAGGTAATGATTCTCCGGAAGGTTCCGCTGTGTATGCGTGGCGTAATCCTGACCCTGCTTCAGCAAGTAAGGATTCTTTAGTAAATATGGTTATAGATACTGGTAATGATGTTGTAATTTTTCTAAAACCGACAAATTTTAATTCCACTGTTGGTCAGTCTGGATATGAATTTACAATTAACTTAAGTATTTATGACTCAATGGGTAAGGAGGACCAAGTTCAACAATTTGCCAGAACGAATACTGTAAACCAAAAATTGAGTCAAGAAAACTCTACAACAATAGCGACTAAATCGGCGAAAGAAATTTCACAGTTTTTTACTTCGCAGTGGAAAATGCAGCAGTTCACTTTTTTATATTATAGTACAGAGAAGTGGTACAAAGCAATGTCTGCAGCAGAACAGATGCAGTGGGAAGATGCAATTAATATTTGGTTAGAGCTTACTAATACAAAAAATTTATTGAAACGCTCTTCTGCAGCCTATAATATTTCAGTTGCATGTTATTTATTAGGTGAATATCAATTGGCTTTAGAATGGCTTGATCGTTCAGATAAAGATCAGCCTTTATCACTTTCGGCAGGACATAGAAAAAGAATTCAAGATAAATTATAGAAGCTGATTTTATTGAATTGTTCCACTTATAAAAAGATTAACATATGGGCGAAGGGGAGCGTTTGTCGTCAAGTATACAATTGCCGTAAATTCTCCTTTCGAAAGTTTTTTAGTATCTATGTAGACTGTGAATAAACATTTTTCTTCAGGAGCAAGAGCAGGGATTCTACTATGAGAATATTTATATGTATCAACATTGACACTATAAATGCTTAAACATTGTTTACCGACATTAGTCATTTCAAAATTTGCTCTAATTGTTTCACCTTTCTTAATGGTACCAAAGTCAATAGCACTTTCTTTGAACATAGGAATTGGACCTTGGTCTTTTTCTTCTATTGTGAGATTGTCAAAGTTTTCAATAGTAAAGGCCCAAAAACTAAATCTACTACTATTTGTAGTGGTATTTCTATATGTTTTCCCGTTGATTATAGGTGTAGCATAATAAAAATTTTTACCCCATTTATCACGTGATGCTTTTATAGAAAATGTAAGCTCTGCTTTACTTCTTGCAGGAATTGGATTGGGATTGACATTGATTTCTAATTCAGAAGACACATCCCCAAATGTAAGAGTCATTGGAGAGTTTGAAAGATTAGCAACAAATTCAGAATTGTTTTTCATGCCACCTTGTTGAAGGTTGCCACATTTCATATTAGGACTTTTAATACCAAGTTCTCCAAATCTAACTGAATATTCTTCTTCGAGAGGTATTGCCTTAGCTCTAGTTACGCCTCTTAGTTTTAATACAACAGGCTTTTTTTGGTCAGAGAAATATACAGTAATATTTTTATCAAAAGGGTATGGACCCTCATCGTTACTATAAGTAATAGTTATTTTGCCAGTATCTCCAGGCTTAATGGGTTCTCTTGTCCACTCCAATTTTGTACAACCACAAGTACTTATTACACTATAAATAACTCCAGCTTTATCTCCAACATTTTTTACAGTAAATACACAGCTTACAGGACCATCTTCCTCTAAGACATCTCCAAAATTGTGAATAGTTTTATCTATTTCAAATAATTCAGTAATTTTTACCTGTCCATAAGATATTGGAGCAGATAGAATTAAGGCAATAAATATGATAAAATTAGTTATAAATCTATTGGGATAAATAAATGATGTTTTAGTTTTCATTTTTTTAAAAAATCTTATTTAGCAATGTAATATATGCAAATATCTTTCCACAGGTACAAATATACAATAATAGTCATTATGATTGCACTTTGAATATTCAAAATTATAAGTTACATTTGTACCTCAAATTTTACAATACTTATTTAAAACATAAAAAAATGGCACATAAAATTTCAGAAGATTGTATTGCTTGTGGTGCTTGTTTCGATGAGTGCCCTACAGGAGCTATTTCAGAAGGTGATGTTTATAGCATTGACCCAGACACTTGTATTGATTGTGGCGCTTGCGTTGATGTTTGCCCTG
>CAYFMO010000076.1:0-5160 GCA_964344225.1 uncultured Muribaculaceae bacterium | reverse complement strand
CGGGCTTTGATGATGATACAGTAGTTACTTTGGTGGATGATATTTTGAAAGACAAAAAAATGATTGTTCGCAAAGCAATTGTTGACGGTCAAAAAATTTATGAAAAATCGCCTGAATTTTCAGCTATTCTAAAAGAACAAAATTTGCCCGAAGAACAAGTGAAAGCCATTGAAAGCTTATTTGCAACTGACACAAACACTTACGTTCAGAAAGCCGAGAAGAAAAAAGAGAAAAAGAAAGTTTTCATTAAGGCAACGCATTTGCAAGAGTTTCAAAACCTTTGGAACGCTATCAATAAAAATGCTTTCTATGTTTTAGAAACTTTGACAGCAGAACAGGAAAGCAAACTGATAGAAAATATAAAGAAACAAATTGAAGCTGTAAATATAGAAGAAATCCTATTACAAACCATTCGTGCAGAGCTAAACGTAAACAAAATTGGCGAACATGGAGCAATAACAGAAAAACTAACTGACACTGTTTCATATAAAAGCAAAGTTGATTATTTAGAATTGGTTCGCACTTTGTCAAACAACACTAAAACCCCAATTTCATTTGTGGTTAAGGTTTTCAATGCTTTGAGTGATGATTTTAAAACCAAGATGCTCTGCAACAATCCTGAACAGGCACAAAGGGAAATTTCCGAAATAATCAACAAGAACTTAATTGCAATGCTCAAAGCAAACATTAAGTATGACGGAATTAACGGAACAGGTTTGCCAAATGTATTCAAAACCGAAAAAGGGAAAACCTATTTAGACACAGGAAGCGTAGGCAAATTTCAAAAAGACATTGCAGGCGATTTCAGTTTGAAAACCAAATGGGTATTTGAAGAAGTGATTGAATACGATAGTGATTTTGAATTGGAAATTGTGGAGCAAGACCCCGACATTGATAGCATTGAAATTTTCGGCAAACTTCCACGCCTGAAAATCAAAACACCATTGGGAGATTACAACCCCGATTTTTGCTATGCTATCAAAAGCACCGAAGGCAACAAAATATTCCTTGTAGTGGAAGCCAAAGGCTATAAATCGTCAACAGCAATTCCAGTAGATGAAAAAGGAAAGATTGATTTTGCCAAAAAGTATTTTGAGGCACTAGGCGAACACTACAAAGACCAAAACATTAAAATTTCATTTAAAGAACGTATCAATAAAACGCAATTAGCGGCATTGATAAAGTCTGAACTATGATTTTTGTGATTAAATGATTACGATGATAAAACAGGAATATAAATACTCGGATCTTACAGCTAAAATAATTGGCTGTGCAATGACTGTTCATAAAACATTAGGAAACGGTTTTCAAGAAGTAATATATCAACGTGCTTTAGAAATTGAGATGAGTATAGAAGGGTTAGCATTTAACCGTGAATTTGAAATGCCCATATTTTACAGAGAACAACAAATTGGCACTCGGAGAGTAGATTTTTTAGTAGAAGGAATAGTTTCGGTTGAATTAAAAGCAATAACTAAACTTGAAGATGTTCATTTTGTACAGGGAATAAATTATTTAGAAGCATACAATTTAGAAATTGGTTTACTTATCAATTTCGGAGAAAATAGCTTGAATTTTAAGCGACTAACCAATAAGAAATATAAACCAGAAATCATACAATCACAAAAATCAAATAAATCATAGTTCAGACAATGGAAGATTTTATAAAAGCAGGCTTTACAGTGGTCGACACAGAAAACAACGAAAACAAATTGTTGCGTTTTCTGAAAGAGAACTACCCCAATGTAATCCGTGACACCGAGATAAATTTAGAGGAACTAAAAACCGTTTTGGGTTTACCCATTGACGAAAAGGTAAACGGTTACGGGTTAAACTTTGTGGGCAGAAACTTTGCCCGAGCTAAATATGCTCAAAAGACAGAAAAGGAATTACGCCTGAATAATACGGTGAGCAAAAATATTGATACAACAGAAAATTTGGTGCTAAAAGGCGACAACCTCGACAGTCTGAAAATTCTTAAAAATCACTATAGTGGAAAAATAAAATGCATCTATATAGACCCGCCTTACAATACAACAAGTGATGAATTTGTTTATCCCGACAAATTTGACAAAGAAGAAGCTGAGGTATTAGGCTTGGCAAACTTGAGTGAGAGCGATTTTGCAAGAATGGACTTTAGCTTTAAAACAAAAAAGAGCCATAATGGTTGGTTGGCATTTATGTATCCTCGTCTATTATTGGCAAGAGACCTTTTGAGCAATGATGGTGCAATTTTTATAAGTATTGACGACAACGAGCAAGCCAATTTGAAATTACTTTGCGATGATGTTTTTGGCGAAGAAAATTTCGTTGAAATCTTTTCTTGGACTAAAACGGCAACTCCTCCAGCATTATCTCATAAATCAAGGAAGACCAACGAATATATTTTATGTTACGAAAAAAATAAGAATAGTTATAAGTATTTTGGTGAAGAACTTGATGGTGGTGACCAACCTTTATTAAATGATGGGAACAAGGTCGGTCATTTAATTATTCCAAAGGAAAAAATTAAATTCAACTTGGAAGATGGAGTTTATCAAGCAGGCACATACCATAGAGTCAAATTATTAGAAACGATTGAAATAAAAGATAAGGTTTCTAACAAAGACTTATCAATTGAGGGTAGATTTAAGTGGCAACAATCTTTTCTTAACAAAGAAATAGAAAAGGGAACGACATTCATTGTAAAATCTAAAAAGTTCTCCGTAAGGTTTCAGCGTTTTGAAGATGAAAGCTATAAGACACCTACTAATCATATTAGAGATAAAATAATAAGTCCGCTATTAGATAAAGAAAACGGTAACATTGATACCAACGAAACTGCTTCAAGTCAACTTGAAGATTTGTTTGGAAGCAAAGTATTTGATTTTTCAAAACCTGTTTCACTTATAAAATACCTGATTAATTTTCTTGTAAATGATGATGAAATAATCCTTGATTTCTTTGCGGGTTCGGGAACAACAGGACACGCAGTAATGGAGTTAAATAAAGACGGTGGCAATAGAAGATATATACTTTGTCAGATAGATGAACCTATTGACCCTGCAAAGAAAAAAGAAGCGTATGACTTTTGTATTGCAAACAATTTGGAGCCAGTAATTTCAAGCATTACCATAGAACGTTTAAAACGTGCAGGTGAAAAAATAGTCAAAGACATTGAAGAAGAGAACAGCAAGGTAGGTGGTTTGTTTGATGAAGGTAAAAAGCAAGTTCCTGATATTGGCTTTAAAGTATTCGACAGCGTAGAAGCTCCACAACTTAAAGTAGATGAAACAGGTCAAATTTCAATGGATATAAAAGAAAGCGATGCTTTAAGCCGCATTTACAATATGATTTTCACCGTTGGTTTAGACGAGCCAACACAAGTTCCCGAAGAAGTGGTAAAAGATTGCATTTACAAAATCGGCAACCATTATTATATAACCAACAGCGAGAAAATCACAAGTGAGGATTATTCAAACGCCATTAAAAACGGCAAAGTATTCATCGACGGTTGGACAGCCAGCCTAAACGGAACATTGCAGAACTATAAAGAAGATGTGAAAATTGTGTTTTAAGCCCACGCATTTTGCCAGCACATTTGCAAACCGCATAAGCCGAAACGCAAGCTAAAGTTTGCAAAAGAGCTTGCAAAGCCAACACAGACAAAAATGGTTTTAAAAAATTTCCGACCCTTTAAAAAAAATAAAAAACGCAACGCACAACCCGACATACAAATGACAGAAAACCCTTTTTCTTCTTTACTCCTTTTCTGAAAACAGAATAAGATTAAAAACTTCTTTTCCACCAATCTCTTTTTCTACTTTAATCACTTCCCCTTATGAGGCATAAGGGAAAAAAGAGATTCATTGTTTTTTTAGAGTTTGGGACCTCTCTTCTTTTTTCTTTTTTTGTACCTGTTATATTTTGGCTCTTCATAAACATTTGAGGATGCAGCAACATTTAAATTGCCAACAATTCCCTGAATAGTATTCGTATTTATCGTTTTGGGTTGACTTGGCTGATGTTCAGTATGTTTTTGTGTAATGGTAGAAAAGTATTTCTCTCTTTGATCTAAGCTGCCATATTTCCTGATCTGATCTGTCTGCAACAGGCTTTCAACTCTGTCATACTTGAACATCTTATCAAATGCTTTCTCTGATTTCAAACAGAATTGCACTCTATTGAATCTTTGCTTGTTATTCACATTGGGCGATAGGCTGATTTTTTGCGCCTTGTCTCGTGCCGATACAATAACATGGATATGCATATTGTCACCATTTTTGTTTTCTCCATCTCTTTCTCTTTCTAACTTTGCTGCCCATACTAAATCATTTATATCAAGGGTTCTGCCATCTTTAAGTTTGAAGTTTTTGGCATATTCATTCATCACTTCACAGGTGTATTTCTTTAAAGCTTCTGGATCATGTTTTATATGCTTTAGCTCTTCGGCATCTGGTGCAATAACCAGTGAGTTAAATCTAGTTCTACCTTTAGCAATTCCTTTAATATTAGTGTCAATCATTTTTATGACCGCATTACTGCTAAGTTGTTTATCAGAATTGTTGAAAAACAACTCCTTTTCATCCAAAGGAAGTTTCTCATTTTCTTTGCTTAAGTAGTCTACTAAGTTTTTGCAAGAACCTGTATTAGAAAAAGTGGCATTGCCGTGGATTGCTGGATTTATAACCTTTATGTACATTTTTGATAGGTGTTAAGGCTGGTTTAGTATTTTTTCCCATTCTTCATCAAAGGAAGAGAGAATGTTTACATTTTCTTTTTCATCAACCAATCGGCAGTACTCTCTAAGAGCAAAATATTCTTTTTTTATTTCATCAAGTTTGGCTAACCTAGTTGTTTCTACAAAATTGAAAATTAGCATGGTGAAAAAGTAAATTCCTACTGCTGCTAAACTGGTAATTAAAATATGTTTTATATGTTTTATAAATTGAGCTTTGCGTTGAAGGTATCGGTGTAAAAGCTCCTCGTATTTTTGGAGAGAATTTTCAGATACTGAGCAAAGTTGATTTATTCCTATTTTAAAGACCTCTTCTGTTTCTGTTCTGGTGGCAACATCTTTTAATCGACCTGTTAGAATGAGAAGGTCTTCTTGTATGCCTCTGAGATGAATTTTCTCTTGCTGCTTCATCCAACTTCGGAATGTATTTTCTAAACCCTGAA
>CAYFMO010000075.1:0-5227 GCA_964344225.1 uncultured Muribaculaceae bacterium | reverse complement strand
TTAAATTAATATTTCAAAAAGTTTATTATTGTGATTAATATACTCATACTGTATATTATGAGCATCCATTCGTCTAATTAAGGCTTCAAAATCTTCGTTGGCTGCCACCTCAATACCTATTAGGGCAGGTCCTACTTCCTTATTAGTTTTCTTAATGTATTGTATATACACGAGATCATCAGTTGGACCAATTACATCTCGAATAAAAGTAAGTATTGCACCAGATTTTTGTGGGAAGTTTACTATGAAGTAGTGTTTTAAACCCTCATATATCAATGATTTCTCACGAATTTCTTCCATCCTAGTGATATCATTATTGCTACCGCTGACAATACAAGCCACCTTTTTGCCCTTTATTTTATCAGCATAAAATCTCAAAGCAGCTACAGAAAGAGCCCCAGCTGGTTCTACTACTATTGCACTTCTATTGTATAAATCGATAATTGAGGTACATATAGCACCTTCAGGTACGCAAATTATATCATCTAGAACAACTTTGCAAACTTCAGAAGTTATTTTCCCTGCTTTTTGTACAGCTGCTCCATCCACGAATTTATCAATCTTATCTAGAGCCTTTACCTCACATTGTTCTATTGCATATCTCATGCAGGGAGCACCAGCAGGCTCTACGCCGATGATTTTAGTTGTTGGGGTGAGTTGTTTTAAAACAGCTCCTATTCCAGCCGCTAAGCCACCGCCACCAATTGGTATAAATACATAATCTAGTGGTTCAGGATGCTGTTCAACCATTTCAAGAGCAATAGTTCCTTGCCCTTCAATTATTTTCTCATCATCGAAAGGCGGAATGAAGGTCTTGCCACTTTTCTCAGCATATTCGATAGCAGCCGTATTAGCTTCATCGAAGGTGTCCCCAGTGAGAATAATATCTATATACTCTCTACCGAACATCCTTACCTGATTAATCTTTTGCTTAGGTGTAGTGCTAGGCATATATATGGACCCCATAGTCTTGAGTTTACTACAAGAGAATGCTACGCCTTGTGCGTGATTTCCTGCACTAGCGCACACAACTCCATACTTTAATATCTCAGGGGGAATAGAGCTAATTTTATTATAAGCTCCACGAATTTTATAGGAGCGAACCATTTGTAAATCTTCCCTTTTGAGGAAAACATCAGCACCGTAGTTTTCTGATAAATGGTTACTTCTAACAAATAGAGTTGGCCTTAAAAGCTCTGAAAGAGTTTCAGCGGCTTTTTTAACATCTTCAATTTTAGGAAAATAAGTTGATTGAGCCATTTCAATTTAATTTACATTCTTTCTCAAAAATATAAATTTATAGACGAACTTCCTAATAATTTCGTTTGAAATCTAGAAATTATTTTAATATTTCATTCGGGAGCTAGCTATCTGCTTATAGATAATAAGTTATGTGACATATTATAGCTGAAAATGTTATAAAATAAAAATATATTTATATTGGTGGTCAATTACTTAAAATGATAAAACCATGAAAATTTTTATCATATAATTCATGGTAAAGGAGAATATACAAAGAAAGGAAGTAGTGGAGTGGGAACCATTGTGGGTATGTCTTATGATTATACCAATAATAAAATGTATTGTATTACACTTAATCGTGATTTAGGAGAAGTAAATTTAGAAACAGGAGCAGTTGCTACGTTCGGTAAATCAGAAATATACGCAGATGCTTTTGCTTGTAGTCTTGATGGTAAACTATATGCTATAACAAACGAAGAAAGTGAAGCAGGTGTGAGATTTTGGTCTATTAATAAAGAAACAGGTAAGGAAACTAAAATATTTGATACAGGAGTTCCTGCTTCTTATATTCAATCTATGGCCTTTCATTATCAAACAGGTAAATTGTATTGGGCACAGTGTGGTTCTACGAGTGCATTTTACGAGATAAACCCAGATTCGGGTGTAGTCCAAATGGATTGGTCAACTTGGTGACTCACAAGAAGAAATTACAGGTCTTTATTTCCCTTATGACCAATAGTTAATTCATTACTATAATGGCGATGGAAGGGTGGCTGAACTCTAAGTAAACAGTATCTGCTGACGCTTTGTTGAGGGAGGCCTTCCACCAATTGTCGAATATAACATCATCTAAGGGCCAGACAAGGCCCTTAGATTTTATACGAAGGCCTGGGTCGGGGGTGAAGATGGAAATTCGTCTGCCTACACCACAATCCAATGAGATACTATCGGTAATTGGGATGGCGGTACTAAAGTCTGAAATCATATCGAGATAAATCCCTTTCTCTTCCAGCCCATAGTTTCTCATATATTCCATTAAAAGAGAGATATTGGCAATGGAATGGTCTTCTCGTTTTCCTGTAGCCCCGAGAATGTGGATTTCGCTGATGTCGGAAACATTTTCAAGAACATATTCTACTGCCTTTGTTTGGTCATTATTGTCTTGATTTTGGTCGACTACAATTAAGGCCTCATACTCCTTTTTTAGCCTAGGACTAATGGAATCCATATCCCCAATTACGACATCGGGCAGTCTTTCGCAACCAAAAATAGCATCCATCCTCCTTAGATAAGCACCAAAGGCTCCGTCACAACAGGCAATATAGTCTGCATTTTGGATGAGATATCTAGGATATTCCTTTTTAGGAAAGACCCCGTCACATATAATTACAACGCTTTTGCCCATTTTAAAGATTTTAAGGTAGTTTGATAAAAGTGATTAACTCAAAAGTGCATAAGTAGTTATACTTCATATTATTATAGCACCTTATAGCTCATAGGCTCGCGGAAACCAACCAAAAAAGAATTAATATCAAGTCTTCTCTTGCCTGCCATTTGAAGTTCTTTAATATTAATAGCACCATCGGCTGTAGTAATTGCCATATATGACCTCTCATCAGACAAAATAGTACCAGGTTTTAATTTGCCTTCATATCCTAATGCTACCAAATCATCCTTTGTCATTTGTTCAGTAATGAAGATTTTCACTAACTGCGCTTTATCATCTTTTATAAACTCAGTAAATGCTGCAGGATATGGACTTAAACCTCTAATAAGATTATAAATTTCATGAGTGGACTTATTCCAATCAATTTGACAAGTTTCTCTGGTAATCTTAGGAGCAGGTTTAAGAACCTCAAAACCTTGGATATAACTTTTTTGAATGCGGAATTCTGCATTGTTTTCAATAAGCGCATCTACTGTAGTAACAACCAATTCAGAACCAATTTCCATTAACTTGTCGTGGAGATCTCCTGCAGTATCAGTTTCTTCAATCCGACATTGCTCCCTAAACATAATCGTACCAGTATCCACCCCATCATCAATCATAAACGTAGTAACTCCAGTCATTTTTTCTCCATTGATAATAGCCCAGTTAATAGGTGCAGCACCTCTATATTGTGGTAGGAGAGCAGCGTGAAGGTTAAATGTTCCTAGCCTAGGCATACTCCACACTTCTTTAGGGAGTAGTCTAAAGGCAACAACTACGAATAAATCCGCATTCCAAGCCTTTAATTGCTCTAAGAATTCCGAGTCTTTTAAAGAAAGCGGTTGAAGTATTGGTATATTATGTTGTAATGCATATTGTTTAACAGGACTTTCAGTAAGCTTAAGCCCCCTTCCGCTTGCTTTATCTGCAACGGTAACAACTCCCACTACATTGTGTCCATTTCTAATAAGTGCATCAAGAGGGGCAACTGCAAATTCTGGCGTGCCCATATATACTATGCGTGTCTTTTTGAATAATCCCATAAATTTTGCTTTTATTTTACGGACTCTATTTTTAACATTATCTAGGCTAACTATAGATGCATCATTTATAGCTCTCCAGGTCATAAAAATTCCAATAGGTAAGAGCACATATGAAGATGTGAATACTCCAATTGCAGGAGCCACTGCCCCATCTCGTGCAAGCTTAACCCCTGAAATATCTATTACCCAATAAAATACAAAGAAAAGCACAGAGATAATTGCAGGCGTGCCTATACCTCCTTTTCTAATTAGGGCACCAAGTGGGGCTCCAATAAAAAAGAAAAGAAAACAGGCAATCGCCAAAGCAAACTTCTTATAAATCTCCTCATCAATTCTTCTAAGCATATAAACATGGTGATAAACATCACGATCATACATACTCATTGTTGAATACATATCTTGCGCCGTATTCTTAGCTTTTTGAAGATCTGCTTTTTTGGAATCATAAGTCTTCCAAACACCGATATCTTCGTGGTAGAAGTTAGGTTTTTGTTCGGGGGTATCAGCTGTATCAAGTTGACTAGCATAGCGTAGATGTCTAGTGCGCAAAAAATCTTTAGTATTACTTGCCCTCGCCTCATAATTAAGAGTACCAATACTATCCTTGCCGTGAGTTAGTTGCTCAAGATTCATAGACTTAGCTTCGTCACTAAACCTAGTAGAATCTGATTTTTCAAAAGAGTAGTTTTCGAGAGGAATTAGAAGTTCTTGTCTTTGAAAATTAATCTTCTGTAATGCGTAAGTTGTATCCCTATATTTTCTAGTATTTGTCTCCTCGTAATTACAACCATTAAAAAGGATGAAAGAAAGATGAGTCTTGTCTTTAGAAATACTCATTAGTGCGGAATCTGCAAGTGTAAGGCTGACATTACCTTTGTTCTTAGTATGGTTATATACCATTACCTCATACATCATGTCAGTTTTATCATTTTTATCCTCAATCCTAAGAATATAGCCATCAATACCATTGTAGAATGTACCACGTGGTATATTGATTTCCTCTTTAGTCCTCAAAATGTCATCCCGGAGTGTGTAAATCTTGTTATATGCAACTGGTATTAAGTCATTTGAAACAAAGAAAGCTGCAATTGCTATAAAGAAATTCACTACTATGAGTGGTGCAAGGATTCGCATTAATGAGATACCTGCAGATTTAATAGCAGTTAATTCATAATTCTCTCCTAAAGTTCCTAAGGTCATAACGGAAGAGAGTAGGGTAGCCAAAGGAAGAGCAAGGGGAAGTATAGTTGCACTGCCCCAGCCAAGAAACTCAAGAATAACTAAGAAACTCAGGCCTTTTCCTACTAACTCATCAATGTAAAGCCATAGAAACTGCATTACAAGAATGAATAAGTCCACTACTAGAATCGCAAAGAACGGCCCTATAAACGATTTCAATATGTACTGGTCTAATTTCTTCATTATTTAATAGCTAAGTCTATTAATTTTTCCATGGCGTCTTTGAGCCCTTCAACATTCTTACCACCAGCAGTTGCTAGACCAGGTTGTCCAC
>CAYFMO010000074.1:0-5275 GCA_964344225.1 uncultured Muribaculaceae bacterium | reverse complement strand
ATTGATATAATATTCAATGTGTTACCTGTTGCCCAAAGATACATCAATGATGCTAGTAGGGCTGTCGGTATAGAAGTAATAATAATGAATGTTGCTCTCCACCTTCCAAGGAAGACATAAACAACCAACATTACAAGAATAAAAGTTACAGCAATTGTTTCAACCAACGAGTTAATACTGTTTTGAATATTACGCGAAGAATCGATTACTGTAGTAATTTCTATATCTGATGGAAGATTATTGATTATTGTTGGGAGAGCCTTCTTGATGCCTTTTATTACGTCTACTGTATTCGCATCTGCTTGCTTTTGAATAATAATTTGAGCTCCTTGTTCGCCATTAATATAAGCTTCTTGATATCTTTCTTCTAAACCATCTACAACCGTTGCAACATCACGAAGATATACTACCTTACCATTTGACTGCCCCACAACAACATCAAGCATTTGGTCCGCACTAGTAAACTCTTTCTCTACGCGTAAAGCATAGGTGTTTGAGCCGATGTCTATCGTACCACTTGGAATATTACGATTTTCTGCAGAAATAATGCTGGCAATGTTTGTAATAGAGAGGCCAAAGGCTTCTAACTTATTAGGATCCACATATACTTGTATTTCACGTTGTGGCGCACCTGCTACCGACACTGTACCAACTCCAGACACTCGGGCAAGTGGAGTTGCAAACCTATCTTCTAGTATTTTATCTAATGCAGGTAAACTCTCTTGTGCTTTTGCCGACATAATCATAATAGGCATATCATCAACACTGAACTTAAAAAGCACAGGAAGTGAAGCTCCGTCTGGAAGATATGATGTTATCATATCAAGCTTATCGCGAACATCGTTAGCTGCAACGTCAATATCTATACCCTCATTAAACTCCATAAAGATTACAGAAACATTCTCTTTAGATGTTGACGTGATATTCTTCAAATCACTAACGGAGTTAAGAGTGTTTTCCAAAGGCTTTGAAATATTGGTTTCAATATCCGCAGAACTCGCTCCTTGATAAGATGTCATAACGAGAACTACATTGGCATCAAATTTTGGAAACCTGTCGATAGAAATATTTATTAGCGAGAATATTCCGAAAATAGACAAACCAATAAAAATAAGGGCTGTTGTAATCGGGTTATTAACCGCTTTTCTATATATATTCATAATTGACTTATTTTATTACACAACTATTTTAACTGTACCTTTACTCCGTCTTTCAATCGGAGTTGGCCCTCTGTCACAACTTTTGCTCCTTCAGGAACACCTTCAATTACCTCATATTCTGCCCCCATCCTAGTGCCAAGCTCGACTTTAACATATGATACCGTATTATCCTCATTAAGAAGATATACAAATCTTTCACCCGATCCAACTTGTTTAACAACAGCAATATCTGGAATTACAACTCTTTTGTTTTTTCCAAAAGTTAATTCTGCTCTCACAAACATTCCTGGACGAAGTGTTCTATACCTATTTTCAACAATAACTTCAACAGATACTGTATGCGTTCTAGGGTCTACAGTTGGATATAATCTATTTACCTTTCCATAGAAAGTTAAATCAGGCAAAGCGTCTGCTTTTATAATTATGCTATCACCTTTTTTTACCTTTGCATAATCTGCTTCTGAAACTCCTATAAGAAGTTTTACTGGAACGATTTGCTCCACGGTGAAAATAGGAGATGCCATTGAATACATATCTCCCACATCGTAGTTCCGAGCGGTCACAACGCCATTAATTGGTGAGCGAAGCACAGAATTTTCCAGAAGATTCTCATACGTAGTTTTAGCTACCTTATAAGCCATTTCCACTGCATCTAAGTCTGACTGAGAAAGACCACCAACCTCATAAAGCTCTTTAAGGCGATTGTATTCTTGTTCTCGATTCTTATACTGCAATTCTGCCTGAAGAAGTTGAGCTTGATCCATTTCTGCTAGAACTTGACCTCTACTAACAAAATCTCCTACCTCAACATTAATCTTTGCAATACGATTGACACCTTGAGGCGCAATATTATTTTTAGCAAAAGGAATAACTGTTGAAGTATAAGTTCCTACCTGAGGAACTTCTCTTGATTCTGCTTCAATAACGGTAACAGCTGGCAGTTCTTCAACCACAGCACCTTCTTCTCCTTTTTCGTTTTTCTTTTGGTTGCCACAAGATGCAATCACCGCAATTATACTGGCAAAAAATATTGTTCTGATAAGTGTTTTCATCTATCTATACTTTTAAATTATTCGTTAATAAAGTCCTGACCTAGAGTCTGCTCTAATTGAGCTTTAGCAATCAAGAAGTTAAAAATTGCCTGAAGTTCTCCCAGCTTAGACTGGGTCAATGCTAATTGAGCATCATTAAGCTCCATCAATGTACTATAACCTACTTGATACGATTTTTCTGCAATATTATAACCTTTTTGAGCTGCTTCTATTGCATTCTGGGCAGCAGCATAACTCTTCATACTAGTTTCCATAGTATTAAGATTATTTCTAATTGCTATTTTCAGTTGACGTTCTGCATTTATAGTTTGAAGCTGAACTTGTTGACTCAGATTCTTCGCTTGTCTAACATCGTTTAAGCGCTTTCCTCCAGAGAAAATAGGAATATTTAAACTAAGTCCCACATATGAGTGTGGCGTCCACCTATATTCACTAAAGTTATAGTCATTTGCCATAGCATTTATACTATAATTGAACACAACTGCTAAAGATGGAATATATGCAAACTCTTGTATTTTAACTGTTTGTGCTAATTGTTCTGCTTGAATAGCTAACTGCTTCATAGTAGAATTATTAGCTAAAGATATTTCATCGTGTTGATGGATATCATAAAACATATGTTGTGAATAATCTTCAAGCTTTCCTGCTATATCTAAGTTCATATCTAAGTCAACTCCTAGTACTGCCTTTAATTGCCATAGTGCAAGAATTGCCTTACTTTCAGCATCGTAAACATTTGGAATAGCATTAGCCAAAGTAGTTTTAGAACGTATTAACTCAAACTCTGAAGCTTTTTGCACATTATATTTCTTTTGTGTTTCTTCGAGGTTCTTTAAAGCATTTTCATAAACCTCTTTATATACATTGAAAACCTCCTTTGCTAGAAGTGTAGAAAAATATGCTGTTTTAACTTGAGTTACCATATCTAGACGAGATTCCTTTGCCTTTTCCACCGCTAATTCAACGTCCAAACCAGATATCTTTATGCTTTTCCAAAGTTGAGCATTAATTAGTGGCATTGATGCTGTTACTCCTCCACTCCAAGTATTCCAACGTCCCACCTCAAGTCCATCTTTCATAGATGGCGTTTCTGTTTGTCCTCCTGTCTCTCCTGTTCCGCCTGTCCCACCAGTTTCACCTCCTGGGAGTCCCCCTCCCATAACCTTAGACATATCAAAGTCCATATACATAACTTGCTTTTTAATAGTCCTCTGGTAAGCCCCACTAACATCAATCTTTGGAAAAAGAGCAGCATAAGTGCCTTTTTTTGCAAAACCTGTCCTTTGGATTTCCATATCAGCAACTTTCACTGATACATTCTCACTCAAAGCTATCCTCAATGCCTCTTCCAAAGTGATAACGACTGGCTTTTCTGAATTCAATGCAGAATCCAAAAGTATTTGAGTTTCTGTTTTTGTAACTTCTTCTTTTAGGGCCTTTTTTGTCTTATACTGAGCAGAAGCCGAATAAGATAAAGCAAAAAGGCCTAAAGATATCACAATTAAAAATTTTCTCATTTTATATTTTAACTAACTTGTTTCTAACTTGATTGATAATAAATTTTACTAGATTTTATGCTCATTGTTGAATGAGCGGAAACGGGTTGCAAAATTTGTGCAAAGTATTGGTTTTTTACTAGTCATTTTTGATATATTTTTGGTCATTTTTGCTAATTTATCTATATTTACAGCATTAATTCTGTTAAATAATGAAAAAAAGCATATTCTTTGATAAGCGCAACATAAGAAAATCAGGCTCATGGGGTAATGAAATTTTTGCCTATGAAGTCTTTGGCAAGTTACATAAAAAACTCCCACAACCACGAAAACCAGAGCATAATGTTAGTATTCTCATCATAGAAGGTAGCTTTAGTGGTATGATTAATGGGAAAAAAATCAAGGCTAGAAAAAATACTTTCTTAAATCTCCCAGTTTGGACTGATATCTATGAAATTAACTTTTCAGAGAATTTTCAGGGACTTGCAACAGCTATTCATAGCAATATTATAAGAGATATTTTCAGGAACAGAAATCCTTTTCCCCCTGCTTTTAGATTTAGATTTCACACATACAACGAAGGTATATCTCTGTCAAAATCTGACACAAATAGACTGGCAAAAGATATAGCCAACCTCATAGATTCTTTAAAAAGAACAAATCATAATTATAGTGGAGAAGTTAATTATGCTTATTTCTATATAATGCTTACTGACTTAGCTGATATTATTTGGAAAAAAACAGAGGAAGCAGGACAGCCCGAACATAATGTAAATTTAAGCAGACCAGAATCAATAATTAGAGATTTTGTAAATCTATTATCGGAAAACGTTGAAAAAGAAACATCTATTGGTTTTTACGCAGATACCTTATGTATTTCTAAACAATATTTATCACTAGTGGTAAAACAAAAAACACAAAGGTCTATTGGGCAAGTCATTGCCACATTAAGAGTAGAAAAGGCTTCTAAACTACTCCGCGACCCCGACCTTACAATTCAGCAAATTGCAGATAAATTATCTTTTGCAGACCAATCTACGTTCGGAAAATTCTTTAAAAGACACACAGGAGTTTCGCCGCTTCAGTATAGAAATAACCTTAAAAAAAGTCTCTTATCTATGAGGACAAAAGACTTTTTAAATTAAATATCCTAATTAACAAGGATTTTATGCTTTCTTAGGCCAACCTTTAGGATCGTAGGTCACGAATGGCTCTTTTCTTTTGAAACCATATATAACCAAACCTATCCCTAGTAAAACAAAAGGTATACTTAGTAGTTGCCCCATATTTAAAGCCATGTTTGCTTCAAATGCAACTTGGTCATTCTTAATAAATTCTATCAAGAAACGAGCTCCAAAAACAACTATGAAGAAAGTACCTATAATTGTTCCTCTATATAAGTCATTCCTTTTGTATTTATAAAGAAGTATCAACACTATACCTAAAATCAAATAAGTAAGCCCCTCATATAATTGAGTTGGATGATGGGGTAAACCATCTCTTCCTTCGTATGATAAAGGAAAATAAAAACCCCAAGGAAGTGTTGTAGGCGCACCGAAGATTTCGG
>CAYFMO010000073.1:0-5296 GCA_964344225.1 uncultured Muribaculaceae bacterium | reverse complement strand
AGCTTGTTGAGAAGAAGACAGTATGGTTTATGATCAACAATGACGGAGGATATAGAGGATATAGGATCCTAATGTACTACGATAACAAGTATAACGAAGCTAACGGAGAGGATCTTTAAGCCCTATACCTTATAATATACGGATAATTTTCTGCGAAAATCTCCCTGACGCTAGTGGCACGGCCCTGATGGGCCTTGTTAAAATCGGAAAGGCTTTTTTGTGGGAGCTAGGCTATTTTAACCTCTGTCATGCTAAAGTCCTTCGGCCATTTGTCTTAGGAGGGTGTCGTCGCTAGAAGCTTCTAGGATTAGTTCAGATGAATCATCTACAAGACTAATATTTTCTTCCTTCATTACTTCAATTAGGTGTGCAACTACGGCAGGGGAAGGATCGATGATTTTTATTTCTCTTCCAGGTGCTAAATCATAGGCAACTTTTGCAATAGTTTCTTTTAAAAAAGGATAGTGGGTGCAACCTAGAACTATATTGTCAGCTCCAGCTTTTACTAATGGAGAGAGACTTTTTTTAACTATAGATTCCGCAAGTGGTCCACCAGTAACTCCTTGTTCTACTAATTCAACAAAGCCTTTCCCAACAGCCTCAATAACGTGTGTTGAGCTGGCAAATCTTTCTTTTACTGAATGGTATTTCTCTGCGTTTAGTGTCCCTGCCGTAGCTAGAACGCCTATTATGCCTGTTTTTGTTTCGGAACTTGCTGGTTTAACTGCTGGTTCCATTCCAATGAACTTATACGACGAAAATTCTTCTCTTAAGGTTTTTATTGCAGCAGCAGTTGCGGTATTACAGGCTACCACTATAATGCTTGCTCCTTTGCTAATTAAATGACTGGTTATGAATCTAGCTCTTTCAATTATGAATGTAGTGGTTTTTTCTCCATAAGGACAATGCGCATTATCAGCATAGTATAAAATACCTGCTTTCGGAAGTGCTTTCCTTATTTCTACTACGACGGATAGGCCGCCAACGCCAGAATCAAAAACCCCTATCATAAACTTAGAATTGATTATGCTTATATAGTAAATACAAATTTACATAAAAACTTCAAGGTTTTAGCATTGTTGTAGAAAAATCAGTGTTTTATATTGTGGAAATTGTAGATAATTCATTATTTTTGTTTGGATGTAGCGAAAAGTAATTTTTATGGTAGATAATGAGGAGATTAAGGACTTGCGACAAAGAATAGCAACCTTAGGTAAATGTATTAACATTGATTCTAAGAATGCAGAATTTCAGTCAAGACAAGAAAAAACATTAGAGCAGGGCTTTTGGGATGATACAAAAAAGGCTGAAGCTTTCTTAAAAGAGACTTCTGCTATGAAGTTTTGGGTTGAAGGGTATGAAAAACTACAAGCCTCTATGGAAGATTTAGAGGTTCTCTATGATTTCGCTAAAGAGAGTCTTGCCTTATCTGAAGATGAAGATACAGAAGAGGTTAAGGACTGTAATCAAGCATATTCTGCAACATTATCACTACTGGAATCATTAGAACTTCGCAATATGCTTGGCGAAGAAGGAGATAATCTAGGTGCAATTTTAACCATCAATTCTGGAGCAGGTGGAACAGAATCTAATGACTGGTCTTCTATGCTTATGAGAATGTATATGAGATGGGGTGAAAGAAATGGTTATAAGATGACTATTACCTATTTACAGGAAGGTGATGAGGCAGGTATTAAATCAGTTACAATACAGGTGGAGGGGGACTATGCCTATGGTTATCTCAAGGCAGAAAGTGGGGTACATCGTTTGGTACGTATTTCTCCTTTTAATGCTCAAGGGAAACGCCAGACAACCTTTTCTTCAGTGTTTGTTTATCCTTTAGTAGACGATAGTATTGAAATAGAGATTAATCCTAGCGATTTAGAATGGGATACTTATCGTTCAAGTGGAGCAGGAGGGCAGAATGTAAATAAAGTGGAGACAGGAGTGAGGGTAAAGCATATTCCTACTGGCTTAGTTGTGGAAAATACGGAGACTAGGTCTCAGATGGATAATAGACAAAACGCTTTGAGAATTTTAAAGTCTCATCTTTATGATATAGAGTTGAAAAAACGTCAAGAGAAGCAAGCCGAGTTAGAAGGACAAAAGAAAAGAATTGAATGGGGCTCGCAGATAAGGTCATATGTTCTCCATCCGTATAAAATGGTTAAGGACTTGCGAACAAATTATGAAACATCTGATACTCAAGCAGTTCTTGATGGTGATTTAAATGACTTTATGAAGGTTTATTTGATGAGTAATTAGATTTTAAAGAATATAAACTAAAAACTAAATATAATATGGATTTTAAGTATGCACCAATGTTTCAGCTTGGAGAAGACAAGACTGAGTATTACAAAATTCCTGGTTCTGAGAAATTAGTGAGCACAGGGGAGTTTGAGGGGAAAAAGATTTTGAAGGTTTCAAAGGAGGCGTTGACTGTGATGTCAAATACTGCTTTTCGTGACGTTTCATTCATGCTTCGTCCTGAACATAATGAACAAGTAGCTAAGATTTTACACGATCCAGAAGCTTCAGATAATGATAAATATGTAGCTCTCACTTTCCTTCGTAATGCAGAAGTTTCATCAAAAGGAAAACTTCCTTTTTGTCAAGATACTGGTACAGCTATTATTCATGGGGCAAAAGGCCAGCAAGTTTGGACTGGTTTCAACGATGAGGAAGCTTTGTCTCTAGGTGTTTACAAGACTTACACAGAAGAGAATCTTCGTTATTCGCAGAATGCTCCTCTGACTATGTATGAGGAAGTGAATACAAAATGTAACTTACCAGCTCAAATTGATATTGATGCAACAGAAGGTGATGAATATCATTTCCTTTGTGTAACTAAAGGTGGTGGTTCGGCAAATAAAACTTATTTATACCAAGAGACAAAAGCTGTTCTAAATCCACAAACCCTTGTTCCTTTTATGGTGGATAAAATTAAGAGTTTGGGTACAGCTGCTTGTCCTCCATATCACATTGCATTTGTAGTTGGTGGTACATCAGCTGAGAAAAACCTTGAAACAGTAAAATTAGCTTCAACTAAATATTATGATGGACTTCCTACAACAGGAGATGAGACAGGAAGGGCATTTCGTGATATTGAATTGGAGAAATTAATTCTTAAAGAGACATATAAGATTGGCTTAGGTGCGCAATTTGGTGGAAAATATCTAGCACATGATGTTAGAATTGTTCGTCTTCCACGTCACGGTGCAAGTTGCCCAGTAGGTCTAGGGGTTAGCTGTTCAGCAGATAGAAATATTAAAGCAAAGATCAATAAAGATGGTATTTGGATTGAAAAACTAGATGATAATCCTTCAAGATTAATACCTGAAGAACTTCGTAAAGATGGGGAGGGCGAGGCAGTTAAGATTAACCTAAACCAACCAATGTCGGAAATTCTTAAAGAGCTTGCTAAATATCCGGTTTCAACTCGTCTAAGTCTTAACGGAACTATTATAGTGGGACGTGACATTGCACATGCCAAGATTAAAGAACGCTTAGATGCAGGAGAAGCAATGCCACAATATCTAAAGGATCATCCTATTTACTATGCAGGTCCAGCAAAAACTCCTCCAGGTATGCCTTCTGGTTCAATGGGACCAACAACTGCAGGCCGTATGGACTCATATGTTGATTTATTCCAAAGTAAGGGCGGTTCGTTGATTATGCTTGCAAAGGGCAATAGAAGCCAACAAGTTACTGATGCTTGTAAGAAATATGGTGGTTTCTACCTAGGTTCAATTGGTGGTCCTGCTGCGCTTCTTGCTCAGGAAAATATTAAGAGTATCGAGTGTGTTGAGTACCCTGAGCTCGGAATGGAAGCAATTTGGAAAATTGAAGTTGAGAATTTTCCTGCATTCATTCTTGTTGATGATAAGGGTAACGATTTCTTTAAGCAAATTTAGTCTTGTCTAAGTAATTTATAATTAGAGTCTTGAGGTTTTTTACTTTAAGACTCTAATTTTTTATTGTAACTTATGAACATATGTTCATAAGTTTTATTATATTTGCATTGAAAAAATTAATAAAATTCGTACAGAATACACTGATAAGTTACAATTGTACTGAATAAATAAGTGAAACATCAAAATGTAAATAATATGTCAAGACCTAAGAATTGTAGAAGGGTTTCATCGCGTCCCATAATTTCAGGATTTAAACCATTTGGTATTCCCTTTTCTGAGATTGAAGAAATATTATTACAATATGATGAATATGAGGCTATTAAGCTATTAGACTATGAGGGATTACTTCAAGAAGAAGCTGCTGAACGTATGAATGTTTCTCGTCCAACATTAACGCGAATTTATACAAAAGCAAGGCAAAAAGTTGCGAAGGCTTTTGTTGAAGGTAAAGCTTTGTTAATAGAAGGAGGTAAGGTAGAGTTCTGTAAAAGAGGCAAAGGTAAGGGGCGATGTTATCGTCAAGGTTTAGGACAGCGATTAGTCAATGAAGAAGTTAAACAAATAAAAAATGATAATATGAAAATTGCAATTACATCAGAAAACAAGAGTTTAGATTCGCTAATAGATAGTCGTTTTGGACGTTGTGCCTATTTTGCTATCTACGATACCGAAACTAAAGAAACAGAATTTTTTGAAAATTCCGCTAAGGACTCAGCCGAAGGTGCTGGTCCAGCAGCAGTTAAGTTCATTGCCTCTAAGGGAGCAAAAAAAGTAGTAGCACCTAAATTTGGTGGTAAAGCAGAAGCATTGCTTAATGAATTAGGCATTGAGGTACTTACCTTGGATGGCAAAACTATTGCAGAAGTTATTCAGTCAATAGGATAATTATTCAATTTATAATATTGCCAATTTTAAGTAGTGTCTTAACTAGTATAAACTTCAATAAATAATAAGAGATATATGGTAAAGAAAATTGCACTCCCTATGGGAGACGGAAAGCTATCTACACATTTTGGTCATTGCGAATATTTTGCAATTGTAGATGTAAAAGATAAGAAAATTGTAAAAATTACAAATGAGACAGCTCCTGAGCATAAACCTGGTGTCTATCCTAGATGGGTGGCGTCATTGGGAGTTACAGATGTTATAGCAGGTGGAATTGGACAGAAAGCAATTGACTTGTTTAATGAACAAGGTGTTAATGTCTATGTGGGGGCTCCTGCCAAAAGTGCAGAGGAGCTAGTTAATGAATTTTTAGCCGGAGAACTTTCTCTAAGCGCAAACCTTTGTGGCCATGGATCCAATCACGATTGCCATAGCTAGTGGCAAAGGTGGTACTGGGAAAACCTTTATTTCTACTAATTTATTTAACTCATTGCAAG
>CAYFMO010000072.1:0-5343 GCA_964344225.1 uncultured Muribaculaceae bacterium | reverse complement strand
CAGAAGTGCCCCCACCAGCCGAAAATAAAGCTAATTCAGGGCGCTTTGCCAAAGCCTCTTCTGCACTAACAACAGTCCATTCCTTACCTTTAAAGATTACTTTTTTGCCCACAGACTTTGCTGAAGCAACTGGTATAAGCTCTGTGACAGGAAAATTCCTTTCCTCTAAGACTGCTAACATTTTGGTGCCAACCAAACCTGTGGCACCTACAACAACTACTTTCATATATAATTTCTATTTTAACGCCGATTTTAAATCTGCTATAATATCATCCACATTTTCTAATCCAACAGACAAACGAAGCATATTCGGATGAACACCTGCCGCTAGCCTCTCTGCCTCCGAAAGCTGCGAATGGGTTGTAGAAGCTGGATGCACAATTAAGGATTTTGCATCACCCACACTACCCACATGAAGAATTAACTCTAAACGAGTAACTAAATCCTTTGCACCTTCGAAACCTGATTTTACTCTAAAAGTAAGAACTCCACCAAAACCATTTTGTAAATATTTACAAGCTAATTTATGGTATGGATTACTCTTCAAACCTGGATAGGATACTGACTCAACTGCTGGATGTTTCTCTAAGAATTCCGCTACTGCAAGAGTATTTGCACAAGATCTTTCTGCTCTTAACGATAAGGTTTCTAGACCTTGTAGCATCAAGAATGAGTTAAATGGAGAAGGTGCTGGACCAAAATTGCGAAGTCCATCCACCCTTGTTTTTCCTGCAAAAGCTGCCCTTCCAAAAACCTCAGTATAGACAAGCCCATGGTAACTCTCAGAAGGAGTGGCTAATAATGGATATTTTTCTGGATCCCACTCAAAATTACCGCCATCAACTACAACTCCACCAAGAGCTGTTCCGTGTCCACAAATCCATTTTGTTGCAGAGTGAATTGCAATATCTGCGCCCCAGTCTATTGGTCTAAATAGATAACCACCACAACCAAAAGTGTTATCAACCATTACACAAATACCTTTCTTATGCGCCATTTCTATAATTGGCTCATAATCAGGAATATTAAATGCTGGATTACCTAAGTTCTCAAGGAAGATAGCCTTTGTACGAGAATCTATTAGAACTTCTAAATCCTCAAGCTTATCGCTTTTTGCAATACGTACTTCTATACCTAGGTCCTTCAACGCAACTGCAAAAAGAGTAAAGGTACCACCGTATAAAAACGATTGAGCAACTATATTATCTCCTGATCTACAAACATTTAGAACAGAAAGAAAAACCGATGACTGGCCTGAAGCAGTAGCAACTGCGGCAACACCATTTTCTAAAGCAGCCATACGTTTCTCAAACACCTCTGTAGTAGTATTTGTAATACGAGTATAGATATTGCCTGGTTTTTTAAGAGTAAAAAGATCTACTCCATATTGAATATCATCGAAAGTATAGGCTGTACTTTGGTAAATTGGAACTGCCGTTCCCTTTGAAATCGGATCTATCTCCTGACCTGCTCTTACTTGCAGAGTCTCAAATTTATATTGTTTTGACATAATCTAGTTTTTATAATAAAATATCATTCAAAATTCCTGATGCTGTTTGTTTTGCTCCTGCTCCTGCACCTTGAATTACTAAAGGAGAAGGATAAAAATCTGTCGTTATAATAGCTGAATTATCAGTTCCCATTAAGTTGTAGAGAGGATGTTCAGGCGATACTGATTCGAGTGACATCCTTGCTCTATACCCGTTTTTAGCTGTTTCATCTTTAACTAAAGACGCAATAAACCTCTGACGCTTACCTTGGGATGCTGCTTCTTTATATCGATTTGCAAATATAGTTTCATTTTCTTTTAATTTCTCAAAAAACTCAGGGACTTTACCTTCAAAAAAATCTGGCCCTAAGATTGGATCAATCTCAACATCTGCTTCATCCAATGGCACTCCTGCCTCACGAGAAAGTATCAAGAGTTTTCTAAGAACATCCCTTCCACTAAGATCTAAACGAGGGTCTGGTTCAGAATATCCTTTTTCTTGAGCTGTCTTAACTACTTCTGCAAAGGTCGCAGTAGCACCACCATCATAAGTACTAAAAATATAATTCAATGTTCCTGATAGCACAGCTTCAATCTTAAGAATCTCATCCCCACTATTCACACTACGCGCTATTGACTCTAATATTGGAAGAGCTGCTCCCACAGTAGTTTCATATCTAAGTGAAGCGCCACTCTCTAATGCCGTTTTCTTCAAATTAGCATATTGAACATAAGGAGCTGAAAAAGTAATCTTGTTACAAGCAACTACTGAATATCCCCTATTAAATAAGTTCATATATTTATATGCTATATCTGAACTTGCTGTACAATCTATAAAAACTGAATTTTCTAGCGACAAGGTTGCAAGCTCTTCAAAATATGATTCATCTGCAGCATTTCGTCCATTCGCTAGTAATACCTCTGCATTTTCAGGGTTAAGCCCACTACGTTCAATTACATATTTACGGCTATTTGATAGACCTATAACATTAAGCCTCTTACCAGTCCTCTTAAGAATATCTTCTCTCTTTTCAGTGATAATCTCCACAAGTGCTTTACCTACAGTACCATAACCTGCAATGAAAAGATTAATTACCTTTTCTGCTGTCTTGTCAAAGAATTCATTATGAATGTGTAAAATACCCTCATTAACATCAGATGATTTTAAAATGACTGAGATATTTCTTTCAGAAGAACCCTGAGCGATTGCCCTTACGCTTATACTTTGACGTCCTAAGGCAGCAAGCATCCTACCGGTAACACCGCTTCTATTGAAGATATCATCACCCACTAGACAAACAATTGAATAGCCTTTTTCTACTTTTAATGGATTTAGCTTACCTAATGATATCTCATAAGCAAAGCATTTATCTGCTGCCTCTTTTGCCTTCTCTGCATCTTTTTCTGATACAGCGACGCACATCGTATGTACCGAAGAAGCCTGTGTAATAAGAATAATATTTATATCATTTTGACTTAAAGCTCCGAAAAGACGGCTTGAAAAGCCAGGGATTCCCACCATTGCACTTCCCTCTAGTGAAATAAGGGCTATCTTATCTGAATTTGATAAACCTATTAGTTCCGCCTTGCCTTTTGGTGGGTTCTTTTCAATTAGAGTACCCTCAGCTTCTGGGTCAAATGTGTTTTTAATATATATAGGAATGCCTTCAGCAATTACTGGATGGATTGTAGGTGGATAAAGTACCTTCGCCCCAAAATGTGAAAGCTCTAAAGCTGCACGATAAGAAATATTATTAATAGTTCTTGCGGTTGGAACAATCTTAGGATTAGCTGTCATCATACCTGAAACATCTGTCCAAAGTTCAAGTAAACGCGCCTTGCATCCTACAGCCAAAAGAGCTGCAGTATAGTCTGAACCACCACGACTCAATGTTGTCATACGACCTTTTGAGTCTGCTCCAATAAAGCCAGGAACAACAAAAAGCTGTGTATTTGGACTATTCTCAACCATCCTAGCAGTCTTTGCAAATGTCTTCTGCACATCTACAACTGTTTTTCCTGCATTATCATAGGTGCGCACAATTTCTCTAGCATCAACCCATTTTGTTGGGATACCAATCGAGGCCAACTTAGTTGTAATAATTTTAGTAGAAAGAAGCTCTCCTAAACCTTGAATCGCGTCTAAACTAGTCTTACTTAACTCTCCTAAGAGGCAGACACCCTGTGCAATGCCTTGAAGTGAACCTATTAAAGAATCACAAACTTCTATCGACTCTTCGTGTTTTTCTAAAGGTAGAAGTTCCTTAATAATTTTGTGATGTCTCTCTTGAATCCCCTTAATAAGTTCTTTATAACTTTCATCTCTTTCAGATGCCAGATTACCTATTTCAATAAGAGTATCAGTACATCCACTAATAGCAGAGCATACAAGTATGGTTCTATCTCTTTCTACTGCCTTTGATACTATATCTACCACTTTCAGAATATTCGTAGAATCGGCAACCGAAGTCCCTCCAAATTTTAATACCTGCATAATATTTTTAGTTTAAAATTTTCTTAACAATTTCTATTAACTGGTCATATTCCAAAAGGAAACCATCGTGACCAAACTTTGATGTTATTTCATAATACTCTGCCCCAGGAATGTGCTGAGCTATGAATTTTTGTTCCTCAACAGGGAAAAGCCTATCGCTATCAATTCCTATTACTATAGATCTCGTTTTAATTTGACTTAAGGCTTTGGCAACGCCTCCCCTATTTCGTCCTAAATTATGACTATCTGTACTATAAGTTAGATAATAGTATGAATATGCGTCAAAACGATCCGCCAGTTTTTTCCCTTGATATCGTTGGTATGAACCCGCTCTATCCGCAAACATTATGTCATCATCTTTCTCAAATTGAGTAAGATTATAACCCTCATAACTTCGATAAGATATTAGACCTATCGAACGCGCACACATAAGTCCATTATATCCGCCTTTTAAATTTTCACAAGCTCTAAAACTAGGATCAGCCTCCAATGCGAGTCGCATAGACTCATTATAAGCTGTAAGCCAAGGTGTTGTTCTAGATGAAGTTGCTATGAAAGCTGCATTTTTAATTACTTCAGGCTCCATAATAGCCCATTCTAAGGCCTGGAAACCACCTATTGAACCACCTATTATTAAGTCTATTTTACTGATACTTAAATGCTTGCGCACTAAAATATTAGCATTTACAATATCTCTTACAGTAATCCTAGGATAATCAAAATAATATGGCTGGCCTGTTTCTGGATTTATAGTAGAAGGACCTGAGGAGCCATAAGCAGAGCCTAACATATTGACACAAACAATTAAATATTCGTCTGTATCAAAAAACTTCCCTTGCCCTACTAATTCAGGCCACCAATCTGTTGGGTCTGAATTAGCTGTGAGAGCATGACAAATCCAGATTACTTTTAGCTTGTCTGCATTTTTAAGATTGTCTGATGTATGATATATTATTTTTAAGCCAGAGATTTCACCTCCGGCCTCAAAATGGAATATGTCATCACTTATATATTCGTATTGAGTCATTTCAATGATGTTAACTTGTTGAAAACCAAATTTTTAACGCCCGTGTCAAGAGCAGGAACAGAAGTTCCATTTTAGACAATAGAAAAACAATGCATCTTAACGATGCATTCGCATAGACATCATTGATATGATAGAATTTTTTCTCATAGCAACGGCAAAACTACAAAAAGAAAAATATATATACAAAGATTTAAATAAAAAAATCGGGTACCTGTCCACACAAATACCCGATTCCATTATTAAATTGTTGTGAAGTTTCTCTTAAATACTATAAAGATTTAAGGTTCATTTCGTTTACTACATTCTTTCCCTCTGGTGTGTATGCATATTCCA
>CAYFMO010000071.1:0-5560 GCA_964344225.1 uncultured Muribaculaceae bacterium | reverse complement strand
GTATGTCAGATCTTCAAAATCGTCGTGCTATTATTGAAGGAATGGGAAGTGATAGGGGATTTGAGACAATTAAGGCAAGAGTTCCTCTAGCAGAATTGTACAAATATTCGACAACTCTTAGTTCACTTACTTCGGGTAGCGCAACGTTTACAATGGATTTTGCGGACTATCAACCTGTACCAGGTGATGTTCAAGAAAAGCTCCTAAAAGCATATCTCGAAGAAGAGGAAGAAGATTAATTCTACTTATAAGGTTGACAGATGTCAACCTTATTTTTCTTAATCTAAATTTATGAAAAAAGTACTACTACTTTTAATACTAGTGAGTTGTGCATAGGCATTGTGTATCGTAGTAGATAAAGTGTTTTTTATTGTATCTTTGCAATGCAAAAAGCAGAATAAATGACAGTTAGAGCGAAAAAGGCCTTAGGGCAACATTTCTTGAATGATTTATCTATAGCTAGGAGGATTGTTGATTCTCTTTTAATCCCTTGTCCTGGCTCTCACGGAACATATATAAAAAGTCCCGTGGATGTCTTGGAAGTAGGTCCAGGGATGGGAGTTTTGACCCAGTATTTATTAGACAGGCCCGAAATAAAGCTCAAATTGGTTGAGATAGATGTGGAGTCGGTTGATTACTTATTAGGACATTTCCCTCAGGTTGAAGGGGCTTTGATTTCAGCAGATTTTCTAAGGCTAAGGTTAGAGAGACTTTTTGAGGACAAGTTCTGTATCATAGGTAATTTCCCGTATAATATTTCCTCACAAATTTTCTTTAAAGTCCTTGATTATAAGGATAGCATACCGCAGGTTGTTGGTATGATTCAAAAAGAGGTTGCGGAGAGAATTGCTGAAAAGCCAGGAACAAAAACCTATGGTATTTTGTCGGTGCTACTGCAAGCGTGGTATGATATTGAATACTTATTTACTGTTGGAGAAGGAGCTTTTACGCCACCACCAAAAGTGAAGTCGGCTGTTATTCGATTGGTTAGAAATGAGCGAACAAGTCTTGGATGTGATGAGTCCCTATTTAAGGCGGTTGTTAAAACAGGTTTCAATCAGCGCCGCAAGACTTTACGAAATTCATTAAAACCACTCATAAAAGCGAAGGCTGAAAGAGAGGGATGGTCAGAAGAAGAATTTGCAGGATTTATTGCAGATCCTGTTTTCCAACTTCGTCCAGAGCGTCTCGGTGTTGAAGACTTTATTTCCTTGACATTAAAATTAACATAGTAACAAATTTAAAAGTATGAAAAGAATAATTTTCTTAGCAACACTTTTTTTTATAGGTGTTTCGTGTACACAAAAGAAAATAGAGCTCAATGTTGGTAGTTACAATGTGAGATTACTAACAGATGGCGATGCAAAAAAAGGCAATCATTGGGATGCAAGGCACGATTACTTATGTGATATAATAAATTATGAAGACTGGGATGTGTTTGGAGCGCAGGAGGTTAAGCACAAACAACTACTGGATATATTAGAAAAAACCAATGGCTATTCTTATGTTGGTGTTGGGCGTGACGACGGCAAAGAAGGAGGGGAATATTCTCCTGTTTTTTATAAGTCCTCAAAAATAGAACTATTGGAAGGAGGCACATTTTGGCTTAGTGAAAATCCAGAAGAGGTGGGTAAGTTAGGCTGGGATGCAGTTTGTCCGAGGGTTTGCTCATGGGGAAGATTTAAACACAAAGAAACGGGTAAATATTTTTGGTTTTTTAATACCCATATGGACCATAGAGGAGTAGTTGCTAGGGTTGAGGGAGCCAAATTAGTCTTAACAAAGATAGATGAAATGTGTGGTAATGAGCCAGTTATACTAACAGGGGATTTCAATGTTGACCAATTTAGTGAACCATATAGAACATTGGCGGAATCAGAGATTTTAAAGGATACATACGAAGCAGCTGAGGTAAAATTAGCTTTCAATGGAACTTTTAATAGTTTTAACCCTAGCTTAAGGACAGAAAGTAGAATTGACCATATTTTTGTATCTTCTAATCTCGAAGTAAAGAAGTTTGGAATCCTAACCTATAGTTATTGGGCAGAACCACCAATTGAAATAGAAGAGCAAAAAGCAGGTGCTGCTCCACAAGAGATTAGCTTTAAAGAATATGTTCAAAAGGCACCGTCAGACCATTACCCTTTGTCCGTAAAAGTAATATTATAAGAAGAATATCAGAAAATTAGTTCAAATCACTTATCTTTGTACCCGCGATTTTAATAAGAATAATATATGTATAGAAGTCATACTTGCGGAGAGCTCCGCATTGAAAATGTAGGTCAAAAAGTAACTTTAGCTGGCTGGGTTCAAAAAACTCGCAAACTCGGAGGAATGACCTTCATAGATATAAGAGACCGTTATGGTATAACACAGTTGGTACTTGATGCCCACGCAGAAGAGTCTCTCCAAGGCCTTGCAACTTCTCTAGGTCGTGAATATGTAATTCAAGTAAAAGGAGAAGTAATTGAGCGCCAAAGCAAAAACGATAAAATGCCAACAGGAGATGTTGAAATAGCGATTTCGGAGCTAAAGGTCTTGAATGCCTCTAAGACGCCTCCTTTTACAATAGAAGAGCATAGTGATGGCGGCGAGGAGCTTAGAGCAAAATACAGATATCTTGACCTTAGAAGAGCACCTCTTCAAAAAGCACTTAAGTTGCGTCATCAAATGGCCCATGAGGTTCGCAATTATCTTAACGCCCAAGGTTTCCTTGAAATAGAAACTCCGTATTTGATAAAATCAACACCAGAAGGAGCTCGTGACTTCGTAGTACCTTCTCGTATGAATCCAGGTCAGTTTTATGCCCTTCCACAATCTCCACAAACCTTTAAACAACTCTTGATGGTGGCCGGTTATGACCGTTATTTCCAAATAGTACGCTGTTTTAGAGATGAGGACCTTCGCGCGGACCGTCAGCCAGAGTTCACTCAAATTGACTGTGAGATGGCTTTTGTGGAGCAAGATGACGTGTTGAATACCTTTGAAGGTATGATGAAATCGCTTTTCAAAAATGTGTTAAATGTTGAGATTGCAGAGCCAATACCCCATATGAGTTGGTTTGATGCTATGGACGACTATGGTAGCGATAAACCAGATATTCGTTTTGAGATGAAGCTTCATGAGCTTACAGTCAAGCTTCAAGGTTTTGGTTTTAAAGTTTTTGATGAAGTTGAATATATTGGCGGTATTTGTGTTGAGGGCGCTGCAGAGTGGACCCGCAAACAAATTGATGAAATTACAGAGTGGGTTAAAAGACCGCAAGTAGGAGCCAAAGGTCTTGTTTATATAAAATATAATGAGGACGGAAGCATAAAATCGTCCGTAGACAAATTCTATACAGAAGAACAGCTAAAGGCTGTAGTAGAACATATGGGAGCAAAGAAAGGCGATATGATTCTTATACTTTCTGGGGAGAAGAGGCCAACTCAAAATATGTTGGGAGTCCTTAGGCTAGAGATGGGTAATCGCTTAGGCCTTCGTGATCCTTTCAATTTTGCTCCTCTTTGGGTGGTGGATTTCCCTCTACTTGAGTGGGATGATGAAACTCAACGCTTTTATGCAATGCACCATCCTTTTACATCTCCAAAACCAGAGCACTTAGACCTGTTCTACAGTGATAAGAAAGAGGATTTAGAGAGAGTTTGTGCCAATGCTTATGACTTTGTCCTCAATGGAACCGAACTAGGCGGTGGCTCTATCCGTATCCACGATGCATCTGTTCAAGAAAGGATGTTTGAGGTCCTTGGAGTAAGTAAGGAAGATGCTCAATATAAATTTGGCTTCATCATTAATGCATTTAAATTCGGAGCTCCACCCCATGGCGGGATAGCCTTTGGTTTTGACCGAGTATGTGCATTATTTGGAGGTCAAGAGACAATTCGCGACTACATTGCATTCCCTAAAAACAACCAGGGACGCGATGTAATGATTGATTCTCCTTCGTACATTGATCAGGAACAATTGGACGAGCTTTTCCTAATTAGTAAAGCTTCCAAACAGGAAGACTCATCTAACTAAGCGAAGAAAAACGCTCATAGGTAAGACTTTACCAGAGCTGTCTTTAAGAGAGAGTTCTCCAGAGTTGAGAGATTGATAAGCCTTTGGTTTTCGATTAAGACCGAAGGCTTCTTCTATTAATGACTCTCCTAACTCTGCGGTATAGCCTTCTGAATAGAGATTTAACACCAAAAAAGTATCCTCTTTTTCTAAAATCTCATTAACTAGGCGAAGCATCTCCTTGATATTATCATCGAGTTTCCATTTTTCTCCCTTAGGCCCATTACCATAAGCAGGAGGGTCCAATATAATTCCTTGATAAGTATTACCCCTTTTAGCCTCTCTGCGGACAAACCTCATAGCATCTTCTACTATCCATCTTATGTTATCAAGGTTGCTTAGCTCCATGTTTTCACGAGCCCACGTAACAACTTGCCTAATGGAATCAAGATGTACAACATCAGCTCCAGCTGCTTTTGCAGCAAGAGATGCGGCTCCTGTGTATGCAAAAAGATTGAGTACTTTAGGAATCGGTTTATTTTCTGAAGTTGCCTTTTCAACAAGCTTACGAGTATGGTAATAGATGAATTCCCAATTAGAAGCTTGCTCTGGGAAAATGCCAATATGCTTAAAAGTAGTAAGAGAAAGCTTTAATTTGAAGTCTAGTCCCTTTTGTTTGCCTGTATATTTTATAGCCCATTCTTCTTCTTTCATCTTTGGCCTTTCCCATATGCCACTATCTTCTATACCTGGTTTCCCAAGCCCAGAGCCAATTTTGAAATAAGCGTGAGTGAGTTCATTCCAGTCTTGCCTGCTTTTCTTCCAATGAGCCTTAGGTTCGGGGCGTGCTATAATGTAGTTTCCAAACCTTTCTAACTTTTGAAAATCACCAGAATCGATGAGCTCATAATCTTGCCAATACTTTCCAGGGGTCTCAAATCTCATAACTTATTATGCTTAGGAGCACAAAGATAGGGAAATACCTTTGTATTTCGATGAAAATGTTTAAATTTGCCTGGATAAAAATGGATAAACTTATAAAACAAATAATTATGCAACAGTACATTGATACTTATGATTTTGCTGGCAAGAAAGCTATTGTCAGAGTTGATTTTAACGTTCCGTTGAATGATAAAATGGAAATTACTGACGATACTCGTATTAGAGCTGCAATTCCAACGCTTAAAAAGGTTCTAGAGAAAGGAGGCTCTATTATCATTATGTCTCACCTTGGGCGTCCAAAAGGAGTAACAGAAAAATTTTCTCTAAAACATATTCTTCATAGAGTAAGCGAGCTTCTAGGCACAACAGTAAAATTTGCTCCTGATTGCCAGGCAGCAGACGCTGAAGTAGCTGCTCTTAAACCAGGTGAAGTCCTAGTTCTTGAAAACCTTCGTTTCTATGCAGAAGAGGAAGGCAAACCTAGAGGAGAATTTGAAACAGAAGAAGAGAAAAGCGCAGCAAAAGCAGCCGTAAAAGAAAGTCAAAAGAAATTCGTTAAGAAGCTAGCTTCATATGCAGACTGCTATATTAATGATGCCTTTGGTACAGCTCACCGTGC
>CAYFMO010000070.1:0-5666 GCA_964344225.1 uncultured Muribaculaceae bacterium | reverse complement strand
TTGTAAGTAGCAAAGCTCGTAGTAGAATTAAACAAAAACTCAATGAAGCAGAGTTCCAAAAAGCAACTGATGGCAAAGAAATATTAAGCCGTCGTCTTAAAAACTGGAAGCTCGAACTTAATGATGAAATGCTGAATATTCTTCTAAAAAAATGGCAGTATAAGACATTAAATGGTTTCTATGCAGCAATTGGTGAGGATATAATTGATGTTGCAGATATAAAGAACTTCATACTTGAATACCATAACCAATCTAGTGAAGAGCCTGAAATAATTGATAAAAGAGACAAGACATTAATTACTAAAAAAGGTTCTGATGATATTCTTGTAATTAATGCTAAAAACATTAGAGACCTTGATTATAAAATGGCTAAATGTTGTAATCCTGTATATGGAGACGATGTTTTTGGTTTTGTTACAATCAAAGAGGGAGTGAAAATACATAGAATCTCCTGTCCAAATGCCGCAAGACTTTTAGAAATGTATCCATATAGAATTCAAAAGGTAAAATGGAGTGAAGCACCGACAAGTAGTACCTTCCAAACAGGGCTTAAAATTAGCGCTGCCCACGAACCTTCTGTTATCAATGAAATTATGGACATAGTGAATTCATATAGGGCATCTATTAGACAATTCAATGTTTCCAAAAATGATAGACACGGGACCTATGATATTACAATGAACATTGCTGTCAATAATAATCTTGAGCTGGATAAGGTGATTTCTATGCTAAGGAATTTGAAGAATGTTATAAAAGTTAATAGGACTTAGTATGGATATAAATATAGAAGAAAGAATACAGGCTGCAAAGGATTATTTTACATCTGGCTACAATTGTTGCCAAGCAGTAGTTCTAGCTTACCACGATATTATAGGTTTAGACAAAGCTACTGCAGCCGCTATTTGCTCTGGATTTGGAGGAGGTTTCGGGCGCTTAAGAGAGGTTTGTGGTAGTGTAAGTGGGATGGTTGTACTAGCAGGTTTTATCAAACCTTCAATAGATCCCAGTATAAAACACCGCCGTACTGAAAATTATGCATTAGTGCAAGATATGGCAGAGGAATTTAAGAGAATTAATGGCTCTATAGTTTGTAAAGAATTACTCGGTTTAGTTCCTATGGGAAGTACTGCAAAGCCCCCAAAAGAAGCTCCTGAACCAGCTGATAGAACGGAAGAATACTACAAGAAACGCCCCTGCAAAGAATTAGTTGGGGTAGCAGCACAAATTGTCGGAGAAAATTTGTTAACTTTGTGAGTTAGAAAATCTAAAACAGTAAAACAACTATATATGAATTTAATTAAAAATCATAAAGCTCACCCGTGGCATGGGATAACTCTTGGAGACAAATGTCCAGATGAGGTTAGGGCATTTATTGAAATAGTGCCTACAGATACTGTAAAATATGAGGTGGATAAGGTTTCAGGCTATCTTTCGCTTGATCGTCCACAAAAATTTTCTAATATTGTACCATCGCTTTATGGATTTTTACCAAAAACATATTGCGGCGACAAAGTGGCAGAATTAACTAATAAGGCCCTTGCTAGAAAAGATGTTGATGGTGATGGTGACCCACTTGATATTTGTATTCTTACTGAGAAGGATGTTACACACGGAGATATAATTGTAAGAGCACATCCTATTGGCGGGCTAAGATTACTGGACCATAATCAAGCTGACGATAAAATCATAGCTGTTCTTCACGATGACGCTGTTTACGGAAACATAAAAGACATTGAAGATTTACCTGTGGATATTGTACGTCGCTTAATTCACTACTTTACTACTTATAAAGACATTCCTGGCGAGAACCGTACTAGGATGCAATTCGTAAGCATTTATGGCTCTGACGTAGCAAAGGATGTAATCCAGAGGTCAATAGATGACTATAAAGATCGCTTTGAAAATAAAAGGCCAGCTCATAAAAAGCCTTCACATAGATAAGAACTATAACAAAAAACTCTGCATTTCTGCAGAGTTTTTTATTGATTTTAGTTATGATTACCAACCTACATTCTGTGTTAGATTTTCATTTAAGGTAACACTACTTGCAGGGATTGGATAAACATATTTCTTATTACTCCAGTTATAGCCTGCGACCAATGTTGTATTTGTAATAACATAACCCCAAGTGCCATTTGAAAGCACGTGGCCTGCACCAGAGTTTGCCTTACCATTAGCAGTTACTATACCAGGAGCATTTACAGCTAGAACAAGATATCCCTTAATTTCTGAGTTGCGTGCTGAAACTGCACTCTCTGGAGTACCATCACCATTAAGGTCTAAATATACATCTCTATCTTGTGTTAATTTATCATCTTCATCACAAACCCAAATACCGGTTTTAGGCCTAATTAAGAGTTCACCCATATGCCAACGGCTAATATCTATTTGACGTTGATTTTCCATTGTGAACTCAATTCCTCTTTCACGACGAATTTCAAGGATTACTGGGTCAGTAACTTGACCTAGGAAGTAATCAACCATATATGGGTCAGCAACAGTTGGATAAATACTTGTCACTCCTGCTCTTTCTCTAGTAAGCTTAACAGTTTTATTCCAAACTTCTTCAGTACATTCTCCTAACTCAGCTTTAGCTTCAGCATAAGTCAATAATACCTCTGCATAACGAATAAGTGGAACGTCAGTCTCTGTAGCCGCATTAATAGCATCATTGATATCGTGTGTTAACCATTTAATAGGATGATATCCTGTCTTAGCATAAACCAAGTCTGGTCCCCAAAGCTTACCATCAGCACGGGTAAAACCAGGATAGCGTATAGTTTCTTTCAGACGACCATCCCTTCCGTCGAACTCGTCTTCGAATTTGACTTTGTAGTAGTCATCACCTGAAAAATCGCTTGTATAAGGAGTACCATCTGTCTTAAGATAAGTCAACACGAAATCCCTATTAAAAGAATATTGAGCATGCTGAGCATTAATCATATAATTATTAATAGAGTATTTTTGATTATTTACTCCTAAAGCTGCATTATAGTCACGAGCCCAGATAAATTCCTGGGTATATGTACCGCAACCATCTTTATCAGTAAACATTTGTCTATAATCGTTAGACAGCTTATATATCTTAGAGTCCATAATCTCTTCACAAGCAAGAGCAGCTTGTCTAAGATATTCAGTACCTTCTGCTAGTTCAGCAGCTGTCCAAGCAACATTAGTTGAAGGGTCAACGCTGTGATATTTTCTATAAGTACCTTCATATAGACAGAAACGTGCTTTCATAGCAAGCGCCACATATTTATTAACATATGTAGCACGATTACGCCACTCAGCTGTACCTAAACAATTTTTAGAAGCGTAGTCTAAATCCTCATAAATTTTCTGTGCAATAAAAGAACGTGGATCTCTATCTTTGTATAAAGACTCTAGCTCTTCAGGTTTGTCTATTTGAACTGCAATATCATACCAAGGATTTGCTCCATATTGCTCTAATTTATTAAAGTAAAAAGTAGCTCTAAAGAATCTACCAATACCTTCATAATGATTTAGAACTTCTTCTGATGCTTTTGCTTCACGCAAATGATTCAAAAAATAGTTGATATTGCGAAGTTTCGTCCAGCTCCAGCTAGAATTATCCTTTTGTGTATAACGATCTGTGTAGAAAAGCACCTCACCGTCCCAGTTCATCACATCCGAAGTACGGTCGCCATTAATAAAAGTCATAATTTCTGTTGAGTTCGCTCTATGAAGTCCATTAGCATAGATTTTAAGTGCTAACTCATCTTTAAAATATGTTGGACCATCTAAAGAATCTGGATCCTCTCTTGTGAGGAAATCAGCACATGATGTTGCAAGAGTTGCAAAAGCAACAAGGGCAATAATATATTTTTTCATTTTGTTTCCTCCTTTATTAGAATGTTAAATTAATACCAAATGTTAATGATTTGAATATTGGATAAGAGTTTCCGTTAAGTCCACTTGATCCAAAGTCAGGGTCACCTCCGTAGATTCCTTCTGGATCCAAGTTAGGTCCCCATTTGTGAAGAGGTGAGTATGTAAATAAGTTCTCACCAGTAAGGAATAACCTTAGACCTGAAAGACCAATTTTTGATATAAGTTTTTGGTCAAAAGAATAGTCAATCTGGATATTCTTTACACGTAAAAATGCTGCATTTTGTTTATATCTAGTATTTGGCATATTCATAATGGTGGTTTGGTTTTTATCACCATTAGTCATATAAGTGGTAACTCTAGGCCAGTAAGCAGTATCATAGTTCAAACATTCTGTTTGATCATCATTTAACTGAGCAACTGTAGGGTTATCAAGAGCGTGAATAGTTGGGATAAAGTAGAAGAAAGGTCTAGAGTATTTACCCCAGAAGTAACCAGCATCTGGTCCTGGATACCAATCTCTCTTACCAACACCTTGTAAGAATATTGAAAGGCCTATACCATTCCAATTTGCAGCAAGGTTTATACCATAATTATAACGTGGTGTGCTATTACCAATGATAGAAATGTCACCAGGATTTGCCAATGAAAGATTACCATAGTCCACAAAACCATCACCATTTAGGTCAGCAAACTTAACCATACCTGGTCTAGTCTTTTTGTCAGAAGCTTGTTTGTATTCTTGCTTAGCATGATTATTAATTTCATCATAATCTTTAAACAAACCTTCAACTGTATAACCCCACATTTCCCCCATCTTCATACCTACATAATATTGTGGTCGTCCCATATTTGTGATTAGATTACTAATTGAACCAAATGAATTAGCTTCATTTCCAGCAAATTTTGTAATAGTAGACATACTATCCCATAGAGTTCCTTTTACGCTATATGAGAAAGGTTTTCCACCAAGGCTAAACTCGTCTCTCCATTGTAAAGAAAGTTCCCAGCCATTAGTTCTCATTTCTGCGTTATTACCCTTAGGTACAGAACCACCGTATACACCAGGAAGTTGAACACCAGCAGTATACATATCAGTAGTCATACGAATATAGTAGTCAAATGTTGCAGATAATCTACTGTTAAACATATCTATATCTACTCCAGCATCATAAGTTGTTGCTTTTTCCCAAGTTAGAGATAGTGGCACAGTTGTTCCAATACCTGTGTAAGAAGTAAGAGTGCCATTAAGAATAAAGTCTGTAGCCTTTACCATATCCATTGTAGATGCGAAGCTATATGGGGAAACGTTACCATTACCCATAGTACCTGCTGATATTCTAAATTTAAGATTATTTAAGTACTTGCTACTCCATTGCATCCAAGGCTCATCAGAAAGTCTCCAAGCTATAGATCCTGAAGGGAAGAAACCCCAACGTTGACCTGAAGGAAATTTCGAAGAACCATCATAACGACCACTCAACTCAGCTAAATATCTTCCTTTATAAGAATAGTTTGCTCTAAAGAAAGCACCTAAATAAGCCCATTGATAACCACCGGACTTAATAGATGCCTCACCATCCATTAAATTAAACGAAGGCTTACTTGAAGCAAAACCCATACGGCTAGCAGTTGTATATGTATAATCACTCCATTCAACATTATAACCAAGAAGAATGTTTAGATAATTATTCTCGTTAATTTTCGGAGTATAAGTAGCATAAGCATTGACTGCCTGATAATGAGTTTCATAATTGGTTTCTGTTAAACCATCTCCCGCAGAAGTAGACTCAGTAAGAATTACACCAGGTTCTTTT
>CAYFMO010000069.1:0-5749 GCA_964344225.1 uncultured Muribaculaceae bacterium | reverse complement strand
TCGCGCCAACCTGACCCGCGACAAGGAACCGCATATCCTTAAAGCACGCGAACATCTTGGGTGTGAAATTGGGTGTAAACTTTGCAAGCAACTGAAAACCAGCGTTATCTGCGGTATGGACGGGACTATAACCTATAAAGTTTGACCACCAACAAATTCTCTTAAGATAGAAGTTGGTGGAATAGCCGCAATTTCTTCTGGAGATAAGGCTACGATGTACTCTAAAAATTTAAGGAGTCGAGTTGCTTCTGTGTAAGCTTGAGAATTAGGGGAGATGCGTCGTAGAAGTGGCTCTGCATAGTATTTTAGAACAGGAAGTTCAAAAACGTGGGCAGAGTTGAAGACAGCATCTGCATTCTCTTGGAAAGGGAAGATGTTTTTATTCTCACCCCTGCGTACGCTACTCCATCTTAGAATTGTATCTTCAGGTGAAATTCCCCTTGTGCGATTATCCCTAATCATCCTTCTTAACATTCTATTATCAGAAGTTGAAATATTGTTATTCTCATCAAGGGATAGTGAAGTCAGTGCAGAAGCATAAACTCGGAAAATCTTAGATTTATCCACATCATAAAGCATAGCAGGATTTAGTGCATGGATTCCCTCCATAATGAGGATGTCCTTATCCTCAAGCTTCATGAAATCACCATTGAAATAACGCCTGCCCTCTTGGAAACTAAATCTTGGGATTTCCACTGTCTTACCTTCAAGTAAATCATTCAATTGCTTGTTAAGGAAGTCTAGATCCATGGCTTCAAGAGCTTCAAAGTCGTAATCTCCATTTTCATCCTTTGGGGTGTGCTCCCTGTCTACGAAATAATTATCTAATTCTAGTACTTTAGGATTAAGACCTAGAATACGACATTGGATTGCCAACCTTTTTGAAGTAGAAGTTTTACCGCTACTAGAAGGGCCTGCTATGAATACAATTTTAATTTTGTCTCGCTTAGCGTAGATTTGGTCTGCAATATATGTGTATTTTCTTTCATGGAGAGCTTCGGAGAAATTAATTAATTCCACAATTTCCCCATTTAATACAGCATTGTTTAAAGTACCAACAGCATTTACTCCCATAATACTCAACCAATCTGAATGCTCTTTTAGTGCAGTCGCAATACGAGACTGACGTTGTAGTGGCAATACGGTTTCAGTAAATCCATCTGCAGGATATTGTAGGCAGAAGCCATCGCTAAATGCTACAATATCGAAAACACTAAGATATCCAGTAGATGGAACCAAAGGACCATAGAAGGTATCTGCCTGTCCATCAAGATAGTACACACTAGTTGTATATTTTCCAATACTCTGGGTTAGCTTTGCCTTTGCAACCTGGTGGTTTTTCTCAAAAAGTTCAACAGCATCCTCTGTGGCTAATTTAACTTTATGAAAAGGTAAATCTGCTGCAATGATTTCCTTCATTCTCTGCTTAATTTTCATCAGTTCTTCGTCTGAAATACTATAAATATTTGGTCTACCATCTTCCAAATTATATCTCTCTCGAATTTCACAGTAGTGACCACTAGGAAGAGCATAGTCAATAACGAGTTGCTTATCAGGGTACATCCCCCTAATTGCATTCTGTAGCACAAAGCTCAATGAACGTATATGAGTTCTTCTTCCATCAGGATCATTATAAGCAATGAATTTAATAGTATGTGGTATTGATACCCTGAACTCAAGTTCTTTAAGCCTATAGTCTACAAGAGCTGCAATCACAGGAATTTTCTTACCTGTTTTCTCCACTGTAACATTAGGGCAAAGTTTTTCAGAAATCGCCTTAAGTGTCGTACCAATAGGGAATTCATAATGTTTCCCATCATTCTCACAAAAAATTCTTACGGTGTTATCTTTTTTCATTTTTCTTTGTTTTTCTGTTCGTGACACAGATGAAAGTGCTGTTTTGTCTGTGTCGGTATGTTGTTTTGTTGATAGCGACTAGAAGTTAAAGAACTTCCCGCAAAAACGGTCCTGTAACCGAGTTGGGGTTCATGGCTAATTCTTCTGGTGTCCCTTGGGCAATTATTAAACCACCACCCTTACCACCTTCTGGTCCCATATCGAAGAGATAATCCACTGATTTAAGTACATCGAGATTGTGCTCGATAACTATTACTGTATTGCCTTGGTCTACAAGCTGTTGTAAGACGCCAAGCAAAACAGCTATGTCGCATTGATGTAAGCCCGTAGTAGGTTCATCCAACATATATAATGTATTTCCGGTACTCCTGCGAGCTAACTCAGTAGCTAGCTTCATTCTCTGGCTTTCTCCACCAGATAGGGTAACCGCAGACTGACCTAAGCGAACATAGCCAAGTCCCACATCCACTAGGGCCTTTAACTTCTGGGCAATATTAGGAATATTTTCAAAGAAAGCATAGGCTTCACTAATTGACATCTCAAGCACATCATTAATATTTTTCCCCTTATACTTAACTGCAAGAGTATCATCCTTATACCTACGCCCTCTACACTCGCTACAAACCACATTTACTGAAGGCAAAAAGTTCATTTCAATAACCTTAATACCTGCCCCCTTACATTCTTCACATCGCCCTCCTGGAACATTAAATGAAAACCTACCAGCCTTGAATCCGCGTACCTTAGCATCTGGAGTCGCTTCGAAAAGGCTACGAATATTGTTGAAAACACCAGTGAATGTAGCAGGATTGCTACGAGGTGTTCTACCTATCGGACTTTGGTCAATTTCTATAAGTTTATCAATATTCTCAACCCCAGTAAGTTCGGTGTAAGGAAGTGGTTGAAGCTTAGCATTATAGAATTTATTTTTTAAGATAGGCATTAAAGTCTCATTAATCAAAGAAGACTTACCGCTTCCACTTACTCCACTTATGCCAATGAACATTCCGAGAGGGAACTCAACATCTATGTCCTTCAGATTGTTGCCCCTTGCCCCTTTGATTATCAGTGAAGTGCCATTTCCGCGCCGCCTTGTTGCAGGTATTTCAATTTTCCTCTCTCCAGTAAGATATTGTAAAGTGCGACTTTTCTCAGAGATGTCACTATTTAAGACATTCTCAATAGGTCCATTATAACATATTTTACCGCCTTCTTCACCTGCCCCAGGACCTACATCGACCAACCAATCAGCAGCTAACATCGTTTCGGTATCATGCTCAACCACCATCACAGAGTTACCCTCATCACGTAACTTCTTTAGTGAGGCAATGAGTTTTCTATTGTCCTTCTGGTGAAGACCAATGCTAGGTTCATCCAAAATATAGAGAACATTAACTAACTTTGAACCAATCTGAGTTGCTAGCCTAATCCTTTGGCTCTCACCTCCAGAAAGCGAAGCAGTTGCCCTGCTTAAGGACAGATAATCAAGGCCAACATCTAAAAGGAATGATACCCTATCTTTTAATTCTTTTAAGATATCTCTAGCAATTAAATTCTCCCTAGCAGAAAACTTACCTTCAAGCGTGTTTAACCATTCTTTCAGCTGAGTAATCTCTAGTGCGGATACTTCAGAAATGGTTTTGTTATCAATTTTAAAGTAATTTGTTTCTTGATTTAATCTAGTTCCGTTACATACAGGACAAGTGATTTTTTCATTCACATCCGAAGCTATTCCTTTAAAAGAAACCATCTCAGAATTAGCTCCTTCTCCAACCCTAAATAACTCATCGGACCCATAAATTATTAGGTCAATGAGTTCATCTGAAATATCCTCTATAGGGTCATATAGTGAAAAATCATATTTCCTCGCAATAGACCTTACGACATCAAACTTCTTTGTTTCTCTAATTTTTCCAAGTGGAATAATTCCGCCATCTGCAATTGAGACAGTTCTATCTGGTATAATACTATTTATGTTAATGTCTGCAACCTGTCCTAAACCCTTACAATGAGTACAATATCCCTGCGGCGAGTTAAATGAGAATGAATGTGGCGCAGGCATCGGAAGAGATAGGCCAGTATCAGGGCATACTAGATGTTTTGAGAAATGACTAATTTGATTTGTTTCAAGATCTACAACAGCTAACGACCCCTTACCCTGATTCAATGCAAGTATTACTGAATCCTTTATCCTCTTACTATCTTTTTCAGATGGCTTTAACCTATCTACCACAAGTTCAATGAAATGTGTCTTATACCTATCCAAAGCAGTGATTTCTGCTAATTCCTGTATTTCACCATTGATTCTTACTTGTGTATAGCCCCTCTTCCTTAGCTGCTCAAATAGTTCTTTATAATGGCCTTTCCTACCTTGAACAAGTGGAGCTAATAGATAGCATTTTCTACCATCATAATTTTTCATTATAAGCGACACAATCTGTTCATCGGTATATCTAATCATCTCCTTCCCAGTACTAGGAGAGTAGGCCTTAGATGCTTTTGCATAAAGAAGTCTAAGAAAGTCATAGATTTCCGTTATGGTTCCGATTGTGGAACGTGGATTATTTCCAGTGGTTTTTTGTTCAATGGCAATTATGGGGCTAAGTCCTGTAATAGACTCAACCTCAGGTTTTTCCAATATGCCCATAAAATATTTAGCATATGTGGAAAGAGTATCCATATAACGCCTCTGGCCTTCTGCGTAGATTGTATCAAAAGCGAGTGATGATTTCCCGCTACCACTAGGCCCAGTAATCACCACAAACTTACCCCTCGGAATCGAAAGACTAACATTTTTTAAATTATGGACTTTCGCTCCGACTATTTCTATGTTTTTACTCATCTAATCTTCATACGGTTCATTAAACGGCATAAGGAAAGGATTTGTAGCCCTTTCCTTGGCTATAGAGCTACAAGGTCCATGCCCAGGAATCACTTCAATATCTCCATCAAGAACCATTAATTTTTCTAAAATACTTTTTATAAGTGCATCGTAGTCACCCCATTGATTATCAGTTCTTCCAATTGAACCAGCAAACAAAGTATCACCACTAATTAATATTTTTTTATTTCTCTCCAACCAAGAAACACCGCCAGGAGTATGCCCAGGGGTGTGAATGGCTTCGAATTTCATCTTCCCAATTGGGATAATATCACCATCTTGAATATCCACTGTTTCTTTCGGTGCTTTAGGCGTATTCAAACCAAAAGCTTGGCAGAAATATTTATTGTTTTCAATAATTACCTTGTCGGCAGGGTGCATATAAATCGGAACATCGAATTCTTCTTGAGTTTCTTTAAGGCCATAGACGTGGTCAAAATGGGCATGAGTAAGAAAAATTCCTTTAACGTTTAATTTTCTAGATTTAATAAAAGAAAAAAGTCCCGCCTTTTCTTCTGGATTGTTAAACCCAGGGTCGAAGATTGCACAATTTAAGTCTTCATCCCATAAGACAGTACACCTTTGTTCGAAGGCATTAAATAAAAAATAGTAAATAGATATCATCCAAAAATTCCTTTAATACTACAAAAATACGAAAAGAGTTATTAAATTTGCTAACTATGTGCCGAGAATTTGGTATATTCGTTGAATATTAAAACACTAAAAACCTAAAAGAATAAAAATATGCATATAGCGATTGCGGGAAACATCGGAAGTGGGAAAACCACATTGACAAAAATGTTGGCAGCTCATTACAATTGGACTCCAAAATTTGAATCAGTAGATTACAACCCATATCTTTCGGACTTTTATGAAAATATGGAAAGATGGTCATTCAACCTTCAAATCTATTTCCTAAATAAAAGATTCAAAGATGTAGTGGATATTTCAAAATTAGAAGAAACAATTATTCAGGACAGAACAATTTATGAAGATGCAAGGATTTTTGCG
>CAYFMO010000068.1:0-5899 GCA_964344225.1 uncultured Muribaculaceae bacterium | reverse complement strand
CTTTCCACTCAGGAGCTGTCCAAGTTTGATAGTGTACACCATTAGTTACATAGCTCACGTGAAGCTCCTCAGGAAGATATCCTGCCCACATATGTCCAAGAACATCGCGGCTAACCTCACCGTGTAACCAAGAAACACCATTAACTTCTTGCGAAATATTTGCAGCAAGTATACTCATAGAGAACCTCTCTTTCACGTCTGCTCCATTTGTCTTACCAAGACTCATTAGGGTTTCCCAATCAATCTTAAGCGCTTGTGGATAGTGACCAAGATACTTTCTCAATAAACCTTCTTCAAAATAGTCGTGACCTGCTGGAACTGGAGTATGAGTTGTAAATAAAGATGATGCTCTTACAACCTCCATAGCCTCAGGGAAATCTAAATTATCGTCATTAATTAGCTCGCGAAGTCTCTCTAAGCCAATAAAAGCAGCATGTCCTTCATTACAATGGTATACTTGTGGGTCAATTCCTAACGCTCTAATAGCACGGATACCACCAACTCCAAGAAGAAGTTCTTGTTTTAAACGATTTTCCCAGTCTCCACCATATAAGTTATATGTGATTGACCTATCTTCTGGTAAGTTTTCTGGAATATCTGTATCTAAAAGATACAATTCTGTACGACCAACATCAACTCTCCAAAGTTTTGCATATAATGTGCGACCAGGGAAAGCAACACTAATTGTAATCCATTTACCCTTTTTATCTGTTACAGGAGAAGCTGGAATCTTCATAAAGTCTTGTGCAACGTCCTCTGCAATTTGTTCTCCACTTGCTGTTAATTGCTGATTGAAATATCCAAATCTATATAAAAGGCCAACAGCTACAAGATTTGTATTCATATCTGAAGTCTCCTTTATATAGTCTCCTGCTAGAATACCTAGGCCACCCGAATAAATCTTAAGTGAAGTATCTAGACCATATTCCATACAGAAATAAGCTATTGAAGGGTCCTTCCTTTCTGCCTTAAGAGCCATATATTCATTAAACTCTGTCATTACATCTCTTAGATTTGCTAAGAAAGCTGTGTCTTTTTCAAGTTTTTGATATCTCTTAAGACTAACCTTGTCTAACATTGCTATTGGATTGAAACCTGTCTCTTCCCACGCTTGTGGATCAATCGATTTAAATAGGTCGATTGCTGATTGATTCCAGCACCACCAAAGGTTTTTTGAAAGTGTTTCTAAATCTTTAAGGCTCTCTGGTAGGTGGCGTTCTACAAATACACTATTCCAGGTTTGATGATTTACATCAATTTTTTTGTACTGCATAAGTTTTTTATTCTTAACCGCTGGAAGTTCTCCCAGCACTAACATTAATTTGTCTAAAGCTTTTGAATAAGCTTCTTTGTAATAAACTATATTATTTTCCCAAAGAGCGATTTCTGACACTTCTTTGGCATTTTTCATGTATTTTTTTCTGCTATCTTTTCTTAAAGCAGCAATTTCTTGTATTCTTTCTACAACTCCATCAACAACCTCATTATAGTTTGAGTCTGTACGATGTAGGATTGTAATTCCAGGATGCTCTTTCTTAAAGTGCTTTTTTACCCAAAGACCAAAGCCTGCTAAAGTTGTAGTCAATGTTGGAACGCTGAATGCTAAACTCTCAAGTGGAGTATAGCCCCATGGCTCATAATATGAAGGGAATAAAGTTAAATCGAGACCCACTAAAAGATCATAGTATGTCATATTAAATATACCATCATTTCCATTTAGATATGAAGGAATGAAATATACTTTTACTTTATCACCCTTAGCATTAGTAAAATTCAATTCTTGTAATCTCCTAAGTATACTATCATACTCAGGATTCATAAGTACGTGCGAAGTCTTTGTAGTATACGAAGAATCTTCACCTGAAAGTTTTGCTAGAAGTTGTTTGTCAGGGCCATTATTAACTGAAGGAATCATAATGAATGCGTGAACCGACTTGCCCTGGAAATCAATATGATTTAACTTGCCAAGAGCATCTACAAATATATCTATACCCTTGTTCTTCCACTCATATCTTCCACTTATTCCCACAAGAACTGCGTTATCAGGAACTTTCTCATCTCCCATAGCTGCAGCCACATCTACTAGACGCTGCCTAGCCGCTAAACGCTTTGTTTCATATTCCTCTTCTGTTGCAGGAGTAAAACTAGGCTCAAAACCATTTGGGGTTACTATGTCAACTGGTCTTCCAAGGAATTGAGCACATTCACGAGCGGTATTCTCACTCACAGTTGTAAAAATGTCAGAATGCTCTGCTGCTTTTTTCTCCAAAGAGTGCATTGCAACAATATTGAACTCTGTTGCTTTTTGGTCTCCATTGTAATCCTTCATATAATCATATAAAGGAAGATTGTTGCCTGCTATACTACGACCGACTGCAGTTGCATGAGTTGTAAAAACAGTTGCTATTGGCATTTGTGCCGCTTTTAGATATAAAAGGCCTGCACCTGTTTGCCATTCGTGGAACTGTGCGACCACCTTATCGGATGCTTCAAGATTGAATTTATAGAAACTTTCTATAACTTTTCCTGCTGCATATCCGAAAAGAGCTGACTCACGATAATCCCAGTTTCCTGTTAATGAATCTACACCAAACTTTTTCCAATATTCTGTTAAAATCTGATTTTGTTGAGTAAGGAATTGCTTAAAGTCTACTAGAATTGCTGTTGGTTTTCCAGGTACATTCCATCTACCAACCCTAACTCTCAATCCTTCTTCTGCCGCCTGCTCTCTCCAAGCCTTATACAAGGTTGGGTCCTCAATAAAGTCTGGATTAATAGCTGTATCCATCCAAACATCTGGTCCCACCATAATATGACGGCGATTATACTCAGATTTTAGATAAAGAGCTTTTGTTGCAATCACGGTATAAATACCACCAACCTTATTACAAACCTCCCAACTTACTTCAAATAAATAATCTGGTTTAATCAATTTTTTCTTCATTGTGATATTTTGTATAAAATTTATATTTTCCCTTTCATTCAGTGAGCAAAAACCGAATTAAGGGCTGACCAAAACTTATAGACGTTTAGCCAGCCTCTTAACTACAGTCCTTCAACTCAAGGTTTTTATTTCTTAGTAGCTTTTTTAGCTACAACCTTTTTCTTTGGTTCTGCCTTGCTCTTTACCGCAACTTTTGTACCTACTTTGGCTTTTGTCACAGTTTTCTTTGGCTTTTCTTCTTTTGCGGATGCAAAGTTAACATCTGAAATGGAAATTGCATCATTTACACGCAAAATAAAATCACTTAAGACATTCATATAGTTAATAAATGCCTCGTACGGTGTGTCATAAGGGTTAAAATATTTATGATTTGCACCATCTGAGAAGAATTTTGTACACATATAGTAGAAGTGGTCACTTTCTTGTAAACGACCAAAATCTTCCCATATTATTGCATTATTTAAAAGCGATAACTTCTCTGTTAGTTCATATAGCTTATTATAAGCTTCGCTTTGGAGCTCATTACCAAGCCAAGCAGTAATGTCACTTTCCTCATCAGCCCAAGAAATATAATCTGGACAATCAAACTCTGCCACTGGTTTATGTTTCTTTGTAGCTTCAGTAGGAGTAACGAACTCTAATTCCCCATCTTGCAGTACACCCTCGATAAAAAATCTCATAAAATCAAAGATTCCGCTCTTAACTTTATGGCGTTCTCCAAAAGTTTCATAATCCATAAATAGGTTTACGATTTCTCCGTCTTGAGCGGCCTCCTTAACCCATCCTAAGTATTTTTCACTTGTCAACGGCCATTGATCCCAATTTTTATTTGAAAAACGGAAAGCCAAATCTTCTGTCAAAGAAACATTCTTCAATAGTAACTTAACCTTAGATGCCCTTTCAGCACCGCTATAAACATAATTCGGACTTCTCCATCCTAAAATATGCTTTGCTCCTTCCGTGAGAACTGTTTTGAAGCCTAACGAATGAACCATCTCGCCAATCGCATTCGAATAAATTAACTCTGTATTTCTAAATGCAGTAGGTGTCACACCAAAATAATGTTCAATAGCATTTCTATGTTTTTCAACTTGGTGTTTAAACTCATAAGGAGAAGCAATAGATGCAAGAGAATGGTAGTAAGTTTCCGATAGGAACTCCACACAGCCAGTGTCTGCTAATTTTTTAAAGCTGTCGATAACCTCTGGAGCATATCTATCAAATTGCTCAAGAACAGAACCAGAAATTGAAAATGCAACTTTTAATTTGCCCTTATGAGCTTTAATAAGTTCTAGAAGTAGCTCATTCATTGGGAGATAGCACTTTTGCTCTATTCTCCTTAGAATTGTTCTGTTTGCAAAGTCATCATAATAGTGAGAATCCTTTCCTATATCAAAGAACCTATATAACCTCAAACGATTCGGCTGATGTACTTGAAAATATAGACAAATACTCTTTTTCATAATATTTTGTTTTAATTAAATTACTGATTCATAAACTGCTTTTACCTTAGCAGCAGCATTATTCCATTTTAATGAATTAACCTCTTCATATCCACAGCGAGCCGCTAGATTTGAGATTGCAGGATAATTCAATAATCCATAAATTGCATCTGCCATTGCATCAACATCCCAGAAATCCACTTTCAAAGCATAGTTGAGAATTTCTGCACAACCTGATTGATGTGAAATAACAGAAGGCACGTGGGTCTGCATTGCCTCTAGTGGCGATATACCAAAAGGCTCTGAAATAGATGGCATTACATACACATCAGATAAAGCGAACATCTTTTGAACTTCTTGTCCACGCAGGAAGCCAGTGAAATGGAATTTATCTGATATACCTAAGCGGGCAACGTGACGGATACATCTATTCAACATATCTCCACTTCCTGCCATAACGAAGCGCACATTGTCTGTTCTCTTAAGAACTTTCGCCGCAGCCTCAATAAAGTATTCTGGTCCTTTCTGGTAAGTTATACGCCCTAAGAAAGTCACCACTTTATCTTTCACATTTCTTTCCACTTCAATATTCTCTCTTCCACTAAAGTCAACAGCGTTGTGAACAGCCACAACCTTATCTGGATCTATTCCGTACTTATTAATAACAATGTTCCTAGTAAGCTCACTAACAGCTATTACCTTATCTGCTTCCTCCATACCCTTTCTTTCAAGTTCTAAAACTCTTGTATCAATGTTGTCATCACTTGCTCTATCGTATGAAGTTGCATGAACGTGCACTACTAATGGTTTTCCAGTAAGCTGCTTTGCGGCAATTCCCGCCATATAGGTCAACCAGTCGTGAGCGTGGATGACATCGAAATTATCCTTATTTTGAAGAGCTATCGTTGCGCCCACCATTGCGTAGCGTGCCACCTCTTCCATAAGATTAGCTCCATACTTACCAGAGAACTTATATTTTTGACCATATTGTACCCTAAAGCCTTTAACCTGACGCTTTCTCTCTTCTTCTACCATTTGGGTAAAATCTAGAGGGTCAACGTATGGAATCATATTGGTTCCAATATGTAAGAATTTTACTTTGCCCAGAAATTCATCAACAGAAGTAGACACTGTATCTACAGGTACATCACTTGCGTTAATAATTGTCACGGCAGATTCGTCCTCTTCTCCAGAGGCAGATGGCATAACAAAAAGTACATCTACATCGTGATATGCAAGACCTTTTGTTAATCCATAACAAGCGGTTCCTAAACCTCCTGAAATATGAGGAGGGAACTCCCATCCGAACATCAATACCTTCATTATTTCTCCTCCTTATATTTATTCATTAAATAATCTATTCTTAAAAGTGCCGCTGTGCTACAAGCACACGATATCGCTCCATGTGGCTCGTGCGGAGGGTCTCCATCATAAAGTTCAGAGAATACGCCAACTCCGTGTTTACTAATATCTTCATAGAAACCTTCGACTAAGTATTCAGCTTTCTTATAAA
>CAYFMO010000067.1:0-5970 GCA_964344225.1 uncultured Muribaculaceae bacterium | reverse complement strand
TTATAGAGGACCAGGCCACGCAAAATACGGCAATGCTCTATTTGAACAATGCCGTGCCAACTATAGCGAATATCTCCCTAAAGTCAATTTATTCGAACCCTTCTCCAGAGTTTAAATGATCCCATAGGGCCTCCATTTGTCGCCTGTCTTTTTTAGTAGGACGTCCTGTTCCCCTATCTCGTTTTAAGAAAAAAGTTTCAACGGGAGCACGTTGCTTTAATAATTCCTCTTCTGGAGTTAAGTTTTCAGCAAATTGATCAACTAGTTTGGCTCCTTGGCGTTTATCTATTAACTCTAGGACTTTATATGTATAAGTTACTGCCCCTTTACGAACTGTAATTATATCATCTTTTCGAACATTCCTAGATGGTTTTATATCTTGACCATTAACTCTGATTTTTCCACCTTTACAGGCATCTGTAGCATCTGACCTTGTCTTAAAAGCTCTAATTGCCCACAAATACTTATCTATCCTTACCTCTTCCATTTTTACACCTCATCTTCAGCATCGTCATTATTACCAAAATATTCATCCTCTATACCACCATAGTCTTCTCCTTCTAGAAAAGGTTCTGTACTAGGATCTATATAGCTATCTACAATCTCGCGTGCCTCTACAATCACTTCTAACAATACTGGAGAAGAGTTCTTTGGTACTAAATAGAAGTCTGGAGATTCTGCTGGGATTAGAATGGCTTCTCCCTTGGCAATATTGTAATCTTGCATTGACTTTTTACCTTGTGCATCTACTACTGGAATCTGTATAGTAGCACCTCCTTCAACACAGATATAGACAAAGAAAGAGTCAAATTTTTCCGTATAAATATGAAGAGTATCCTTAAGATTTAGTTTAGATACAGTGTACTCCGGGCGAGAAAGAAGCTTTTCAACTACTTTATCATGATGGTGGTCTTCATCGTTTTCAATCGAGTATTTAGAGTAATCTATTATATCTATTGCCTCAGATAAATGGCTAAATCTCAATTCATCTTCTTCTTTTGTTAAACCTTTTGCATAAAGAACAAAGTCTATGTCTGAGGACTGTTGAATTGCTACAATACTTGCTTTACCTCTAATAGAATGTAGTAAACCTGGTTTAATAAAATATGATTCTCCTGCTTTTAGTGGATATTCATTAAGAACTTCATAAATACTGCCATCATTGCACCTATCAAAAAGTTCCTGTGCAGACACATCCTTATTGAAACCCAGATAAAGCTTTGCGTTTTTATCAGCCTTGGTAATATAAAGTAGCTCTGTTTTTCCTAAAGAATCAAATCTAGTCTCAGCCTCTTCATCTGAAGGATGAACTTGCAAAGGAATTTCCCCATCTACCTGCAAATATTTTATGATAACTGGAAATTGCCTACCATAATATTGATATACACTCTCACCAACAACCCTCTCTAGGTAAGTTTCCATTAAATCTTCTATTGTGTTTCCCTCAAGCCAGCCATTGGAAATTTTTGAATTTTCAAAACCCATATCTGCAATAGCCCACGTTTCCACTCCCCACTTCATTTGATAAGGCTCTGGGACAAACTTTATTGGATATAATTTTTTATTAGACATATTTTTTTCTTAGACATATTTTTTTCTTAATACTTCATCTACTCCTTCCAGCTTAGATATATTCTCCATTGCAGCCTTCAACTCATCTGCAGAATGAACTAGAAGGTCTATGTGACAAGTTGCAATGTAATCATTTGTTTCAGTAAAAAGTTTTGTCATATATAAATGTAGTTGGTCCGTTATACACGCGACTAAATCACTTAACAAATGATACCTGTCAACTCCTCTAAATTCTATACTAACAGGAAACAAAAACTCCTCATCTGCAGTAAAATCTACATCCACAATCGAATCACCGTGGCGAGAAGAAGACCTAATTGCTGCAGGACAATTACGCTTATGAACTGTTACACTGCCTTCTTCATCTTTGAAACCAACAACCTCCTCCCCAGGAATTGGCATACATTCATCACATAGTATATATTTTAATTTTGGTTTTTTTGAAAAATATGAACCTATGTGCTTCTTTGCTTTGTAAGTCACAACAGTCCCATGCCACTCTGGAAACATTTGAACCTTTTCATCTGTTCCTATTTCAACGCAGTCTCCAGTAGCAAGTTCCGTCGTTACAGGACATAGACGACCATTTATTCGAGCATATTTTGCGGTTTTCCCTATTTCGGTATGTAGTTCATAAGCAAAATCTAAAGCTGTTGCACCCTTTGGTAAAATAATCCTCATCCCCCTTGGAGTATAAACTTGAATGTCCTCATTATAGAAAGACATCGTAACTCCATCCATAAAATCTATCTCTTGACTATGATATGCAGCATCTTCAAGAATAAACTTAAATTTGTTCAACCACCTATTTATATTTCCCTCGGTCTGCTCTGCAACACAGCCTAATCTTGCATTCTTGACCATTCTTTCCGACGAAATATGAACTTCTTCCCAAGTACCGTGGTCCGATAGAAGATTTATATGGAAACTTTGATTTCCATTAGCCTTTGGCGAATCTATGTAATTTGCTACACTTCCTGGCTGTTCCTTGAAATAATCTGTTAGGGCTGAATAAATTCTCAAACTATTTCTTTTTTCAGAAATAGGAAGATTATCAGGATAGATTATCCTTAAATAATGCTTACCTGGAACATGGTGAAACTCTCTACCAGTTTCATGCATCCTCCTCATAACGCTATGAGGTTTTCTCCAACGAAGTTCTGTCCTTGCCTCCAAACCAGCTACTGCCAAAGCTTCGTGAACTCTACCTATGAAATGCTGAATTTGTTCCGCTTTTGTTTCTTTATCTTGAGCTAGATTGTTTTCTAAGTTTTCATATTCCTTTGGCGAACGATATTTAAAAGAAAGGTTTTCTAATTCTGTTTTAATTGGATGTAAACCTAAACGATTTGCGAGAGGAGCATAAAAATAGTCTGTCTCCCCCGCAATTTTCATCTGCTTATCCGAACGCATACTCTCTAGAGTCCTCATATTGTGGAGGCGGTCTGCTAACTTAATAAGTAAAGCACGAATATCATAATTAAGAGATGCTAGAATTTGTTTAAAATTATCAACCTGTTTAGAAGAAGTTCCTTTAGTCTTCTTCTTCTTTTTCGTCAATACGCCTACTAGAAAAGCCACATCTTTACCAAAATGCTCTTCAATATCCTCAATCTTGTACTTTGTATCTTCAACAACATCATGAAGAAGAGCTGCCATTATTGGTTCAATTCCTAACTCTAGCTCTTCAGCAACAATCCTTGCAACTGCAACAGGATGAGTTATATATGGTACACCAGACTTACGTTTTTGTGCATTATGTGCCTTCTTGGCGAACTCATAAGCAGAACGAACTCTTTGAATATCATCCTCGCTAAATTTTGTGCTAAGCCAGCCTGATAATTCGTTTACACTCTTTTCTACTTCTTCATAATATTGTTTCATAATCAAATGTTTTATGGGCTACAATCTAGCCTTAAGTACTTTAGCTTGCTCCTCATAACCTGGTTTACCAAGCAAAGCAAACATATTCTTCTTATATGCCTCAACACCTGGCTGATCAAATGGATTAACACCAAGTATATAGGCACTAATACCACAAGCTTTTTCAAAGAAGTAAAATAAACCTCCTAAGTTAAACTCATTAATCCTCTCAATAGAAACTGTTAATTGAGGTACACCGCCGTCGATATGAGCTAGTTTAGTACCTAATTCTGCCATAAGATTACATTCTTCAATATGTTTACCAGATAAAAAGTTGAGTCCATCCAGATTTTGTGGGTCATTAGCTATTGTCATACTACGGTTACTATTTTCTACAGTAACAACTGTTTCCATCAATATACGCTCTCCGTCTTGAATATATTGTCCCATTGAGTGAAGATCAGTAGTAAAGATTACTGAAGCTGGAAAAATACCTTTACCATCCTTACCTTCTGATTCTCCATAAAGTTGCTTCCACCATTCTCCAAGATATTGAAGTTTTGGATTATAAGTTACAAGTACCTCTATCTTTTTGCCCTTATTATATAACAAATTACGCATTGCTGCGTATTCTATTGCAGGATTTTTCTCACAACGTTTTGCGCACTCAACTTCCATCTCTGCAGCTCCTTTAAGAAGCTCTCTCACATCAAAACCTGCAAGTGTAATTGGAAGTAAGCCAACTGGACTAAGCACAGAAAAACGTCCGCCTACACTGTCCTCAATTACAAAAGTCTTATATCCTTCTTGGGTAGAAAGAGATTTAAGAGCACCTTTTTTAGCATCTGTTATAGCTATGATACGTTCTGCTGCTTCTTTTCTACCATATTTTTGCTCAATATATTGTTTCATAAGACGGAAAGCTACAGCTGGCTCCGTTGTAGTACCTGATTTTGAAATCACAACTGTAGCAACATTTCTTACCCTAACTAAATCCATCAATTCTGCTATAAACTCCTCTGAGAGATTATGTCCTGCAAACACTACTTCTGGAGCAGACTTCTTTGCAGAAAGCTGAGTAGCAAAAGAGTGTGTCAAAGCTTCCAATGCACATTTAGCTCCAAGATAAGAGCCACCAATACCAATAACAACAACTAAATCTATATTTTTAGCTTTCCAAGCATCACGAACTGCTTCACACTCAAGAATTAGAGATTCTGGTGTTTGGGTAGGAAGATGTTTCCAACCTAAAAAATTATTACCAAGCCCCGTTTCGTCTTCTAAGGTATCAAAAGCGTCCATTGCCTTTTCTAAATACTCTTTATACTCTGCATTGTTTACAAAGGAGTTGCAGCCTCCAAGATTAACTTTTACCATAACTTATATTTCTAATAATTTTTCAAATGCATATCTAGCAAAGATACTATTTTTTAGCAAAATTTCTCAGAAACTTTACATATATTTGTAATTCAAGTTAAAAAGAAAAGTAACTTTCAATTAAAACTCTAAAAATGATGAAAAGATTTTTTTTGATTTTTCTAACAGGATTTAGTCTTATGGTAACTTCGTATGCACAAAAATCTATCGGAATTGTAGCTCATAGAGGCTATTGGAATTGCGAAGAAGCAGGTTACTCAAAAAATTCTATAGCTGCACTCAAGTGCGCACAGGAAGCTGGTTTTTGGGGGAGTGAGTTCGATGTCAACATGACAGCGGATGAAGTACTTTTAGTATGGCACGATAGCGATATCGATGGTAAAAGAATTGACTCTAATCCATATGAGGTTTTTAAGGATAGACAACTTGCAAATGGGGAAAAGATCCCTACTTTGGATGAGTTCTTTGAACAAGGCAAGAAGCATCCCGAAACAATGCTTGTATTTGAACTTAAAGCATTGAAAAACAAGGAATTAGAAAAACGATTTGTTGAACTTTCTATTGAAAAAATTAAAGAACACGGACTCGATTCTCCAGATAGAATAATGTTCATTTCATTTAGTTATCATATGTGCAAGCTGCTTGCTAAAAAAATGCCCGGATATACTGTTCAATATCTAAAAGGTGAGAAAAGCCCGAATAAGCTCCATCTAAACAAGATTTCAGGTATTGATTACCACCACAAGATTCTTAGACTTTTCCCTAAATGGTATAAACAAGCAAGAAAACACGAAATGAGTATCAACACCTGGACTGTTAATTCCGAAAAGGATATTCGTACGATGGTAGCAACTGATATTGATCAAATTACAACCGACTACCCTGTCTTAGCAAGAGAAATTATTCATGAGCTAGGAATCAACGAACTTAAATAATTCTAAGCTATTGGCCCATCTAGATGTTTCATAAATGTTTCAAATCCATTAAGTATATTTTAATCTTCATCTAGAAATTAAAATATAGGGATTCTTTTAGTTATCTTTATGGCATCTTACAAAAATACCAAGCAGACAGAAAGAATTTTGATAGTAGAAGATGAGGAAACTTTATGTGAAGTTTTAAAGCTCAATCTTGAAAACGAAGGTTATGATGTTGATA
>CAYFMO010000066.1:0-6066 GCA_964344225.1 uncultured Muribaculaceae bacterium | reverse complement strand
TTTTGGATGTCTTTATAGCTATAAAAAGTTATACATTGACCTTCACCACCATCTCTACCAGCACGGCCAGTTTCTTGGTAATAACCCTCGAGGCTCTTAGGAATATCATAATGTATCACAAATCTCACATCTGGTTTGTCAATGCCCATACCGAAGGCGATAGTTGCTACAATGACATCTACCTCCTCCATCAAAAACTTGTCTTGATTCTCAGACCTAACCTTCGCTTCGAGTCCCGCGTGATAAGGCAAAGCCCTAATACCATTGACATTCAATTGCTCTGCTAGTTCCTCTACCTTTTTTCTACTTAGGCAATAGATAATTCCGGACTTGCCAGCATTCTTTTTAATAAACTTAATAATATCTCTATGTGGATTTGACTTGTCTCTTATTTCATAATATAGGTTTGGCCTATTAAAGGATGATTTAAAGACTTTTGCTTCAGGGATGCCTAAATTTTTAAGAATATCACTTTGCACCTTAGGTGTTGCTGTTGCTGTTAAGGCTATAATTGGAGCATTACCTATTTCATCAACTATTGAACGTATTCTACGATATTCTGGGCGGAAATCATGTCCCCATTCTGAAATACAATGGGCTTCATCCACTGCATAAAAAGAAATCTTTATACTCTTAAGTATTGCAATATTTTCTGCCTTGGTAAGTGATTCTGGGGCAACATATAGTAGCTTAGTCACACCCAAAAGAAGGTCTTTTTTTACATCATTAATCTGCGCTTTACTTAAAGATGAATTTAGGAAATGGGCAATCCCATCGTTCGTCGAAACAAAGCCCCTAATTGCATCAACTTGATTTTTCATCAAAGCGATAAGTGGTGAAATCACAATTGCTGTTCCCTCCATAACAAGAGCAGGAAGCTGATAACACAAGGATTTCCCACCACCAGTAGGCATAAGAACAAATGCATTATTCCCTGCCACTAAATGTTGGATAATATCTTCTTGGTTGGCTTTAAAAGATGTAAAGCCAAAAAACTCCTTTAACTTGGAATGCAAAACAGACGAATCTACTACCATTAATAATTGTATTTACACCCTAAGTTAGATAATATTTCTTATATTTGTAAGCGTTATGAGAAAAAAAGATAAAATATTCACCAAAGAAAATTTTAAAAAAGTCAAAAGAAGAGTTATTTCTATTGTTAATAACGAATCAACAGGAGGTATATTACTTTTAATATGTACTGTCATAGCTGTGGCTTTAGCAACTTTTCCTGTAACAAGGGGTTTTGATGCTTTTTGGGACAAAGAGTTAGGCTTTGTCTTTGAGAGTAAAACACTTACAATGTCTCTAAGATCGTGGGTAAACAATGGTCTTATGGCCATATTTTTCTTTACTGTTGGTCTTGAAATCAAGAGAGAGATGCTTGTTGGGCAATTAAGTTCATTTAAGAAATCAATTTTGCCAGTTATGGCTGCTCTTGGTGGTATGATTGTACCTGCCCTAATCTATGCTGGGTTTAACTGGAATAACCCCGAGACTATCCACGGTTGGGGTATCCCTATGGCAACTGACATCGCTTTCGCGCTAGGTGTTCTATCTATAATGGGGAAAAGAGTTCCTGTTTCTCTAAAGGTTTTCCTTACAGCACTTGCAATTATTGATGACTTGGGAGCAATTATAGTTCTTGCTATATTCTATCCTTCACACGATATTCATACAACATATTTAATTTATGTTGTACTGATACTAGCCATACTTATAATTATGAATAAGATTAAGGTTAGACATTCGATTTATTATATAATACCTGGCGTCATAATGTGGTATTTTATGTATGAGAGTGGAATTAATGCAACTATTTCAGGTGTGCTCCTTGCTATGGCTATCCCTTCAAAAGGTATTACACGAGACCGAGCTTTCAGTGTACAATTGGAGTCTCTTTTACATAAATTCAAAGAGTCTGAAGGAATAGAATATGACATTAAACAATCTCTTCCTAAGGATATGCCTGTGAGTACTTGGGAGGGCCATGTGCTAGCAAACGCAGAGCAACAGCATTTAATTTCTAGTATGAATAGAGAAATTGGGCGCGTTACTCCATTAATGCATCAATTTGAGGTTCGTTTACAGCCTATTGTGAACTTCATTATTATGCCGCTATTTGCTTTAACAAATGCTGGAGTCGCTCTTGATTTTAGCTCATTCGCCACAGGCGGAATTCCAACAATTGCTCTCGGTATTTTCTTTGGACTGTTATTAGGAAAACCAATTGGTATATTCTTATTCAGTTATATTAGTATAAAACTGGGATTTGCCGCTAAACCTGCTGGTGTCAATAAGAGACAATTATTTGCAGTAGCTTTCTTTGGTGGCATTGGCTTTACTATGTGTATTTTCATCAACGGACTAGCATTTTCAAACCCTGCATTAGTAGATATGGGTAAGATTAGCATACTTCTAACATCTACCGCAGCATCAATTGCAGGAATTCTTGCTATTCACTTGACTTGCAAGAAATAATTTTATTATATTTGTGAGATTTTTGAATCTAAAAACAATTAAAAATATTTATCAAATGAAAACATTAAAAATTTTCGCAGCAGGTTTATTTGCTGCATTCGCAGTTTCTTGCGGAACATCATCAACACCTTCAGTAGAAGCACCGCTTCCTTCAAAAGCAGAAGTGGATTCTGTTAGCTATTACATTGGTGTAAACTTTGGTTCTATGCTTAAAGGTTATGGTTGGGCAGAAAAACTTTCTGACATTGACATGGCTGAACTTAAGAGAGGTATGAAAGACTTCTTAGAAGCAAAAGGACAACCAGATCCAAACGATAGCGCATTTACTGCACAATTCAAGTATGACCTTAAAGATATGAACACTTCTATCCAAGGTTATATGACTAAGCTACAAAACTACAAGTCTGAAGTAAAGAAAGCAGAAGAGAAAGTATGGTTTGAGGAAAATGCTAAAAAAGAAGGCGTTCAACAAACAGAAAGTGGTCTTCAGTACATTATTCAAGCTGAAGGAGAGGGTGAAAAAGTTACAGATCAAGATACAGTTGTGGTTAACTACAAAGGTACTCTTCTTGACGGTACAGTATTCGATGAGAACGACTCTACTACATTTGCAGCTAACAGAGTTATCAAAGGATGGACAGAAGGTCTAGGTCTTCTTGGTAAAGGTGGAAAAGCTACTCTTTACATTCCTTATGAACTTGGTTATGGCGAAAGAGGAACTTACGGTATCGAGCCATTCTCAACTCTAATTTTCGACGTTGAGGTATTGGACGTTAAGAAATACGTTGCTCCTGTAACTGAGTAATTATGGCATTAGAATTAGAGGGTACTATTATCCGAAAATTGGATGTACAGACTGGTCAATCAGCCAGAGGTCCTTGGTATAAACAAGAATTCATAGTTGAGTATCAAGTAGGAAATTTTCCCACACAGGTTTGTATGAATGTGTGGGGTGAGGATAAAATCAAAGATTTGGATAAATACCAAGTTGGAGACAAAGTAAAGATTTCACTGAATCTTAGCAGCCGCGAATATAACGGGCGCTGGTATTCAGACATAAGAGCTTGGAGAATCGAGCCGGCTGGAGCCCAGCAAGCTACTCCACAATCTTATGGTCAACCTGTACCTCCTCCTGAAATCGAAGATTTGCCAATGGGAGAGGATAATGAAGATTTACCATTCTAAACTTCCACTAAAATTCTAAAATTTAAAAGCGATTTTCCGTTAAAAGAAAATCGCTTTTTTAATTAAACAATATCTCTAGAGTGACAGCCAGTTGATTTCGGGGTCACGTGCCCAGTAGGAAAGCTGACGTTTTGCATAGCGACGGGAATTGCGCTGGATGAGTTCTATTGCCCTTTCTAAACTTGTCACTGGTCCATCACCAGGAGTCGTTGGTCCCCAATCATCAGTGGAAACCTTTCCATCTAGAAAGTCAAACCAAGCGAAGATTTCTTTATAACCAACTGTTTGAAGTGCAGCTAAATCTCTATAATGTACTAATGAACGTACTTCTTCGACTAATCCATCGTCAATCATTTGATGCACCCTACGATTTATCCTATCATAAAGAACCTCACGAGGGCGATTGAGGCCTATTTTTTCTATTTGGAAATTGCGCTTCTTTTGAGAATCTGTCTTAAAAGATGAAAATGGTCTACCAGTCATTATACAAACTTCAAGAGCTCTAACCACCCTTTGACCATTTGCAATATCTATTTCACTATAACTTTGAGGGTCTAATTGCTTTAACTGATATCTTAGGGACTCAACCCCTTCTTCCTCAAGCCTTCTCATCAGTCCTTCTCTTAATTGTAAATCTGCTTCAGGAAAATCATCTAAGCCCCTACATAAGGCATCAATATAAAAACCCGAGCCTCCTGCCATAACCAACGTCTCATGACCCTTAGCAAAGAGCTCTTCAATCAAAGCAAGGGCTTCAATTTCGTATTTTCCAGCAGTATAAAGCTCTTCTACCGTATGAGAATGGATAAAATAATGCTTCACAGCCGAAAGTTGTGAAGCAGATGGGACCGCTGTCCCTATAGACATTTCCTTATAAATCTGACGTGAATCGCAAGATATGATTGGAGAGCTATATTTAAGGGCCATTTCAATACTGTAGTCTGTTTTTCCTACGCCTGTTGGCCCCAATATGATAATAAGTTTATTCATCCTCCTCGTAGATTTCCTCTACTTCATCATCGTCTTCTTCGTTATCGTCGTAATCTTCGTCATCATCATAATCATCGTCACCATAGTCTCCTCCCATAAGTGAAGCCTTCTTTTTATCCTCAGGAAGGTCTTCAAAGGCAACATACCCATTCTCAAAGTCCATTGGATTAGGACCCTTAGACTCAACTAAAAGCGGATAAATTGCTCTTGGTGCTTCTTTACCTTCTCCTTCAAAGGTTATTATGACGCTTTTTACGTTAGTCGTATCATAAAAATAGATGAATTTATCCTCACCCTTTTTGCGACATTGTTCGATTGTGATATTATCTATAGTTCCACTACCGAGATCGAAAATTCCATATCTTGAACTCACGTTTCCTTCAGCATCAAAAGCCTTAAAAAGTATGAGTTGATCTTGAGGGAAATCCATATCTACCCTCATCTGCTTGTGAAACGAATAAAGGGTTGTACTATGCTTAACTTCATATACCCTTGTAAAGCCCTTAATATTGGGAAGTGACACTCTATATTTAAGTACCATAAACAATTACTATAAGTCCAATGTTAAAATATATTTCAATCAATCTTGAAACGACGCCAAATATAAGAAATATCTAATTATTATTCTGCAAGTAAGAGAAAAAATGCTAAATTTGGGGTCAAATGTGTGAAACGGGAAATCTCATTCAAGACTCTTACAAGAGCATAGCCTCTCCATCTGAAGGGCTTTATAAGGACAAAGGAAGTAGATTCATTGCCCTTGCATATCCCGTTGAAACTGAAGAAGAGATTAAAGAAATCATAGCTGACATTAAAAAAGAGCATTATAGTGCTCGTCATCATTGTTATGCCTATCGCCTTGGTTACCAAGGAGACATCTTTCGCGCTAATGATGACGGAGAGCCATCTAGTTCAGCGGGAAGACCCATATTAGGACAAATTCTTTCTAGTGAACTAAGTGATATACTTGTAGTGGTTGTAAGATATTTTGGTGGAATAAAATTAGGAGTTCCTGGTTTAATTCAAGCCTATAGAGAATCTACTGCAGATGCAATTGCAAATGCAGAAATCATAGAAAAAATAGCAGGAAAAATCTATAGAATATATTTTGAGTATCTTAGTATGAATGATGTGATGAAAGTCATAAAAGATATGGAGTTAGACCAGCGAAACCAGGTTTTTGACCTTTCTTGCACCATAGACGTTAGGGTACGCTTAGCTTTAGAAGAAAGTTTTCTAGCTCAAATTAATGATATAGATAACTGTAGGGTAGAAGAGATTACGGGAGAAGATGTTGAGGATGAAAGCGAAGATAAGTATGAAGACACTTAATTTTTATTGATTATATGAAAAACAAAAGTCTTATTTCTATTAGGGACTTCACAAAAGAAGAAATCCTACATGTAT
>CAYFMO010000065.1:0-6100 GCA_964344225.1 uncultured Muribaculaceae bacterium | reverse complement strand
AGACCTGGCACCACCAATAACCACAATAAATATGGATATTCAAAAAACATCTCTAAACAGTTTTATTTTCTTGTTCTATTCCACTCGCTTCCTCAACATCTTCTTGATAAGTAGCAGTAACAAACCTCACTGCCAAAGGAAGAACTGTTGCATTTTCTGGCTGCGATGCCAAATATTTTGCAAATTTTACAAAGTCTGCTCTCTCAAAAAGCTCTTTTAAATCTATTTGCAAATCTTCAGGCACTTTGGTCCCCGATAACTCATCAAAAATCTCTTTAGTAGTCATTTCCATAGCAGAAATGCCATATATCCTATCAATATAAATACGCAAAGCATCTGTAACTCCTGAATAAAAGATTTTTTGCTTATCATCTACCCAGAACTTATCACCCTTATATTTGTCTAGCATCCTAAGGGCCACAATGTGTGCTGGCTCTTTATACGCTTCCTCCTCCCTCTTCCGCTTCAAGTAAGATTTGATAAACTTAACTCCAAAAACAATCAAAAGAACTAGTGCCAATAAACCTAGGCCGTAAGGAAGGACCTCTTTAAAAGTAACTGGATATTTAATTTGACTTTTAATATCATGATAAACAAAGGTTGTTGTATCCACAGGCATGGTTTTTACCTGCATTTCTTGTCCTTTGTAAACAACTGAATCTTGATCAGAAAAGTGAACAATGATATCGGGCAACTCATAATTTCCTTCTTCAAATGAAGTAATTGTCATTGACCCCTTGATATCATACTTTTCAACCTGGTTTTTCTTGGCTTTATATGTTTTTAAAGTATCAAGTTTCCAACCTCCTAGAACTTCTACTCCCTCACAAATCTCTCCCTCCCACGCGGGAAATGTGAAGAAAGTGCCTTGTGGTACCTCCTTCAAAATTGCTCCATATTGAAGCTGGTCTGCGATTAAAATAGAATCTCTTATCTGATTCTGCTCCAGAAAAGTATTTTTATCCAAATTATTCATTATCAAAAATTTATCTGCTTTGGAATAGAGCCATTAAACCTTTTACATAATCCGAGTCTACTGATATACTGACATTATCAACCTTGTGCTTATTTAGTAATGATTTCGAAGTTTTCTCTAAACGGCGGAACCATTCACCATACGAATGTCTAACAGCTTTTGATGAAGTATCAACCCAAGCATCCTGTCCTGTCTCGGAGTCTTTCACGTGCAATAATCCAACATTTGGGATATCTCTTTCTCTTGGGTCATATACATTAATGACAGATATATCGTGCCTATTAACTGCTACCTTTAAAGCCTCTTCATACTTAGGACTAGCATCCTCATTTACGTCTATCATATCTGAAAGCAAAAAAGCTGTACACTTCTTCTTCATTGCATTAGTCAGATAGCGCAAGGCCTCTGAAATATTTGTACCATCCGTAGTTGGTTGAAATTCAATTATTTCTCTAATGATGTGGAGAAGATGGGTCCTTCCTTTTTTTGGTGGAATAAATTTCTCGACCTTTTCACTAAAGAACATTGCTCCTACTTTATCATTATTAATACTAGCAGAAAATGAAAGAACTGCAGCGATTTCAGCAATTAAATCACGTTTATTCCTAACTTTTGTACCGAAGAGACGAGAACGACTCACATCTATCAAAAGCATAACTGTCAATTCTCTCTCCTCTTCAAAGACTTTGACATATGGGGAATGAAGCCTTGCTGTCACATTCCAGTCCATATTCCTCACATCATCTCCCCATTGATATTCTCTAACCTCGCTAAAGGTCATACCACGACCTTTAAAGGCAGAATGATATTCACCTGCAAAAATTTGGTTAGACAATGCCTTAGTCTTTATCTCTATCTTTCTTACCTTTTTAAGAAGGTCGTTTGCACTCATTTTCTCCATTATGGAACCTCTACTGCATTTATAACTTCAGTAATTATATTTTCAGTTGTAACATTTTCCGCCTCTGCCTCATATGTTAAGCCTATCCTATGTCTTAGCACATCGTAGCAAACTGCTCTTACATCTTCTGGAATTACATATCCCCTTCTCTTAATAAAAGCATAGGCTTTTGCCGCCATTGCAAGAGAAATACCTGCACGTGGCGACGCCCCGTAAGCAATCATATTCTCAAGCTTTGCCAAACCATAGTCACCAGGTGTTCTTGTTGCATACACGATATCAACGATGTATTTTTCAATTTTCTCGTCCATATATACTTCTCTCACAACCTCTCTTGCTCTAACTATATCCTCTGGTTTTAGCACAGCATTTGCCTTTGGAAACTCTCCTGTATTATTCATCCTAACAATAAGCCTTTCCTCCTCTTTCTTTGGATAAGTTACAACTACTTTTAGCATAAAACGGTCAAGTTGTGCCTCTGGAAGCGGATAAGTACCTTCTTGCTCAATAGGGTTTTGCGTAGCCATTACTAAGAAAGGCTTTGGCAAATCAAAAGTCTCATCTCCAATAGTCACCTGACGCTCTTGCATAGCTTCTAGAAGGGCTGATTGAACCTTCGCTGGTGAACGATTAATCTCATCAGCCAACACAAAATTGGCAAAAACGGGCCCTTTGCGAATTAGAAACTGCTCATTTTTTTGTGAATAAATCAAAGTACCAATAAGGTCTGCTGGAAGAAGGTCCGGTGTGAATTGAATTCTATTAAACTTAGCATCGACCGCTGATGCTAAAGTGTTAATTGCCAAGGTTTTTGCTAGTCCAGGAACACCTTCCAAAAGAATGTGGCCATCAGCAAGTAGTCCAATTAGTAAGCTTTCAACTAAATGCTTTTGACCAACGATGACCTTATTCATTTCCATCGTAAGTATGTCCACAAATGAGCTTTCCTTCTGAATTCGGTCGTTTAGTTCTTTAATGTTTACACTTTCCATAAAATCTATATATTATCTCTTAATTTTTAATAATTTTGCAAAGCAACCACAAATTTATTCATTTTTGCGGGAAATTTCATAATTTAAACACTATGCGTTATAAAATTACACTATCATACATCGGCAAAAACTTTTCTGGCTGGCAAATCCAAAATAACGCTAATTCAATACAAGGTGAATTGAATAGAGCTTTAAGCCTACTGCTACGTGAAGAAATATCCGTCACTGGTGCAGGTAGAACTGATTCTGGAGTAAATGCCATTAATTATACAGCTCACTTTGATACAAAAGAAGCAGTATCACAGTTCGATGCAAGCACTTTTGCCTACAAAATAAATGCCATTATTCATAAAGATATTGTCGTTCATAACATAGAAGAAGTTCAAAAGGATTTTCATTCAAGATATAATGCAATCGAAAGAGAATACCATTATTTTGTTCATCTTAAAAGAGATCCTTTTGTAGAAAAATTTTCTTATAAATATCGCTATCCTGTCGATGTAGATAAGATGAATGAGGCAGCAAAGTATCTTATTGGAGAACACGACTTTTCATGCTTTGAAAAAACAGGCGGTAACAACAAGACCTCTATCTGTCAAATTTTTGAAGCCAAATGGGAAACTTATGTCCCAACTCACGTGAAGCTATTGAACTACGAATACGAAGATGGAGCATATTTAGTTTTCAAAATTCGCGGGAATAGGTTTTTAAGGGATATGGTAAGAGCTATAGTTGGCACACTACTTGATGTTGGAAGAGGTCGCAAAGAACCAAGTTGGATAAAAGAATTGATAGAAAACGGGAATCGCAGCAATTCTGGCGACTCTGTCCCAGGTAATGCACTGTTTTTTGGCGGTGCAAAATATTAAATTCAGTTTCATTTTCTCATAAATTTTACTTATTTTTGCACGTTTTAGCGCAATTGCGTAAACAATATATTATTTGACAAACAAAATGAATTAAAATAATTATGCTTTTAAATCTTTTACAAGCTGATACGACAGCAGCAATAGCAGAGGTAATGCCAATTCAAGAAGAGACCCTTTCTTTAATAGACCTTGCAATTAAGGGTGGTTGGCTAATGATTGTGCTTTTAATTTTATCAATAATTGCACTTTACATTTTCGGTCAAAAATGGTGGATGATTCGTAGAGCATCTAAAATTGACAAAAACTTTATGAATGAAATCCGTGATCTTATCCACGATGGTAAAATCAAATCGGCCATCTCACTCTGCCAAAAATATGATTCACCTATCGCAAGACTAATTGAAAAAGGTGTTGAGAGAATAGGTCGCCCTCTAAGTGATATTCAAACATCAGTTGAAAACACTGGTAACGTGGAAGTTGCTCGTCTTGAAACTGGACTTCCTATGCTGGCTACAATTGCTGGTGGTGCACCTATGATTGGTTTTCTTGGTACTGTTACAGGTATGATTAAGGCTTTCTTCAATATGTCTAACGCAGGAAATAACATCGATATTACTTTACTTTCTGGCGGTATCTATGAGGCTATGGTTACGACTGTTGGTGGTCTTGCTGTGGGTATTGTAGCATATTTTGCATACAACTTCCTTTCTTCTAAGATTTCTGATCTTGTGTTTAAGATGGAAAGTTTCACGATTGACTTTATGGACCTTCTTCACGAACCAGTTGAAGAAGAAGATAAATAAAAAAAGAAATGGCACTCAAAAGAAGAACTAAACCCTTTCCAGAGTTTTCGATGTCATCAATGACAGACATCGTTTTCTTGCTTCTTATATTCTTCCTTGTCACTTCAACATTAATTAACCCTAATGCATTGAAACTACTATTGCCAAAGAGTACTGGTCAAATATCAGCAAAAGCAACAGTTAGCGTTTCTATCAAGCATTACCATGAAAGCAATACTTTTTCTTATCATATAAATGGTGATCAGAATCCTATTGCTTTTGGAGAGATAGAAGAAGAGCTTGTGAGCTTACTTCACGAAGAAGAAGATCCTACATTCTCAATCTATGCGGATGAAACCGTTCCTATTAGAGAAGTAGTTCAAATTATGAATATTGCTAAGCGAAATCACTATAAAGTCATTATGGCAACTTCGCCAGAATAGGATATGATACAAGGACCTTATCAATTAGAACGCATAAGACAAGAACATAATTCCAGGATGAATGGACTCATCCTGACTCTTGCTGTACACGCGATTCTAATAGGTATAGGGTTTTTCGCAGGTTTTAAATATTTATATCCACCTCCACCTGAAAAAGAATCTATACTAATTGAGTTTGAGCAAGAATTTGAACTTGAGATTGATAGGAGTAGTGCCAGAGGGTTTGAGCCTAGGGTTGAAATGCCAGATCCAACAAGGGATATTCATATGGTACAAGCATCTAAATCTCATGTTGAAGGCACAAAAGCAAACAAAGCTCCAGCAACTATGATTGATGAATTTGGAGATGTGGAGGTTAAACAACCTAAAAGAGAGGAAGTCATAGATAAAAGAGGCTTATTTTCAGCAGCTAACAATGAAACAGACATTGATACTCTAGCTCAACAAACAGCTAGAACCGTAACTGACGCCCTTAAAGAAGGGCATGCTTCGGGCAATATTGTTAGTGGCACTCAAACAGGAGAACCTAATGCTAGATTGCAAGGTAGAACTGTTATAAAAGAATCATTAGCACGACCAGCCTATACTGTGAATCAATCAGGCATAGTAGTCGTTTCTATAAAAGTAGACAATTACGGTACAGTTATCGAAGCTAAGGCTGGAGCTGAAGGTACAACCGTCACAAATAAGGATCTATGGAATGCAGCAAGACAAGCTGCTCTAAAAACACGTTTTAAGCAGAGCTTAAATGCTCCTGCTGTTCAGGAAGGAACTATCACTTATATATTTAAGATAGAATAAAATTATCAATTGGCGTGAGCCAAAACAAAAACAATTTAACAATTGCCTTCGGGCGTAAAAAACAAATGGAAAATAAAAGAAAACAATCATTCTCGGGAGAGAAAAGAACCTATGAGGAAAAACAAGTAAGAGTAAAAAGACCAAGAATAGGTGCAACTAATGTAGAGAATAAATCATTCGATAGACCCAAAAGATCATACGGAGATAGAGAGGAAAGACCATACGGAGAAAGAAAAGCCTTTGGAGACAGACCAAGAAGAAGTTTTGGTGAATCGGAAAGAAGATCATTCGATAGACCTAGAAGACCGTACGGAGATAGAGAGGAAAGACCATACG
>CAYFMO010000064.1:0-6143 GCA_964344225.1 uncultured Muribaculaceae bacterium | reverse complement strand
GGTTGGGAGCCTTCATCCATAACTCAAAGGCCTGGGCGCGGCTGGTTGATTTTGGGTCTACTTCTCGCATAAATCTTAATTTAACAAAGCTAAGTTACCACTATAGCACAAAACTTAAGACCCATCCAAGCGGAAGACTTCACTGTTTTCAATATCTTTTCTTTAGATAACATATTGTTCTTATTTGATTAACAGCTTTTTGACTATAGTGGATATTAGACGACCGTCAGCTTGGCCGGAAAGTTTTTGAGTAGCTACACCCATAACTTTTCCCATATCTGCCATGCTAGTAGCACCAACTTCAGCAATAATTTTGGCTACAACCTCTTCAACTTCAGCTTCCGAAAGCTGTGCAGGTAGATATTTTTCGATTGCTGCAACTTCTGCTAACTCATTATCTGCAAGGTCCTGGCGACTGGCTTGAGTGTATTGAAGTGCACTTTCTTTGCGTTGTTTTACAAGCTTTTGGATAATCTTAATAACTTCCGCATCATCGAGCTCTCCCTTATCACCAGTAGCAGTCTTTGCTAATAATATCGCAGCTTTTACACTTCTAAGTGCTGTAAGTGTAACACTGTCTTTTGCCTTCATAGCAGCGATCATATCGCTTTGAATCCTTTTTTCCATATCTGCGTTTTTTTATTGATGTTTTTGATAAAAACTCCTATCTATACTTTTCATATTCTGGCATTGCAATATTTGCAACGAATTCCTTAAATTTCTTTTCATCTTTTGGACAAATCACAAGGACGTCCTCAGTATCAATTATAATATAATTTTCTAGTCCTTTTACAGCCACGAGTTTTTTCTTGTCATCAATTACTATCATACTATCTAAAGTGTCTTCTAATAGTTTTTTCTTAGAAAAGCACACATTACCCTTAGAGTCTTTATCGGGAGAAGATTCATATAAAGAATCCCAACTACCAATATCTGCCCAGTCAAATTTTACTGGGAAAATCCAAGCCCTATCTGTTTTTTCCATAACAGCGTAATCTATGGAAATATTACTTGCATCTGAGTATGCTTTTAAAATAAAGTCTTGTTCTAAAGGGCTGCCCAAAGCATTTTCCCAACCCCTAAACAACTGTCTAACTTCAGGATGGTGCTTTTCTAACTCCTCTTTTATTGTTTCTCCTCGCCAAACGAATATTCCAGCATTCCAAAAAAACTCTCCTGTGCTAATAAGGATTTCGGCTAGCTCCTTATTGGGTTTTTCAGTAAAAGTCTTAACTGGTACAGGAACGCCATTTAGCAAGGCTGCTTTACCTCCAGTTGCTTGGATATATCCATAATTTGTGTCGGCTCTTTGTGGGATTACCCCTAAAGTCATAAGTACATTATTTTCTTCAATAGCCTCAAATGCCTTATTGATAGTGTCCACAAATTCAGTCTCATCTAAAATCAAATGGTCAGAAGGGCTTACAACAATATTTGCCTTTGAGTCCCTTTTCAATAATGTATAAGTTGAGTAAGTAATACACGTAGCAGTATTTCTACTATATGGCTCCAAAAGTAGATTTTTTTCATCTAGATTAGGAAGATGTTCTCGAACTAGGTCAGCATATTTTTTATTTGTAATAACTATAATATTCTCCTCTGGTACAATCTTCTTATATCTATCAAAAGTAACCTGAATAAAAGACTTTGTTGTATCCATTACATTGAGAAACTGCTTTGGTTTATCATTCCTACTCATAGGCCATAACCTAGTGCCAGCTCCTCCTGCCATAATTACACAGTATCTATGTTGGTTCATAAGTTTATATATTATATCAACGTGGTTTTCAAAATATTTTAGCAGGACAATCAGTAGTAAATCGGTATAAATGCTTCTGGGAAATACCTTAATTCGCTTTCTTTTCCTTTGAAAACAATTGCAATAACATCAAAAAAGCATTCGGCTCCAAAAATCAAATTGTTTTTACTTTTTCTTAAATACTGTTGGGCCGCCTTTGCTAAACGTTTTTGCTTTAGTTCATTAACAGCTTCTTGTGGTTCCGCTTGTATTGGAATTGTCCTGGTTTTTACTTCCACAAAATGTAAACCCTTTGCATCAAAGGAAATAATATCGATTTCCAAATGGCCACTCCTATAGTTTCTCTCCAATATTATATGTCCATTCTCTCGAAGATATTTGCAGGCTAACTCTTCTCCCTCTCTACCCAATCTGCTATTACTTCCCATTATTCAAAATCAATCAAAGTAACTCCCGTTCCTCCTAATTGTATATGTTCATCCCTTACTCCTGCCACTCCAGGTGTGCTCCTAGCAAACTTTTGTATCTCTTCTCTTAGAGCGCCAGTACCCTTACCATGAATAACTCTAACATTTGAGACATTTAGCATTATAGCATCATCAAGATATTTCACTAACCTTTCAATGGCTTCATTTACCCTCTCTCCTCTAAGATCAATCTCCGTGCTAAAATTCAACTTTCTTTCATTCACAGAAGAATCAACTTTAATCATACTAATTGGCCTACTAGTCTCTTTTACTGCAGCTTTAAACTCATTTGATGTAATTCTTTCAAGCTTGTCTGGCGACATTTTACTGCTGATATTACCAATATTCACAATAACAGTCTTTGCTGAAACCTTTGCAACTTCTCCCACAATACCATTGACTTTAACCCTGACTTTCTCTCCAACCTTCAAAGGAGCATTTCTAAAAGCCTCTAGTCTCTCTTGCTCTGCTTGTTCGGCCAGTTGTTGTTTGCGAGTATTCTCATCAGCCTTTTCTGCCTTCCTTTTTCTCTGCCTTTCCCTTCTCTCGTCAATTTGACGAATTTTCTTTTCTATATAATCTTCTTTAGCTTTAGCATCATCAGCTTTTTTCTGAGCCAAGATAGACATAAAGTCTTGAAGTTCTTTACGAGCTTCCTTAGTTTGTCCCTTATCCGCTTGAGACTCTTTAATCGTCTTAATAGTATTTTCTACCCTCTTGTTTGCACCCTTAACAATCTGCTCTGCTTCTTTATGTGCTTCATCAAGAATTTCTTTCTTTAACTGCTTGATTTCTAATAACTCTTTTTGATATTTGTCAGTGATGTTTTCAAGCGTTTTATCGGTATGTTTTATTTTTTCAAGCTTCTCATCCAAGGCTTTTCGATTACGTGCAATTTTCCGTAAATTTCTCTCTATTCCAACAAATTCATCGCCAGCTCTAGTTTCTGCATCCTTAACAATTTTTTCGGGAAGCCCCATTTTTCTGGCAAGTTCAAAGGCAAAAGAATTCCCTGGAAGTCCAATCTCTAGCTTGAACATAGGAGCGATGTTCTTTACGTCAAACATCATTGCCCCATTTATAACACCTGTTTCACGCCCAGAAGCATATAGCTTAAGGTTTGTGTAGTGAGTAGTTATAACTCCATACACTCCTTTTTTGTCAATCTCATTGAGTATTGCTTCTGCTATAGCTCCACCAGCAGTTGGTTCTGTACCCGATCCAAACTCATCAATTAACACAAGCGTCTTATCATTTGCCCTCTGTAGCATTTCTTTCATATTGCGGAGGAAGGAGCTATAAGTACTAAGGTCATTATCAATGGATTGGTCATCCCCAATTTCCACCATAATTTTCTCAAAAACAGGTAGCTCTGAGGATTCAGATGTTGGTATTAACATACCCCACTGAAACATATATTGAAGTAATCCAACCGTTTTAAGACATACTGATTTTCCTCCAGCATTAGGGCCAGAGATTAGCACAATATGTTTTTCTGGACTAAGTTGTATTGTTAGCGGAACAATTTCTTTTTTCTCCCTTTTCAATGCTTTCTCAAGCAAAGGGTGTCTTGCTTTTCTAAGATTTAGTTCTCCATTTTCAGAAATAATAGGCATGCCTGCTATAAAATCCAGTGCAACCTGAGCCTTAGCTATAATAAAATCGAGTTCTCCAAGATAAGCAGATGATTTAATGATATCATCCAAATATGGTCTCAAATATTCACTAAAATCAAAGAGGATTTTTACTATTTCTCTTTGCTCAGCAAAACGAAGCTCCTTAATTTTATTGTCAAGCTCAACAACTTCTGCGGGTTCTATGTATGCAGTTTTCCCTGTTGAAGATTCATCATAAATAAATCCAGGAATTCTTTTTTTGTTAGCAGCAGATATAGGAAGAAGCATTTTCCCATCTCGTACAGTGATACTTGTATCGCTATCTACTATGCCTTCTTCTTGGGCCCTCTTCAAAATAGCATTCATACGCTTCGAAATAGCGCCTTCAGCATTTTTTAACTCTTTTCTGATGCTATATAGCTCATCTGATGCCGTATCTTTGATTTCGCCGTATCTGTCTAGTATTGAATCTATTTTGTCCTGAACGTGTGGGAAAAACATAACTTGGGCAGACATACGCTTTAAGTTTGGATACACTCCATCCCTAATACTCTTAAAGAAATTAATGACCTTCTTTAAGGTGTCAAGCATAGTTTTTAATTTTCTTAACGATAGGACATCTATAGAAGACGATGGATTCTCTAAAGGTTTTAGAAAATCCAAACAATCAATGAAACCACCAGAAGGAAAACTATCTTCAAACATCATTATAAGACGCATCTCATCAGTGAGCAAAAGCCTTTTCCTAATTTCTTTGACCTTTGTTGAAAACTCCTCCTCTGTAGCTCTAGTGGAACCATATGTAGTGGAACACTTATTTGCAATAATGTTCCTAACTCTGTCAAAACCGAGTTTTTGTTCTAATCGAATATCAATCTCTTGCAATTCTTACCCCTCCTACTCATTTGTTGGTCCCTGTAATAAAAGTTTGAGCTCATTAATGTTTTTAATCCTTGTAACCTTCCCATTTTTTGCAAAGGAAATATGGCCTGTTTCCTCTGAAACAACAATTGCCCCTGCATCTGTTTCTTCTGTTATGCCCATAGCTGCTCTGTGTCGCATACCGTATCTGGCTGAAACATTTCTTTTTTCAGTGATGGGGAGAGTACAACGTGCGGCAACTATCCTATTGTTCCTAATTACGATAGCTCCATCGTGTAGTGGAGAGTTCTTAAAAAACAAACTCATAATTAGCCTTCTGTGGATAGCGGCATCAATTATGTCTCCCGTGCTAATTACGCTTTCAAGAGAAGCTCTGCGGGATAGAACTATTAAAGCTCCAGTCTTTGATTCCGACATCCTGCTACAAGCCTCACTAATCTCATTTACAGCATCGCCGCCCATAGTCAAATCATCTCCACCCATAATTTTCCCAAGGAATTTTCCGCCTCTATTCATTTTTTGATACCTATTTCCAAGGCTAGTTAGGAAGCGTCTAACCTCTGGCTGGAAAATAATAATCAAAGCTATGACACCGACATCTAGCAATGTACCCATTATTTCGCTCATGAGCCTCATATTCATAGCGCCAACAATAACCCTAATTATGTATAGAGAAATAATGGCAATGAAAATACTCATTGCAGAAGAGCCTCTTATCCATTTAAAGCCTAAAAAGATAATGCAACCAAGTAAAATTATATCAAGAATATCTGTAAAAGACAGATTGAGAAACCCAAAAATTTGTAAAAGCATACGATACAATTATATAATCGTACAAATATACGTAAATATTTTCTTTTATGGACTTTTGAGCGGTTTTCTATAAGAATTTATAACGCACAGAGCCCAAACTTTCCCAAAATTTTTCTTATAAAACATTGAGAATTAAAATAATAGTCGTATATTTGCGACCCGCAAAATTGTAAGCCGGGATTTAAGTATTTTATTATCAAACAATTAAACAAAAACCAATGCCTGGATTAATTGGAAAAAAAATCGGAATGACATCCGTTTTCAGTGCTGATGGGAAAAATATTCCATGCACTGTTATTGAGGCTGGTCCGTGTGTTGTTACGCAAATTCGTACAGTTGAAAATGACGGCTATGCCGCTGTACAGCTTGCCTATGACGATATTAGCGAGAAGCACACCAGCAAGGCTCTATTGGGCCACTTCGAGAAGGCAGGAACTACACCTAAGCGTAAGCTTGTTGAGTTTGAGCCTGATTTTGCTCCGGATCTAAAACTTGGTGATGTTCTTACAGTAGCAGATGCTTTTACAGAAGGCATGCAAATTACTGTTGTAGGTACATCAAAGGGTAAGGGATTCCAGGGTGTTGTAAAACGTCATGGTTTTGGTG
>CAYFMO010000063.1:0-6501 GCA_964344225.1 uncultured Muribaculaceae bacterium | reverse complement strand
TCGGCATCGAGACAACTTTGGCCACTAGGACTCTTATAAATATGACAAAAATGGCCCAGGAGGAAGGCTATACGGTTACTGTTTTGTATTTATGGCTTAATTCTCCGGATTTAGCTGTGGCTAGGGTTAAGGCGAGAGTCGAAGCTGGTGGCCACGATATCCCTGAAGAGACGATTAGAAGGCGTTATTATGTGGGTATAAATTATTTTTTCAATGAGTATATGCCTATTTGTGATAGATGGATTTTGGCTGATAACTCACAAACTCCTTTTAGGGTTATTGCCCAGGGGATGAAAGATGGCATAATTAACATTAAGGATGAGGAGACTTTTGAGATTATTAAAGCCATCGCAGATGGTGAAAGATAATAGTAAGAACATTAAATGAACAACATACAATATTATTTAGATACATTTTCAATTACTCCCTCCCAACTTCAGGCTATAACTCAGGAAGGTCTGGCTAAGGGAGGCGATTTTTGCGATTTATATTTCGAATATACTACTTATTTAAATCTAACATTAAGGGATTCAGAGGTGTCCTCTGGTGGTCTTTACAATGACTTTGGCGTAGGAATCCGCGTTTTAAAGGGAGAGAAAACTGGATATGCTTATTCTGAGTCTACTAATTTGGATGATATGCTTAAGGCAGCGAGGGCGGCTTCTACTATTGCTTATAGTAGTGGCGATTCTAGGGCCTATGCAGGAGTGGTCGATAGGAAATTAAATCTTTATCCAATGGTTTCCAATTGGAGAGATGCGCAGGCAAAAGACTTGGCAACTGCTTTGAAGAAGTTGGAGGAGTCGATTTTGGCTCGTGATGCTCGGATTATTAAGGTGATTGCTGTGATTTCTTGTTCTGTTAGTGATGTTCTTATGTATAATTCACTTGGAGAATTACGTGTAGATACTCGTCCAATGGGTACTGTGATAGCTTCCGTGGTATTTCACCAAAATGGCAAGACAGAAAACAAAACTGTTTCACGTAGTTTTAGGATGGGTTCAGAGTTGATTTCTGATGAGTTAATAGAGGAAATTGCTTCTAATGCAGTTAAGGGAATTGATGAGCGATTTGAAGCCATCAGACCTACCGGTGGAAAAATGCCTGTTGTTATGGGTGCAGGAGCTTCGGGTATACTTCTCCATGAAGCTATCGGTCACACTTTTGAAGCTGATTTCAACCGTAAGGGCCAGTCGATATTTTCTGATAAAATGGGGCAAAAGGTATGTTCATCGGATATTAGTATTGTGGATGATGGTACTTTGTTATTTAACAGGGGGTCTGGCAATTACGACGATGAGGGGGTGTCTGGGCAGAAAACTTATATGATAAAAGATGGTATTTTAAGTTCATATTTACACGACAGGATTTCTGCTTCATATTATGGTGTTGAACCTACTGGAAATGGACGTAGGGAGAACTTTAGGTATAATCCTATTCCTCGTATGAGGTCTACATACATGGAGAATGGTTCTGCGGAGCCTTCTTCGATAGTTGCCGAGGTCAAAAAGGGAATTTATGTAGATGAGTTTGCAAATGGTCAAGTGAAAATCGGTGAGGGTGATTTCACCTTTTTTGTTAAGAGTGGTTTTCTCATAGAAAATGGCCGTCTGACTGCTCCTATTAAAGATATTAATGTTATTGGTAATGGTCCTAAGGCCCTTGCAGATATAGTCGCAGTTGGCAATGATTTAAAGGTGGATAATGGCACGTGGACTTGTGGAAAAGAGCAAAGCGCTCCAGTAACTTGTGGACTTCCTACTGTTTTGGTGCGAAGTTTAATAGTAGGTGGCGAGTAATTTTACAAATCCTACCAGTGACTAAAACTGCAACACAGACGAAGACCAAATAAGAATAATCAAAATGATATTAAAACAAGATATTCAATTAATTAAGAATGCAATCAGCTATGCCTGCGAAAACGGTGCATCTGCTGCTCGTATTAGCTTGAATAAGAACATAGTGAACTCATTGAATACTCTCAATGGTAGTCTTGATAAGGTCACTCATAATGCTGATTCATCCATATTCATCCATCTTTATGTTGATGGAAAATATGGGACATTTTCTACTAATCGTTTGGTTAAAGAGGAGTTAGAATCACTCATAGGACAAGCGATTCCAATGGTGAGGATGCTTAGTGAAGATTCAGCAAGAGAGTTAGTCCCATTAGAAAGGACTGCGAAGAATGCTATTACAGGCCAAGAGTTAGAGCTTTATGATTCTGAGATTATAAATATGAATTCCGATAAAAGACTCGCACTTATTTCCAAAATTGTTCTTTCGGCAGAAGAACTCACGGGAGATGGTTATGAGGTCATTAGTCAGGAGGTGGAATATGCAGATAGCTTGGAAGATTCATATTTGGTGACATCGAATGGATTTGAGGGGCGACATACTGAGACTTCGTTTTCCTGTTACTGCGAGGTTACAGTGAAGGATGTAGAGGGCAATAAATATAGTGGTTCATGGTGGACTTCTTCTCCTCATTTTAGCAATTTTAAATATGAGAATGCTGTACAGGAAGCATTACAAAGGGCTGTAGTTCAAATAAATCCGCTAGAAATCGTGGGCGGAAAATATAAGATGGTGGTGGATAGACAATTAAGTCATCGCCTTGTCTCCCCTATTATTAATGCTTTGAATGGTTCAGCAATCCAGCAGAAGATGTCCTTTCTTGATGGCAAATTGTCTCAAAGGATTTTCCCTAAGGGTATGAATCTTTTGGATTGCCCTTTGGAGAAAGGTCGCATAGGCTCTAAACTATTTGATTCAGAGGGAGTCGCAACTAAGAAAACTGTTATTATTGAAGATGGTGTCCTCAAGCAATATTTTATTAATTCCTATATTGCTAATAAGATGAAGATAGCACCTACTAATGAGGATGCTTCAAGACCGTATCTAATGCCATTTGTTAAGAATTCTGTTTTTGATAATCAAGAAGTTACCACTGTAGAAAATTCATTTGCCACTAATGATTTGAAAATCGGAGAAAAAGAAATAAATTTGGAAGATATTTTGAAATATTGTGATAGTGGAATTTATGTAACAGGATTTAACGGCGGAAATAGCAATCCAGTAACAGGAGATTTCTCATTCGGTGTTGAAGGTTTTGTCTTTGAAAAAGGGAAGATAAAGCATCCAGTAAGGGGTTTGCTCATAACTGGAAATCTTCTAACTCTTTGGAATAACCTCCTTTACGCTGGCACAGACCCACGCGATTGCTCGAGATGGCAAATACCTACCCTCGCTTTTGACCAGGTCTCCTTTTCCGCATAACTTTCCTATTTTACTCAACCCATACTGCGAAACCGAAATATTGAACCTGACATCCGTTTCGCAATACAGAAAAGATTTTAAATAATAATATAATGAAGATTTCAGAAGACAAAGTAGTAGAGCTTACATATGAGCTTGAAGTAGATGGACAAGTAGTTGATTATACTACAGAGGAGAAACCACTTGATTTTATTTTTGGTTATGGACAGCTCCTCCAAAAATTTGAGGAATATATTGATGGTCTTGAGGCTGGTGATAAGTTTAAATTTACTTTGGACCCAGATGATGGCTATGGACAAGTTGATCAAAATAGAATTATAGAGCTTCCAAAGGAGGTTTTCTCTGTAAATGGCGAGATTCGTGAGGACCTCCTTGTGCCAGGCAATGTTATTCAGATGATGAATAATATGGGAGCAATCATACCAGGAAAGGTTGTAGAAGTTGGTGATGACGCTGTTACAATGGACCTAAATCATCCTATGGCAGGTAAGACATTGAATTTTTCTGGCGTAATCGTTTCTGTTAGAGAGGCTACAAAGAAAGAGCTTGAGGAAGGTCTACATGGCGAATATTTACAACATGGTTGTAGCGGTTGTTCTAGCCAAGGTGGATGTGGTGGTAGTTGCAATGACAGTGAACACGAATGTGGTAGTGAAGGTCACGGATGCGGTTGTAACTAATGAAAACAGCAATTGTCATACTCAACTGGAATACAAGAGACTTTCTTGAAAAGTATCTTCCCCCTCTCATTGACTCCATAAAGGGACAGGATGCAGAGGTAATAGTTGCTGACAATGCTTCTACTGATGGGTCTAGGGAGCTTATGAAGACAAAGTTTCCTAGCATAAGACTCATTCTATTTGATGAGAATAAGGGATTTACTGGTGGTTACAATGCGGCTTTTGAACTAATTGATTCTGAATACTTTGTACTTATAAATTCAGATATTGAAGTAACATCAGATTGGTTGGAGCCATTGGTGGAATGGATGGATGATAATCCTAGTTGTGCTGCATGTGCTCCTAAATTACGTTCTCATATTGATAGAGATAAGTTTGAGTATGCAGGAGCCGCTGGTGGTTACCTGGATGGCTGGGGCTATCCTTTCTGCAGAGGGCGTGTTCTTAGTATGACTGAAGTTGATAAGGGCCAATATGATACAGAGGGATATGTATTGTGGGCCAGTGGTGCTTGTTTAATGGTTAGAAGTGCAGTATATAGAGAGATCAATGGTTTAGACTCACGTTTCTTTGCTCATATGGAGGAGATAGACCTGTGTTGGAGGATGCAACTATCTGGTTATAAGGTAAATATCGTTACTGATTCTGTGGTTTATCACATTGGTGGTGGTACGCTTCCTCCTAGTTCTCCTTTTAAGCTTTATCTGAATTTTAGGAATAATCTTCTAATGCTTAATAATAATCTTGCACTGACCTGCGCCTTATATATGTATTATGAAGGACTGGATGGGGATGATGCAGCTAAAGAAGGCGTGAAAATAGCGAAGAGAAAGATGAGACAAAGGATTTTTTTAGATAAGTGTTCAGCTTTTGTCTATGCCTTTACGTTTCAATTTGCTAAATTTAAGGCCGTTAGGGATGCACATAGGGATTATAAGAAGTTGGCTAAAGAAAACAGCCAAAAAGATATTGAAGTTTATTTGGATAAACTCGGAAATTCCGCTGAAGTTAAGGGGATTTATCCTAGATGGATAATTTGGGATAGCCTACTTTATGGTAAGAGAATTTTTGAAAAAGTAAATAATTATTTTATAAAAACTTATACTTGCGACCCTATGGATTGCGATTGTAATTAATACATCTAAAATACTATGAAAATCATTATTGCTGGGGCAGGAGAGGTAGGTTCGCATTTGGCAAAGATGCTTAGTAGCGAATCTTATGATATTACAGTAATTGATGCTGAAGCTGAAAGACTAGAGTCATTAAGTTTAAATACTGACGTGATTACTGTTCTTGGCGATCCGGCATCTATTGTTGTTCTACAAGAAGCAGGCGCCGCTACAGCTGATTTATTTATAGCAGTATATCCTGCAGATTCTCAAGATGTTAATATCGTGAGTGCTATGCTTGCCAAAAAGCTTGGTAGCAAAAGAGTTACAGCTCGTGTTGATAATGAGGAGTATCTTTCATATGAAAATAAATATCTTTTCACCGAGATGGGTATTGATTTACTTTTTTATCCTGAAAAGATTGCTGCTAATGAAATAGTGGACCATTTGAAAAGAAATGCGTCGACCGACTCTATGGATTTTGCAAGGGGAAAATTAGTTATTCTCGTTTTCAAATTAGATGAGGACTCCCCTATCCTAGATATGACAGTTGGCGAATTTAGCCAATTAACAAAAGATGAGACTACATTTAGGGTTATTGCAATTGCTCGTAAGAATGAAACTATTATCCCTAAGGTTGATACTAGGTTAAAATATAATGACCTCGCTTTTATTATCACTAAAAGAAGTGGTATGGAGACTATGATGAAGTATGTTGGTAAGAGCAATATTGAGGTAAGAAAATTAATTATACTTGGTGGCGGTCGCATAGGACAAATGGTTGCGCAACAGCTTCATAAACAGCTAGATGACATTAAGATTATAGAAAAGGATAAGGAAAAATGTCTTGAGATTACTGAGTTGCTTCCTGACAATATCATTGTTGTTAATGGTGATGGAAGAAATACTGATATGCTTATAGAAGAGCAAATTAAGGATTACGATGCTTTCATTGCTGTTACTGGTAGTTCTGAGGCGAATATTCTTGCTTGCGCTGCAGCTAAGAGGTTAGGGGTTGGAAGAACAATTGCCGAAGTGGAGAACCTCGAGTACATCAACCTAGCAGAAAGCATTGGTGTCGACGCTGTGATTAATAAAAAGCTAATCACGGCAGGACGTATCTTCAAGTTTACCCTAAGTAACAAAGTAAGATTCATTAAATATATGAGTGGTACCGACGCCGAAGTCATTGAGTTCATTGTTGCGCAAAACAGCAAAATCACAAAAGCTCCACTCAAAGACCTCGATTTCCCACGCAATGCCATTATTGGTGGTGTTATTCGTGGTAACGATGCCATCATCGCAGTCGGAGACACCCACATCCAAGCTTATGACCGCGTCGCTGTCTTCACCCTCCCTGAAGCTGTCAAAGAAGTCGACAAATTCTTCAAATAAATAATGGCTAGTACCCAAATGGAATACTAGCCAAT
>CAYFMO010000062.1:0-6565 GCA_964344225.1 uncultured Muribaculaceae bacterium | reverse complement strand
TAGTGGCTACAAGGAGACTCGTTTTTGGGATGTAATTCCTTATGTTCATACAGGTCTTAATCTTACTTACAAGAAAGAGCCACAGTTCCTTGATAAAGAATATGCAATGGGTGCTGGTATCTTGAACAACCTTAGACTTACTAATAGATTAGATCTTACTTTAGACCTAAGAGGTATTCTTCTTAGCGGTAGACATCATGATTTTGTAGGTGGTGTAAGTGGAGCAATTTCATTCACAGCTGGTCTTGCTGTAGATTTAGGTAAGAACAATTGGGTACGCGCTATCAATTATCACAATCCTGCAGATGCCGATAAGATTTCTGCTCTTGAAGCTTCAAAACAAGCACTTGAGGCATCGGAAGCAAGTCTTAAAGCTAAGAATGACGAGCTTCATAAAGACAATGATGCTCTTAATGATGAGATTGAAGCACTTAAGAATAGACCTACTGGCCCAACTAAGTTAACAGTTGAACCAGCAACATTCTACTTCGAAATCGGTAAAACAGAACTTAGCAAGAAAGAACTTGCTCACTTAGATTATTATCTAACTAATGTTCTTCCTCATGTTGATGACACAAAATTAACAGTTCTTACTGGTCGTGCAGATAGCCAAACAGGTTCACAAAAACGCAATAATTACTTAAGTAAGAAGCGTGTTGAGTATCTACAAAAGCTTCTAGCTGATAAATATGGAATGGATTCTTCTAATTTCGATGTTAGATCAGACATAGTTAAGAGCGACAATCCTGCATTCGATAGAGCAGTAGTTATCTCATTCGAATAAAAATTGTCGAAGATTTAAAAAACAAAGGCAGAACTTGCATTCAGGTTCTGCCTTTTTGTTTTTTTATTATATCTTTGTCAAGCATTTAAAAAATAGATTATGGGAAGATTACCTGCAGAATGGGAATTGCAAAGTGCTGTTCAGCTTACCTGGCCTCATTGTGATACAGAATGGTATGAATTAGAGAAGGTCTTAGAGTGTTATGTGGAAATTGCCTATCATATTCTTCGCTTTCAACCTTTATTGATAGTAACAAGAGATTACGAAGAGTGTAGGACAGATATTGAAAGAATTTCTAAAAGGAAATCCCTGAATTTACCTTTAGAAAAAATTCGATTTTATGAGTGTCCACTAAATGATACCTGGGCTAGAGACCACGGTGGAATATCTGTCATAGATGAAGGCGGACAAAAATATCTTTATGATTTTGTGTTCAATGGTTGGGGCTTGAAATTTCCAGCAGATTTAGATAACCAAATTACTAAAAAGTTATTCTTGGGTGGAGCCTTTGAAGAAGATGTGATAGGCGTAGATATGCGTCCTTTTGTGTTGGAAGGTGGTAGTATTGAATCTGATGGACAAGGAACTATGTTAACTACAACAGAATGTTTGTGTTCGTTGAATAGAAATGAGTATCTTTCTAAAGAAGAAATTGAAGAAGAATTAAAAGGTGCATTTAGTCTAGAGAGAATTCTGTGGTTAGACCATGGGACTATTATTGGAGATGATACAGATAGTCACATTGATATATTAGCTCGTTTTTGTTCTCCAGATACTATAGCTTATATGCAATGTACTAATCCAGAAGATCCGCATTATGAATCATTGGCATTAATGGAGAGGCAGTTAAAAGGATTTAAAACATTAGAAGGTAAACCTTATAACTTAATACCATTGCCTCTTCCAGAGCCATTATATTTAGATGATTACAGATTGCCTGCTTCATATGCAAACTTCTTGATTATTAATGGTGCGGTCCTTTTGCCCGGTGTAGGTTCTGAACTTGATGATATTGCAAAGGAAAGACTACAAACAGTTTTTCCAGATAGGGAAATCATAGTGATAAATTGCTATGCACTTTTATCAGGTCATGGCTCTTTACATTGTGTTACTATGCAATATCCAGCTGGTTTTGTTAAATAATATATTTGAAATACTATGAATTTGTTAAAGGTAGGAATGGTGCAGCAGTCTTGTGGAAATAACATTGTTGCAAATAGTGAAAAACTAAAGAAAAATATTAGAAAATGTGCTGAACAAGGAGCGCAACTTGTTGTACTTCAGGAACTACATAATACGGTTTACTTTTGCCAAACAGAAGAGGCTCATCTTTGTGATTTAGCAGAGCCAATACCAGGTCCATCGACAGAAACCTATGGACCTTTAGCAAAGGAATTAGGTATTGTACTTGTTCTTTCGCTTTTTGAACGTAGAGCTCCTGGTATTTACCATAATACAGCTGTTGTTCTTGAGAAAGATGGAAGCATTGCGGGGACTTATAGAAAAATGCATATTCCTGATGATCCTTGCTTCTATGAAAAATTTTATTTTACTCCTGGGGATATGGGATTTAAGCCTATTGAGACATCAGTTGGAAGCTTAGGCGTGTTAGTGTGTTGGGATCAGTGGTATCCAGAAGCAGCTCGCTGTATGGCTTTAAACGGAGCCCAGATTTTAATTTATCCGACAGCTATTGGTGGGGTTTATACTGATCCCAAGGAGGAACAAAAAGTTCAAAGTGATGCTTGGCAGCTTGTACAAAGAGGTCATGCAGTTGCAAATGGATTGCCTGTTGTTGTTGTAAATAGAGTAGGTCAAGAAGATGACCCTTCGGGTTGTACAAAGGGAATAAAATTTTGGGGACGCTCTTTTGCAACAGGTCCACAAGGAGAAATCCTTACTGAGTTTGGTGATGAGGAAGAGGTTCGAGTAGTTGAAATTGATTTAGATAGAACGGAGTATGTTAGAAGAGGATGGCCTTTCTTCCGTGATAGAAGGATTGATGCTTATGGTGAAAATATTTTGAAAAGATACGGTAAATAATATGACAAAAATTGGAACAACCTTTACTCCTTCTGGAAAAAAAGCAGTTCTTTGCGGTTCAGGCGAACTAGGTAAAGAGGTGGCAATTGAGCTTCAACGTTATGGGGTTGAAGTTGTAGCATACGATAAGTATTTTAATGCTCCAGCTATGCACGTGGCTCATTCTCATAGAGTGTTATCTATGTTAGATGGGGATGCTTTAAAGGCAGCAATACAGGAAGATGATCCAGATTTCATTATTCCAGAAATTGAGGCAATTGCAACAGATAAACTTGTTGAGCTTGAGGCAGAGGGATATAATGTAATTCCTACTGCAAAGGCAACTAGACTCACAATGAATCGCGAAGGTATTAGGCGCCTTGCTGCTGAGACCTTAGGTTTAAAGACCTCTTCCTATCGTTTTGCACAAACCAAAGAAGAGTTTGAAGTTGCAGTAAAGGAAATAGGAATACCTTGTGTTGTTAAACCTGTTATGAGTTCTTCTGGCCATGGTCAAAGCGTAATTCGTAAGCCTGAAGAGATTGATAAATCTTGGCAAATTTCTCAAGAGGGAGGTAGAGCAGGCAAAGGTAAAGTCATAGTAGAAGGCTTTGTAAATTTTGATTATGAGATAACTCTATTAACAGTAAGGCATTGTTCTGGTACAACTTTTTTGAAACCTATAGGACATCACCAAGTGGATGGTGATTATAGGGAGTCTTGGCAACCTCAAGCTATGTCAAAAGATGCAATTAAGCAGGCAGAGTATATTGCAAAAGAGATTACAGATGCTCTTGGTGGCTATGGGATCTTCGGTGTGGAGTTATTTGTCAAGGGAGATGATGTTATCTTTAGTGAAGTTTCTCCACGTCCACATGATACAGGGATGGTGACGATGATATCACAAGATATGTCAGAATTTGCTCTTCATGCACGTGCAATCTTAGGACTGCCTATTCCTGAAGTGAGGTTTTATGGTCCTTCGGCTTCAAAGGCAATTGTTATAGAGGGTGATACAAATGAGTATGAGTTCGATAACTTAGATAAAGTTCTTGAGGAGCCAGGCGTACAATTAAGGATTTTTGGAAAGCCAGAGGTGCGTGGCCATAGAAGGGTAGGAGTGCTATTAGCGATTGATGAAACAGTAGAAAAAGCTCTTGCCAAGGTGGAAAGAGCTTATAGTAAGTTGAAAGTAATAGTATAAACTATCGTTTTTTTGATAAAATCCTAAGTTGATTTTCAATTTTAATTTTATCTATAATAGAGCAGACTATTTTATATGTTCTGCTCTCTTTTGTATATATAGAGGGGGTAATGAAGTTAACACGATCCTGTCTAAGCAGTTTTTGAGCCATCTTCTTTTTGTCTTCGCAACTAGGGTCATATATCCCTATCGAGTGTCCACCGAACATTTTTACAATTTTCATACTTGGTACGTCGGTTACACCATCTCCGAAGTATATCATATGAGGAAAAGGAATTCTCTTTGTTTCATCTAACTGACTCTCATTTACCATCTTATTATCCCTGACGCTGAAAATACCTTTATTTATTTTAAATAAAAATTGAGTTTTAGCTGTGTAATCTACGGCAACAGCTGGCCAAGCTGCCTCTCCTTTATCATTATATATAAAAGAACAACCAAAGATTTTTTTAAATTCTTTAGCTATTTCTGTTCCTTCAATCATTTCTACCAATCCAGATGATATGATATAATGCTCAGTTATTACACCCTTCTTTTTCCCATAGTTATTTATCTCAGTAAACCAATCCAACACTCCCTCGTATAATTCAACTTTAGAGCCGAATTCTCTAAGAGTTTCTCGACGAAGTGGTATATTTTTTTTCTTTGCTTCGACGATCATCATCTTCATATAACTTAAGATATTGCTTGCATCTTGTTCTTTTGCAATATTATCACTAATTTGCCAGAACTCGTCAGGGGTCCTATTTATAGCTGGGAAAAAGCCATATTCCTGCATATTACCAGGAGAAAGTGTCCCATCAAAATCATAAATAAGTGCCACAATAGGTTTTCTACTCATATTTATCTGTAATTTAACTCATTAAAATATCACATATATTTAACTTTCACCACAAATATAATATAAATCATAATCAGTGAGGATAAATTTGGTACTTTTGACACATAATAATCAGTTTTTAAAAAATCAAAATTATAAATAAAATATGAAACACTACTTATCAAGTCTAGAGAAATCTATTAAAAATTATTGGGAGAATAAGGCCCTATGCAATTACAAAGGAGAACATTTTACATTTGGGGATCTTGCAAAAGAAATAGCAAGAATGCATATACTATTTGAAAAAATAGGGATAGAGAGAGGAGATAGAATTGCTATTTGTGCAAAAAACTCGGCTCGTTGGGGAGTATCGTTCTTTTCTTCTAATACTTACGAAGCTGTTACTGTTCCAATTCTGGCAGATTTTCATCCAGACAGTGTAAATTCATTGGTAGATCACTCAGAGGCTGTTTTGCTATTCACAGATGCTGATATTTGGGCAAAATTAGATATAAAACAAATGCCTGGTTTAAAAGCAGTTGTTGATATGAGTGATTTCACACTTCTATATGCAAAGAATAAAACTATAAAAGAAGTTGCTGGTAACTTAGATACATTGTTTGCAGAAAAGTATCCAAAAGGATTTTCAAAGAAAGATGTATCGTTCCCGACCAACAATGCAAAAGATTTAGCAATTATTAACTATACTTCTGGTACAACATCAGCTCCTAAAGGCGTAATGATTCGTTATGAGTCTCTTTCTGCAAACGTTGATTTCGGTCAAAAATGGATGCCTTCAGATAGCACTGATGCCATTGTTTCGATGCTTCCTATGGCTCATATGTATGGAATGATGTTCGAATTTATTTATCCAATTTCTGCGGGTTCTGCTATCTACTGTCTAGGTAAAGCTCCAACTCCAGCACTTCTTTTAGGTGCAATGGCTGAGGTTAAACCATATCTTGTTGTGACAGTTCCCCTAGTAATTGAGAAAATATTTAAGGGTAAGGTTCTACCAGTTCTAAATAAGCCAGTTATGAAGGTCTTGACTAAATTGCCAGGCATTAAACAGCTTATTTTTAAGAAAATTAGAACTACATTAATGAATGCATTCGGTGGTAATGTTCGTTGTATTATTATGGGTGGTGCGGCACTTAATCCAGAAGTTGAAAAGTGGTTTAGAAGATTTAAGCTACCTTATACTGTTGGTTATGGTATGACAGAGGCTGCTCCTCTTGTGGCTTATGCCCCTTGGGACACTTTTGCTCCAGGTTCTGTTGGTAGAGAAATAGATTATGCAGAAGTACGTATTGATTCTCCAGACCAGCAAAATATTGTTGGAGAGATTCAAGCGAAAGGAGTTAGTATTATGAGTGGATATTATAAAAATCCAGAGGCTACAGCGGCAGCTTTTACAAAGGATGGCTGGATGAATACAGGTGACCTCGGAGTTATTGATGCTCAAGGTAATATCTTCATTCGTGGACGTAGTAAGGATATGATACTATCTTCTAATGGTCAAAATATTTATCCAGAGGAGATAGAAGCGATTATTAATAATATATCATATGTGGCTGAGTCTATTGTTATTGATAGGTCTAATAAATTAGTTGCTCTTGTGTATCTTGATCAAGACAAGGTTAAGGCAGAAAATGCTAGTGTAGATGCAATTACAGAAGAAATTACAGAAGAAATTATGACAACTGTAAATAAGAATATGCCTGCATATAGCAAG
>CAYFMO010000061.1:0-6585 GCA_964344225.1 uncultured Muribaculaceae bacterium | reverse complement strand
AGTGGACAAAGATACTAAAATAATAGCGAAATTATGTCATCGATTTTCCTACTAATCGGGTTTAAAAAATCTCTTTATTTGTAACCCCTTAATATTGTAGTCAATATGTGTTTTTTTATATAAAAATTAATTTTATTTATTTTTTATATGAACTTTTCCGTCTTTTATTGAGACCTCAATTACAGACTCTTTCTGTACAGTTCCGTCGAGTATTGCCTTTGCAAGAAGATTGATTAACTCTCTCTGCATTAGACGTTTAATAGGCCTAGCGCCGTATGCAGGGTCATAGCCTTTGGTGCTCATATAGTCCTTAAATTCGTCTGTAAACTCAATTGAAACATCACTTTCAGCTAACTTCTCTTTGAGGTCTCTAATCATAATTTCAAGAATCTCTTTAATATCAGTTTGTGATAGAGGCTCAAACATAATGATTTCATCAATACGATTTAAGAACTCTGGACGAACAGTCTTTTTAAGTATCTCCATTACCTCATCGCGGCAATTTGCGAGGCGCTCATCTCTTTCTTTTCCTCTTTCAGGAAGGTCTTCCATATAGCTCTGTATAACTCCAGCGCCAACGTTTGAAGTCATTATAAGAATGGTATTCTTAAAGTCTGCAGTACGTCCTTTATTGTCGGTTAAACGACCATCATCTAAAACCTGTAGAAGTATGTTAAACACATCAGGATGTGCTTTTTCAATCTCATCAAGTAAGATTACGGAATACGGTTTCCTCCTTACGGCCTCTGTAAGTTGACCACCTTCATCGTAACCTACATATCCTGGGGGAGCTCCCACTAGACGGCTAACAGAATGTCTTTCTTGATACTCACTCATATCAATTCTAGTCATCATAGTTTCATCGTTAAATAGAAACTCTGCAAGGGCTTTAGCTAATTCTGTTTTTCCTACTCCAGTTGTTCCCATAAATAGGAAAGAGCCAATCGGGCGTTTTTCATTTTGTAACCCTGCCCTAGAGCGTCTAACCGCATCCGAAACAGCTTCAATAGCTGATCTTTGTCCTACGACCCTCTTATGTAGCTCTTCCTCCATTCTTAGAAGCTTCACCTTCTCGCTTTCCAGCATTTTTTTCACGGGAATACCTGTCCATTTTGCTACAACTTCAGCAATATCTTCTGGTGTAACTGCTTCTGTAACTATAGGGTTTTCAATAGCTGCTTGTTTTGCGCTAAGCTCATCAATTTTTGCCTTAAGCTCTGCAATTTTACCATATCTTAATTCTGCGACTTTTCCAAAATCGCCAGCTCGTTCTGCATTAGCTGCAGCTATTTTATAATCCTCTACCTTTTGTCTAGCCTCTTGAAGTTCCGTAAGAATTCCTTTTTCCTCTTCCCATCTCTTCATAAGAGCTGTCCTTTCTTCCTCTAATTGCTTGAGCTCTTCTTCGATTTTATCCATCTTAAGAGACACTCCCTCCCTCTTAATAGCAGCCTTCTCAATTTCTAATTGTCTTATTCTACTATTGAGGTTATCAATAGGTTCAGGAACAGAATTCATCTCTAATCTTAGCTTAGATGCTGCCTCATCTACTAGGTCAATTGCCTTATCTGGGAGGTATCTATTAGAGATATACCTAGTAGAAAGTTCAACAGCGGCAATTAAAGCGTCGTCTTCAATTCTAACCTTATGGTGGTTCTCATACCTTTCTTTCAAGCCTCTCATTATAGAGATAGAAGCAGCAGGCGAAGGCTCATCAATTGTAACCATTTGGAACCTTCTTTCAAGAGCCTTGTCGGTCTCAAAATATTTTTGATATTCATCAAGAGTTGTAGAACCAATTGTCCTAAGCTCACCCCTGGCAAGAGCTGGTTTTAAAATATTTGAAGCATCCATCGCACCAGAAGTGCGCCCAGCGCCCACAAGAGTATGAATTTCATCTATAAAAAGAATGATTTCTCCGTCGCTATCAACAACTTCTTTTACAACTCCTTTCAGCCTTTCCTCAAACTCTCCTTGATATTTTGCTCCTGCAATCAAGGCTCCCATATCAAGTGAGTATACTGTTTTTGATTTTAGATTTTCAGGTACATTCCCATTCACAATATTCTGTGCGATACCTTCTGAAATAGCTGTTTTACCCACTCCAGGCTCTCCCACTAGAATGGGGTTGTTCTTAGTCCTTCTACTAAGTATCTGAAGGACTCTACGAATCTCTTCGTCTCGACCAATAACAGGGTCGAGTTTACCTTGCGTAGCCAACTCATTTAGGTTGGTAGCAAACTTTTGTAGATTTTCTAATTTGTTTTGCATATTATTATTTTTTTAAATATCAACTAATTGGACTATGTATAAAAAGCAATAGTCGTCTGTCCAAAGGGACAAACGACTATCGTCAAAATATATTCCAAAGGCCTTTTACTGACAAAATGTCAGCAGGGTGCTAGGCTATTCCTCTGGAGTTGCAGGGGTTTCAGCTGTTTCTTCAGTAGAAATTTTTAGTTCTGCAGGAGCAGGAGTTGTGATAGGTTCTTCAACAATCTCCTCTGTTCCAGTAGAAATAACAATGTCTTCTACTTTTTTATCTGTATTAAGTGTGAATGTACAAATAACAGAAAACAAGAAAATGAAGGCAGCAAGGCCCCATGTGATTTTTTCTAGTAGGTCTGTAGTTTGACGAACACCAAACGCTTGGTTACCAACCGCAAAATTACTTGCTAGTCCACCACCTTTACTATTCTGTAGAAGAACAATAAGTGTCATTAAAATACTAGCAATAAGAACAAGCACCGATAGAATTGTAAATGTTACGCTCATATTCTTAATTATTATTTTTTATTTCTTGATTCATTTTTTCAATAAGGGTTGCAAAGTAAGCATTTTTTTCTGGATTTGACAAAATTAGTTTAGAATAAATGTCTTTTGCCTGCTCATAATACCCTTGTTCTGCATAAATTTCAGCTAATGTTTCTGTATATAAATCAAAAGTGTCGTGTTTTGGGCTCTCTTGACTAGTTATGCTAGCCCTTGCTTTAAAAGCGTTTTTCGCGAACACGTTGTCGTCAGCCTTTCTCACACTATCGTATTCTTCTTGTGAAAAATAATCTCCCCCTACAACACGAACCCTTCTACTACTTGTTTTGCTTTCTGCTTTTTTCGCCTCTATGTTTTCTTGTATATATTTCTTTAAAAGCTTTCCTGCTTCATCATCGGAGTAGTCCTTATGAACTTTTTTCTTGAGCTGAGTGAGCTTTGAGGAATGACTAACATATAGACTAGCCTCAACGAGGTGAGAATCTACCCAATCTTCTCCCATATCAGCAAGCTTTTCACAAAGTTTTAATCTTGCTTGAGCATACCAAGGATAAGTATTTACAACGCCAGCTAATTCATCTATGCTGAGCTTATTTATATCTACAAAGTCCTCCATTTTCAATCTTTTTTCACAAGGTTTTTACCAGTTAGCTACTGTTCCGTTAAAAATATCCTCACAAAGCTTTTCAATAATTTCTTCGGTCAAAGTCTGTTCTACAGCATCAAGAGGCTGCATTGCATCGAAGTCTGCATAAGCCGAAAACGATTTTTCTGCATCTTCTTCTGGATATTTTCTATTTGTAAAATAAATTTTCACTGTTACCGTTAAGCGGTTTTGAGAAGCTTGTTCATTTGCAGTTACCGCCATCGCCCTCACGTCGTAACCTGTAATTTCTCCCTCAATTTCTAAATCTCCCTCTACATCTACCTGCTCTAATTTTGTCAATCTTCTAAATTTTTCTTGTAAGGCATCTGTTAGAGAGGCGCTAAGTGTAGGATTAACCCTTAAAGCCTTGTATTCAAAGTAATTAATCGTTACAGTCTTAACGTCGGGCTGGATGGATGTCCCAGTAAATGAATATATTCCACAGGACTTTATGATGAGAGCTACACAACAAAGAGTCGCCACCATCAAACCAGTAGATATTCTTTTATTTATTTTCATTATAATCCCATTTGTTTAATCTTTCTATAAAGGGTTCTTTCGGAAATACCTAAATCTGCAGCCGCCCTTTTTCTATTTCCGTCGTGCTTTTCTAAGGCTTTTACTATTAACTCTTCATTTTTATCCTGAATAGTTAATTTTTTCGGCTTTGCTTCTTCTATTTCCTGCTCTTCAGGGGTCTCAACTATTTGATTGCCGTGGTGTCTCTGGGGTTCTATATTCCAATTTTGTTCTCCAGTAGAAGAAGGAGATTCTAGTACAGGTGTAGGAGGAATTGGCATAGACGCTCCCGTTATTACCTTTTTAAGATAATCTACATCTTGACGTAATTGATAGAGGGCTCTTATGATTGCTTCTCTTTCCCAAGGCTGCTCATCATAGCCAAGCTGAGCCGTCGTTGCTGGGAGTAGATTTTCAGAATCCTTAGGAATATACTTTAATATAGCCCCAGAGTCAATTGTGCACCTTCCGTCAGTAACGTTTTGTCTAGCACTTTCCAATATCGTAACCTTTTCTGCAAAATTTTTCAGCTGTCTAATATTTCCAGGCCAACGATACTTCTTTAAAGCAAAGGCGGCCTCGTCAGTAAGATTAACTCCACAAAGGCCATATTTTGATGAAAAATCCGAAGCAAACTTCCTGAATAGCAGATGAATATCATTTGGGCGCTCCCTTAGTGCGGGCATTTTTATGGTCACAGCATTGAGACGATAAAATAGGTCTGTACGGAACTTCCCCCTATCTACAGCGTGTTTTAAATTAGTGTTAGTTGCAGCGATTACCCTAACATCTGTAGTCAAGACCTTCGAAGAGCCAACTCTAATAAACTCTCCTGATTGAAGTACCCTTAGAAGTTTTGCTTGAGAGGCAAGTGGAAGTTCGCTTATCTCATCTAGAAATAAAGTACCACCATCTGCTTCCTCGAAATATCCTTTACGCATTTCATTGGCTCCTGTAAAAGAGCCTTTTTCGTGGCCAAAAAGCTCAGAATCGATAGTTCCCTCTGGAATAGCTCCGCAGTTTATAGCAAAATATTTCTTAGTCCTTCGGATACTATTTTGGTGTATAATTTTTGGGATGTTCTCTTTTCCTACCCCGCTTTCTCCTACAACTAAGACAGTTATGTCAGTAGGAGCAACAGTTACAGCAATCTCCAAGGCTCTATTTAGCCCAGGATCATTGCCGATTATATCGAACTTATTCTTGAGAGTTTGTAATTCTTTACTTGTCATAGCGCACAAAGTTACTAAAACAGGTTAAATTATGTGCCAGAATATGAAAAAAAATACAAAATATTGCTTATATTTGCATCGCTTATGTCCGTGTGGAAGTAAGTGTAAGAAAAGAAATAGCTATAAACCGTTAAAATATTACAAAAAAGATGAAAAAAGCAACAAAATTTTTATTTGCAGCGATTCTTGGTTTTGCAGCTCTAGCTTGTAGCTCACCAGAGAAAATGGCTGAAATGGCAGAGAACGTGATTGTAACAAGCGATCCTGCAGTTTTAGAAGTAGTTGGTGGTGAAATCGATGCAACAGTATCTGTAACTTATCCAGCAGAGTATTTCCATCCAAAAGCAATTCTTGACGTAACTCCTGTTTATGTTTATGAAGGTGGTGAAGCAAAGATGCAGCCTTACACATTCCAAGGAGAGAAAGTAAAAGAAAACTATGAAGTTGTTCCTTCTGATGGTGCAACAGTTACAAAGAAAGTTCATTTTACTTATGTTCCAGGTATGGAAAAAGGTCATTTAGAGCTTCGTGGTGTTGTTAGATACAAAGCTAAATTTGTTGACCTTCCAGTTAAGAAAGTTGCAGATGGCGCAAATACTACTTATATGCTAGTTTGCAAGAAGGGTAAGTTAGATTATAAAGAAGATGGTTATCAAGAAATTATCAAACAAACAGCAGAAGGCCAAATTCTTTACAACATCAACAGTGCAGAAGTTAGAAACAGTGAGCTTCGTTCACAATCAGTTAAAGATTTCCAAGCAGCTCTTGATGAAATTAAGGCTAACGAGCGCAAAGAACTAGTTGGTACAGATGTAGTAGCTTATGCTTCTCCAGATGGCGGAGAGGAGCTTAACACTAAACTTTCAGACAAGCGTTCAACAACAGCTGAAAAGGCTCTACAAAAAGTTACAAAAGATCGTCCAACAGAAGCACCTGTAAGCGTACAAAGCGTTGGTCAAGACTGGGAAGGTTTCCAAGAACTAGTAGCTCAATCAGACATTGAAGATAAGGATCTTATCATCCGCGTTCTTTCTATGTATAGCGACCCTGCAGTTCGTGAGAAAGAAATTAAGAACATGTCTGCAGTTTATACAACTCTAGCAAAGAACGTTCTTCCAGAACTTCGTCGCGCTAGATTCATTGCTAATGTTGAGTACACTAATTACACTAACGAAGAACTTCTTCAATTAGTTGAGGAGAACATTGATGTTCTTGATGAAACAGCTATTCTTCGCGCTGCAACTCTAGTTAAAGAAGCAGATGACAAAGAGGCTCTTTATAAGAAAGCAGTTGAGAAATATGAGAGTCAAACAGCTCAATATAACCTAGCTCTTGTTTATATTGAAAATGACCAACTAGGTAAAGCTAAGAAAGCTCTTAAGAAAGTAGAACAAGATGCTGATTATAACAATGCAA
>CAYFMO010000060.1:0-7140 GCA_964344225.1 uncultured Muribaculaceae bacterium | reverse complement strand
AGCGTCTTTACATTGAAGACGCTGCTATATATAATTTAGGTTAGAATTATTTATTCCTTTTAGTTAACATTAAAAGTTTGCCCCTCATTGTTTGCGATAACGTATGGATTTACTCCTGCGCCAAGAGTTGTGTTGTTGATATTAGCAGTGTAATTGCTTCCTGGATAAACAGGTGAACCTAACTCTACAAAGTTTTCAGAGTTGTTTACAACGTTATTGTTGAATGTTGCAACATTGCCAGGATTGGCTACATATTTCAATGTGTAGTCTTTGTAAGTATTGAAAGTATTTCTTCTTTATTGGATAAATTTGAATTAGCAACTTTCTTGCATACTGACAGAGTTGGATGATGGAATGTTTTATTCCCATTCTATTGTAGCTGATGGTTTTGGGGAGAGGTCGTAGCAGACGCGATTAACGTTTGGAACTTCTGCTAGGATTCTCTCTGTGATTTTTAATAAGATAGGCCAATCAATTTGCTCAATAGTAGCAGTCATAGCATCAATAGTATTCACGGCACGGATGATTACTGGCCAGTCATAGGAGCGAGCATTATCTTTAACTCCGACTGATTTAAAGTCTGGAATTAATGTGAAATATTGCCATACTTTTTTATCTAAACCTGCTTTTGCGAATTCCTCGCGTAATATTGCATCAGATTCACGAACGGCAGTAAGCCTATCTCTTGTTATTGCACCAAGACAACGTACACCTAGGCCTGGACCAGGGAACGGTTGACGATATACCATTTCATAAGGTAGACCTAATTCTAAACCGCAAGCACGAACTTCATCTTTAAATAATTGCCTTAGTGGTTCAACTAGTTCAAACTGCAAGTCTTCAGGAAGACCACCAACATTATGATGTGATTTTACACATTTCGCAGTCTTGGTCCCACTTTCTACTATATCAGGATATATAGTTCCTTGAGCTAGGAATTCAATACCATCTTGTTTACGAGCTTCTTCTTCAAATATTCTAATAAATTCCTCGCCAATAATTTTTCTTTTCTTTTCAGGATCTGCTACGTTTTCAAGCTTATTTAAAAATCTATCAGTAGCATCTACATAAATAAGGTTTGCAAGTAGCTGATTTCTAAATACTTCTACAACATTTTCTGATTCGCCCTTACGCATTAAGCCATTGTTCACATGGACACAAACAAGATTTTTACCAATAGCCTTAAGTAAAAGTGCAGCGACAACTGAACTATCAACGCCACCAGAAAGAGCCAGAAGCACTTTTTTGTCACCAACTTGTTTGCGAATGAGTGAAATCTGGTCAGCTACAAAGTTTTTCATATTCCAGTTTGGCTCTGCTTTGCAAACATCAAAAACAAAAACTTTAATTGCCCTTTTTATAGCATTCTCATCATTAGTAAATTCGGCTAATTTATCTTTACATAGAGCCTTATTATGTCCTGCAGCTATTACAGGAAAGCCTGCATCATAAATTTCAGGTAGCACATCAATAGCTTCACCATCTATAATATTATTAGGTCCACCATTGATAATTACACCTTTCACATTAGGCAGAGACTGAAGCTCAGCAGCACTTATGTCATGTGGATAAATTTCGCTATAAACTCCTAGGTCACGAATTGCTCTTGCTAGAACTGTATTTTCTTGACTTCCTAGGTCTAAAATGACGATCATGTCTTGTTTCATAATATGTTGAAGTTTCGTGAATATGCTAAAGCCGCCGCAAAATTAAAAAATAGTTTCGATAGATTTAAATTTGTTCAAATTTTTCTACAAAATTTTTATATAATATGGCGTATAAAAATGAAAATAACAAAAGATTCTAATTTTTTTGACTAATTTTGCACCCTCTTCTTGCACACCCTTTATAAGAAAATTATTATATCATTATGGAAATAAATACAAACATTAGAAATATAGCAATTATAGCCCATGTGGACCATGGTAAAACTACTCTCGTGGATAGGATGATTTATCAAGCTCATCTTGTGAGAGAACAAGATAAGTTGGGAGAACTTGTTTTGGATAATAATGATCTTGAAAGAGAGAGAGGTATTACAATTTTAGCTAAGAATGTTTCTGTTACATATAAGGGGGTTAAAATCAATGTTATAGACACTCCAGGCCATAGTGATTTCGGCGGTGAAGTTGAGCGTGTATTAAATATGGCTGATGGTGTTATCCTCCTTGCGGATGCTTTTGAAGGCTGTATGCCACAAACAAGATATGTACTTCAGAAGGCAATCGAAATGGGTAAGAAACCAGTTGTGGTAATCAATAAAGTAGATAAAACAAATTGTCGTCCAGAGGAGGTCCAAGAAGAGGTTTTTGATTTGATGTTTGCTCTTGGAGCTACAGAGGATCAATTGGATTTTCGTACAATATTTGGAAGCGCAAAGCAAGGTTGGATGTCTTATGATTGGAGAAAGCCAACAACGGATATTACTGCATTACTTGATACTATTTTAGAGGTAATACCTGCTCCAGAAACACGTGAAGGAACCCCGCAAATGTTGATTTCTTCTCTAGAATATTCTCCCTATGTGGGCAGAATTGCAGTTGGGAGAGTAGCAAGAGGGGAGTTAAAAGCAGGTATGAATATTACTTTATGTAAGAGGTATGACATTCAACAAAAGCAGAAAATAAAGGAATTGATGGTTTTTAGTGGTCTTGAGAAATCTAAAGTAGAGCGTGTGCAATGTGGCGATATTTGTGCTGTTGTTGGTATTGAAGACTTTGAGATAGGTGATACAATTGCTGACTTTGAAAATCCTGAAGCACTCCCATCGATTTCAGTGGATGAGCCTACTATGAGTATGCTTTTCTGTATTAATAATTCTCCATTCTTTGGTCGCGAAGGTAAATATGTGACATCTAGACATTTAAAGGAACGTTTAGAGAAAGAATTGGAGAAAAATCTTGCACTAAGAGTAAAGCCAGGTGTGAATGCAGATTCATTTATAGTATATGGTCGTGGTGTACTTCATCTATCAGTGCTTATAGAAACTATGCGTCGCGAGGGCTTTGAACTTCAAGTAGGTCAACCAAAGGTGTTAGATAAGGTAATCAACGGGGTTCGTTGCGAGCCAATTGAAAACCTGACTGTGGATGTTCCTGAAGAGTTTGTTGGTAAGGTGATAGAGATTTCAACTCGTAGGAAGGCTGCTTTGATTCATATGGATTCAAAAGGGGATAGGACTCATCTTGAATTTGATATTCCTGCACGTGGCCTAATAGGATTAAGGAGTAACTTGCTTACTGCTTCTCATGGTGAGGCAGTAGTTGCGCATCGATATAAAGGATATGAGCCTTATAAGGGTGATGTGGAACATAGAACAAACGGTTCTTTGGTCTCTTTGGAGACAGGATTGGCAGTAGCGTATTCAATGGATAAGCTAAAAGATAGAGGTAGATTTTTCATTGAACCTGGAGTGGAAATATATGAGGGACAAGTAGTTGGGGAACATTCTAGAGAACTGGATCTTAATATAAATATTTGTAAGACGAAGAAACTAACTAATGTACGTGCTGCAGGAAGTGATGAAAAAGTGTTGCTTCCTCCTCCAATTGTGTTTTCGTTAGAGGAAGCCTTAGAATATATTCAAGAGGATGAACTAGTTGAGGTTACCCCTAAATCTATGAGAATTAGAAAAATCTTACTAAAGGAGATAGATAGAAAAAGACAATAGATTTTTTGAAATTCTAAAAATTATTGTTAACTTCGCAGGCTCAAATCTGTTTATTGGTCACTATGAATGATTTTTTAATACCTTTAAATGGGTTAACTGCTGGGAAGACAAGGTTTTCCTGGACTGCTTGTAAAAAGTTCTTCGAAGATTTTGAAAATTCTGAAATACTTGATGCTAATTTGAGTGTGGAGGTAGTCGTAGAAAAATCGGGATCTTATATAGGTGTGGATTGCATAGTTGAAGGAGACTTAACATTAGAATGTAATAGATGTCTCGAGAATCTAATAAGGCCGATTGAACTAGATATAAGGCTTTCACTTAAATATGGCCCTGAAGAAGAATCTGAAGATGTAGAAGATGAGGAAAGAGAAACTATTTTCTTGGAATCAGATGTGACAGAGTATGATATGAGTCAGGTTATATATGATTATGTATGCCTTTCTTTACCAATTCAATGTGTACATCCAGAGGGAGAATGTAACCCAGAAGCTCTTAAATATCTTATAGGGTTTTCAGATGAGGATTTTTCAGAAGAAACAAAAGATGAGCAAGAGGAGCATAATCCATTTGCAAGTTTAAAAGACTTATTTAAGAATTAATTGAAATATAATAATAATTAAAAACATACAACAATGGCACATCCAAAACGCAAAACGTCGAAGCAGAGACGTGACAAAAGAAGAACACATGACGTTGCTGTAGTACCAACACTTTCAACTTGTTCAAATTGTGGAGCAGCAACTCTATACCACAGAGTTTGCCCAGAGTGCGGTTACTACAGAGGTCGTCAGATCATAGAGAAAAAGGCTGAGTAATCAGTCTTTTTTCAAATTGGCCCTGTAGTTCAACGGATAGAATAGAAGTTTCCTAAACTTTAGATAGCAGTTCGATTCTGCTCGGGGCTACAAAAGCGCAAGTCGTTAAAATACAATGGCTTACGCTTTTTTAATGCCCTTTTATGAATTCTCTCTTTTTATAATTGACTGGAGCGCACACCGATTGCCACTTTCGTTTGCAATCCAGCAGGAGAACAGATTAATTATACCGTTCCTTGACTGGAACGCACACGAATTATTCGATTTGCTTGCAATCCAGTTTAGCAAAAAGTAAGCATCCGACCAAATGCATATTGTAGCGGGGAGACATCCTCGCTACTTTTGTAAAAAAATCAGAATTATGCTTACACGAGAAGAAATTGAACAGATTGGTCGCGAATGCGCTGAACAGAAAATGACTTTACGAAATTACCTTGCTAGAAAAGGAATAGCTCCTCACCAATACTATCGTTGGAAACGCAATCAGACCACTTGCCATCGGTCGCAAGAACTACCTTTTCTGTGGCAACCACGAAGCGGCGGTGCCAATAAAAACTTATCCCAAGATGGCACTTGGAATTCAGCAGTTCGTTAATTTTTTAAGTGTTTAGAATAGCTTCAGCTACATTTAGTCTTTCTTCTAGATATTCTTGGAGGTCATTCCAGTCGTAGTAGTGGCGTTTGACCTTTTTAATAGGTAGGTCTATGTCATTGTCATTGAACAGGAGGCGTACTATGATTCTTCCTTTGGAGTTCTGCCAGAAAACGAATTGAATGTTACTTGCCATTGTGACTTGCTGGTACCTAAATACTTTTTCGACGTCATCTGCTTCTGCTACTAATGTATTCCATCCCTCGACATCAAGTAGGGTGAGCATATTCACAATTTGGTAATCGTGGCCAAACCTAAGTCTTGCTGTATATTCTCCCGATTCTAAGTCATAACGAGCGTTGGCAAGTATATCATTTAGCATAGTTCTAATATGAGCCCAAGTCCTTCCGTTAGAATATCCAGATGGGCCAGCCATAGCATAAAACTTAAGATTTGTTATTCTCCAATAATTTAGGGCTTCTTCTTTTGTATAGAAATCCTGAAGCCACGTGAATGTGGGATCTATACAAATTGCATCTGCGCATATATTGTACATTACCTGAATGTAATTTAAAGCCTTGTAACTACTACCTTGTTCATATATAATTGATGGGTCTTTGAAAAATTTTGTCAAAAAAGCAGTTGTATCTATTCCTTTTCTCCTCATTTCTCTATAATCATTTCCCCAACGTCCTTTTGTACTCAGGTTGTCTATGTCGAACTGAGTGACTCTAGGGTTTGACTTCACGACGCCCACAAGCATAGGCATATGTTTTTCATCCGATGACCTAATTAAAGTAATACCTGGAGCTAACGCTTGCAAAGTGTCGCAAAAGATGTGCATGGATTCGATAACACGGGGAACAGTTGTGGATTTTGCATCAACTTTGGCGCCCTCATAGAAGAGTTCAGTATATCTTTCATACATATCTCTTCCGTGTCGAGCCATTTCATTTTTCCCAAATGGAGTTAACATCCCAACTTTACCTACAATTTCTGCATCATAAACAGGCATAAAGACATCATAAAATTTCAGCCCTGTTTGTGTTAGTAAATCTTTGTTGTAGGCATCTTGAAATAACTTGTGAATTAAATTATATTCCTTTTCATTAACATATGTGCGAGAACCATGTCTTCCGAAATGGCTGATGTACACTGGTTTATATCCTTTGGGGCCAGTTAGATTAACTTCACGGAAAGGATAGGCCCTATAAAGACCGTGTAAAAAAGTCGAATCTTCTGCTATGCTTTCTTCAATAGGAGGATAAGTAAATCCAGTTAATGATTGAGCACCATTAGATCTCGCTGGCCTTGTTGCGCAAGAAACTAAGGCGGCAAGTAAAAAAATGCCAAATAATCTATTCAAATGTAAGTTCATGAAATATTCTTTTAGCGTTTCTATTTAAAACAAATTTGCGTATCCCGGAATGAAGTACGCAAATTTATTAATCTAAGTTGTAAATTTCAAATATATTTTAAAAGTGAAGGTTTATAGATATCCATAAGGTAAATCTTGTGGCTCTATAGTCGTAAATTTACTCACCCTATACTCCTTATTATATTTAGAATCAGTTGCAACTATTTCAATTTCTGCGTCTAAATTCTGTGGGGTATAGTAATACATATGGTGATAAGCATTGAAATATGATTTTGAAGTTCTATTTGCGTAATTAGCAAAGTAGTATTTAGCCCAAATATCTCGCATTGACTTATTTTTCATTTTACCTGTCTTCACTCCATTTTCATATACATCAAGAGTCCAAGAAGCATCTGCATTCCAAGCATTTACTACAATCATATTATCGGTTATACCACTGGCATATTGAAGAAATACACTTTGCCCTTCAACAGTTGCAGTAAATGGAGGCACATCCTTAACTTTATAAGCCCTCATTTGGAAACTTCTATCATAATTAGTCCCCTTGTAGTAGTGATCAACTAATTTATTCCCATCAAATTCGTGTACACCATAACCATTCGGAGCACCATCTACGCATATAGTTCCATACCACCATGCGCCACAAGTTGTTCCAGTGATGTAATCGTGTATAGTCTTACCATTT